>SDAY01000079.1 GCA_006212015.1 Halothiobacillaceae bacterium
ACACGGCATGCACCCACAGGCGCGGGCGCTTGGGCAGGTCGGGGCCATGGCCGAGGCGCTCGCCCCAGCGCTCGCGGTAGGCCGGGTTGTCGCGCCCCTTCAGCCACAGGCGGGCGAAGGCGAGGGGCATCAAAGCCCCGAGCAGGCCGGAGTAAATCGCGGGCATCAGTTCTGGCGGCGGATGGTGTCGATCACCGCGCTGGTCGAGCAACCCTCGACGAAGCCGAGCACCCGCACCTCGCCGCCGTGCGCGACCACGCAGTCATGGCCCGCGATCTGCTCGGGGCGGTAGTCACCGCCCTTGACCAGGATGTCGGGCAGCACGAGGCAGATCAGCCGCTCGGGGGTGTCTTCCTCGAAGGGCACGACCCAGTCCACGCTGCGCAGCCCGGCCAGCACGGCCATGCGCTGGGCCAGCGGATTGACGGGGCGTTGCGGCCCCTTGAGGCGGCTGACGGATGCGTCGCTGTTGACCGCCACGATCAGCCGGTCGCCGAGCTCGCGCGCCTGCTCGAGGTAGGCGACATGGCCGGGGTGGAGGATGTCGAAGCAGCCGTTGGTCATGACGATGCGCTCGCCGCGCGCGCGGGCCGCTTCGACCTGAGGCAGCAGGGCGTCCTCGTCGATCACGCCGTGGCGCGGGGCGGTCGGGCCTTCCAGCGCGTTGCGCAGCTCGTCCTGGCTGACCGTGGCGGTGCCGAACTTGCCCACCACGATGCCCGCCGCGACGTTGGCGAGCTTCGCGGCCTCGGCGAGGTCCAAGCCGGCAGCGATCGAGACGGCGAGGGTGGCGACCACGGTATCGCCCGCGCCGGTGACGTCGAACACCTCGCGCGCCTGGGCGGGCAGGTGCATGGGTTCAAGGCCTTGGCGCAGAAGGGTCATGCCGCGCTCGCTGCGGGTGACCAGCAGGCTGTCGATGCCGCTCTGCTCGAGCAGGTTCAGCCCCTTGGCGATCAGGGTCGCATCGTCGGGGCAGGGGCCGACCGCCGCCTGGAGTTCCTGCATGTTGGGCGTGACCACGGTGGCGCCGCGATAGGTCGAGAAGTCCGGGTGCTTGGGGTCGACCACCACCGGCTTGCCGGCGGCGCGGGCGCGCTGGATCAGCGGGGCGGGCTCGCGCAGCATGCCCTTGGCATAGTCCGAGAGCACCACCACGCCGGCCTCGCCAAGCGCGGCTTCGAAGACCTCAAGCAGCTGGTGGCTGGTGAGTGGCTCGAACCCCTCCTCGAAGTCGAGGCGCAGCAGCTGCTGGTGGCGGCTGATCACGCGCAGCTTGGTGATGGTGGGGTGCCCCGCCACCTCAAGGAATCGAGCCGTACAGCCCGCCTGCTCGAGCATCGCTCGCAGCCGTGTCCCGGCCTCGTCCACCCCGGTCGCGCCGATCACCGTCGCCTGCGCGCCCAGGGCGGTGATGTTGAGGGCCACGTTGCCGGCCCCGCCCGCGCGGTATTCCTCGTCACGCACGCGCACCACGGGAACGGGGGCCTCCGGCGAGATGCGCGCGGTGTCACCGTGCCAGTAGCGGTCGAGCATGAGGTCGCCGACGATGAGGATGCGGTTGGGTGCGAGGCGGGGTAGGGCGTTCATGTCTTGTCGAGTTCGGGGCGGTACAGCGCGGAGCCTTTGGGGGCGTGCTTGAAGGCCAGTTTCCAGAAAAAGCCGAACAGGTCGTCGCCAAAGGAGACGGCTTTGCGGGGCAGGGCGAGAGGGTCGAGTTGGGCGGTTGCACGTCCGCGCTGGCAGGTGACGGCGGACTGATAGCCCGCCTCGGCGGCGGCTCGCAGGCTCGCAAGGTCATGGCTGCCGTAGGGGTAGCAGAAGTGGCGTATGTCCTCGCCGAGGCCGTCTTCCAGCCGTTTACGGCTATCGGACATCTCTTGCCGCAATATGTCTTGCGGCTGTTTCGCCAGGCGGAGGTGGCTCAGTCCATGCGATCCGAAATCGATTCCTGCGGCGCGCAGTTCCCGGATGCGCGGCCAGTCCATCAGCGGCGCGGGATGATGCCCATCCGCCGCGAGCCAGTCGGCGCGCCCGCCGACCTTTTCCTCGACCAGGTAAACCATGGCCGGAAAGCCGTACCGTTGCAGGACCGGGAAGGCATATTCGTAGAAGTTCTCATAGCCATCATCGAAGGTAAGGGCAACGGACCGGGGCGGGGCGCTCATCTCTCCGCGCAAGCAGGCCAATACTTCATCCATGCTCAGTACTCGATAGTCGAGCCATTTGAGCAGTCGCATCTGTGCGGCGAAGCGACGGTGATCGCAGTAGGTGGCGCGGTGCTCGCGCATCGGGGGGAAGGCTCCCACCTGGTGATACATCAGGATCGATATGCCCATCATGTCGCGCCCTCCACTGCCCTGCGGTAGATGTTTTCGGTGGCTCGCATCATCCGGGTCGTGCTGAAACGCTGCTCATACGTGGCGCGTGCGGCATCACCCATGCGGCGTCTCAATCCGGCATCTGCGTAAAGTCGTTGCAGCGCCATGGACCAGGCGGGGATGTCGTCCGGCGGCAGCAAGAGTCCATTCTGCTCCGGTTCGATGATTTCCGGGATGCCGCCGACATGGGATCCAAGCAAGGGCAGGCCCATGCCGGCCGATTCGATCAGCGAAAGACCGAGGGCCTCACGGCGGGAGGGGGCGAGAAAAGCGTCCATCGCAGCCAATGCCGGGAAGACATCGTCTTGTTGGCCGATGAAACGAACCCTGTCGTCCAGCGCCAGTTCCTTGGCGAGCTTGCGCATGGATTGTCCCCACGGCGTGCTGTCGTCCCCGACCAGGAGCAGGCATCCCGGCTGGCCTGCCCTGGCAAAGGCCCGTAGGGCCGTGTCCTGGCCCTTGTCGGGCACAAAGCGGGCCACCATGCCGAAGATGATGCTGTCCTCGGGGATGTCGTGGTGCGCGCGGAAGGCTTGACGCGCCTCCGCTGTCATGGCGGGGACGTCCAGGCCATGATGGACCCGTTCAATGCGGTCGGCGGGGTAGCCACGCTCCAGCAGGAAGGCACGCACGGCCGAGGAGGCGGCAATGATCCGCCGAGCCCGGCCGAAGTGCTTTCCTGCATTGGTGGAGTGCGCGGTGGCGACGCAAGGGATGCCGCCAAGGCGGCCTGCGATGCCGGCGTAATGGGCGCCGCGGGTGAGGTGTCCATGCAGGATGTCGGCCTTGAAGCGGCGGGCTGTTCTGGTGAGTCGCAGCATGGATGCCAGGTCGAAAAAACCATGCATGGGGAGGTGCTCCACGGCCATGCCTTCAGCCAGGATCTGTTCAGCCAGCCATGAATCGGAGGGGCCGGCGAACAGCATGTCGTGTCCCGCATCGCGCAGGGCGCACATCAGGCCCAGCGCATGGCGCTCGGCCCCACCCAGGCCATGACTGTGCAGGACGGTGACGATTTTCATGCAAGAGTTCCTGCGGAAAGAATCTGGCGGTAAAGCGCAAGGTTGCCCTGCACCATCCCGGTCACGGAGAACTCCCGCTGGACAAGCGCCCGCCCCGTGGCGCCCATCGTGGTGCGCAGCGGGGCGTTATCCAGCAGGCGTAGCAGCGCCTCGGCCAGGGCGGTCGGGTCAGCCGGCGGGATCAGCAGCCCATTTTCCCCGTCGCGCACGGCCTCCGGAATGCCGCCCGCCCTTGTGGCGATGATGGGCAAGCTTGCCGATGAAGCTTGCAGGAGCGACACGCCCAGTCCTTCCATGTCGGCCGGATGGACGACGATGTCCAGGCAGGGCAGCCAGCGGGCCAGGTCGTCCCGGAAGCCAGTGAACTGGACATGCCGGGCGAGGCCAAGCTGCTCGACCTGTCGCTCGAGTTGCGGCCGATGGGCGCCCTTGCCGAGGAACAGGACGCGCACCTCCGGATGCCTTTGCACGATCTCGGGCAGGATGGCCAGCAGGTGGCGGTGCCCCTTGCGCGGGATGAGCTGGGCGATCACGCCGAGCGCGAGGGCATGCTCGGGCAGGCCGAAGGTCTCCCGGAAGGCATCGCGCTCGCAGGCATGCAGGTAAGGGGCGGCATCCACGGCGCTGCGCACGGTCACCACATGTTCGGGGGGAATCCCTTCCCGCAGCAGGACCTGGCGGATGCCCTCGGAGATGGCGATGACCTTGGCGTACAGGCCATATTTCCAGTGCGCGAGCCAGCGCGGTTCGGGGTTGTCCACCCGGCGCGAGAGCAGGGCGGGGATTCCCGCGCGACGGGCGGCGATCCCGCCCCAGACATCCACGCCCCGGCGGCTGTGCACATGCACGAGGTCGGGGCGGGTATCCATCATCAGTCGGCGCAGGCGGCCCGGGAGCATGAGGTCGAGCTCCCCGCCCATCCGCATCTCGACGACCCGCGCCCAGGGGCGCGCCTCGCGCGCGATGTCGCTCCCCTCGGGGCAGGCGAGGATGCTCTCGACCCCGCGGGCGGCCAGGCCCTCGAGCAGGTAGAGCACCTGGCGGGCACCGCCGTACAGGTGGCGGCCGGCCTCGATGTGCAGCACCTTCACCGGGGTGTCTCCTGCAGGGTGGCGCGCGCGGCGGCCAGCACCTCGTCGCAGGTGATCCCGCGCATGCAGGTGAACGCCCCCCCGCAGGAGGGGCGTCGGCGGCAGGGCGAGCAGTCCAGTGCGTGATAGATGACCCGCGTCCGCGCGCTGCCGGTCGCAAGGTACGGGCAGGTGGAGCCAAACAGGGCGACCGTCGGCCGCTCGAAGGCCGTGCCCATGTGGGTCAGCCCGGTGTCGACGCCAATGAGGAGCCTGGAGCGGCGGATGATCTCGGCGGCCTCCAGCAGGGTGGTACGGCCCGCGAGGTCATGCATCTGAAGCCCCGCGGCAATGCGGTCGGCGGCCTCACGGTCGTCCGGGCCGCCGAGCATCACCACCGGCAGGCCGAGCTCGCGGGTGAGGCGCGGGATCAGCTCGCGCCAGGCATCCTCGAACCAGTGCTTCTGCGGGCGGGTGGTGAACGGGGCGATCACGGCATAGGGCCCATCCAGGCCTTCGCGCACGAGCAGGGCGTCCACCGAGGCGCGGGTGGCGTCGTCGACGTGGATGGTGGGCCGGAAGTCCCCCGTGTCGAGGCCGAGGTGCTCGGCCAGGAAGCGGTATTCGGAGGACATGAACAACGACGCCGGGAGCGTCGTTGGGTCGCCGCCAGGCGACACCCGAAGGGCGAAATCCAGGGATGGATTCCGCCGCGCCGGGTCGCCACCACGCGGCAGTGTTTCGGTCATCAGCAGCTGGCTGCCCTCCCGGGATCCCAGTCCCACCCGTCGGTGCGCGCCGGACAGCCAGGCCCATACGCCACTCTTGAGCAGCCCCTGCAGGTCAAGGACGGTATCGAAGCGGCGTTGACGCAGTTCGCGAACCAAGGCGCGGACCCGGTGGGCCAGTTCGCGCCATGCTCGCGCCCTCCAAAGCCGTTTCCATTCCCCCTTGGGCCAGACGATGACCTCGTCGAGCATGGGGTGGTGGCGCAGCAGATCGGCCACCGCTGGCTCGGCCAGCCAGGCGATGTGGGCGTCGGGATGGGTGCGCCGCAGGGCCTCGATGATCGGGGAGGCGAACACCACGTCGCCGATGGCGGAGAGGCGGATGATCAGGATGCGCTTCATGAACCCACCAAAGTGATGATGCCGTAGAGCATGGCGGTGAGCAGAAGCAGGCCGAGCGCGGTGTTGCGTACATGCTTCTTGATTTTCTGGAACTTGCGTTTTCCCCGGCTCGCCTGGAAATGCTCGATGACCGGGGCTTCTTCGCCTTTGTCGAAGATCTTCACATAGCTGATGGGTAGAGATTCGAAGCGGACTGATGGTGCCCTGTCCAAGGCGCGTTCAAAGCTCTCCTGATCATTATGCAGGGCATGCCTGCGCTGCTCATCCAACCAGAGTTGCACGAACGCACGGCTGGCATTGCCCTGCTTCAGGAACAGCGTGCCGGTTAGCACGCGATGGGAAAAGCCTTGGTCAGCTGGTGGGAAACAGATGCCAATATCCGCTTCAATGCGCCCGAACAGCTCGGGCTCGGATCGGACGATGGCGTCGGCGTCGAGATAGACGATATTGTGATGGGGGAAGCGAGCCAGGCAATCCAGCAGGAATTCAGGCTTGATGCCTGTATTGGCCTCCCAGAAACCACGGGTGTCATAGCGTAGCAGATGGTGGTTTAACCCGTATTCCTTGAGTGAGGCCAGGAGGGCATTCACCTGGTCGCAGTAATCATCCGTGTAGTACGCGCAGACGACGTATGTCTGCCCGCCGCCCAGCCATGTTCTTTCTTCTTGGCTCATGAAGCAATTTCCTTACTGGAAGGGTTGGGAGGGACCGGCGAGCGTTTCATGTAAGCGTATAGAGCCGCACTGAAGAGCACATACATTAGGCTAGTGTTAGACCGCCAGAGATAGGATTCGCTGAGCATGATGACCATGAATAAGGCGACGAGTGCGACGCGGATGTGAGCGAGATTGTCCCGCGCATGGCGTGCAGCATGCAAAGGGTAAAGCAGCAGGGCGACGAGGAAAGTCAGGCCGAATAAACCTGTGGTAGCCAGAACCAGAAGATATTGATTATGGGGATTCACCGTGCTGAGCCAAGCAGGAGAATGGGTCGTATTTATCCGCCTGTATTCGGCAGGGTAGTCACCAACCCCGACCCCCAACAGCGGGTACTCCTTAATCATGCGCCAGGTGTTGATGGTGAAGTTGATGCGCAGACCCACGGATGAGTTGACGGCCTGTTCGTAGTTCTGAACCTCATGGACAGCCAGATCCACGCGGTGCTTGAACAGATCGCTCGCCTGATAGGCCGTCATGAATAATCCGGCGGTGAGGCTCAGTGCCACGGCGCCGGCAAGGATGGGGCGGCGAGAAAAACGCTGCAGGATGAGCAGGGCCATCATGGCAAGGAAGGCGATCTGCCCGGCGCGGCCACCCGAGATGAACATGTTGACCGTCATGGTGACCAGAAACCCGGCAAAGGCGAAGCGCTTGAGGGGGCTCAGACGTTCAAACAGCAGGGCGTGACCTAGCAGGTAGGCACCGAAGGCCAGGATGGGGTTGTACATCACGTGGTTGACGAACGGGGCGATCTCCCATGTTTCCTGGCTATTGCGTATCCCTGCTGGCAGATCAGGCAGGTAATGCAATTGTAGCCAATTGTAGTAGGCCAGCATTTCGCTGATGGTCACGGCGGCAATGAAAGCCGTGATGTAGAGCCTGACGTGTTCGCGGCGTGCGACGGATAAATAAAGTGGAAAAAGAAGGAAAAACAATCCCTTGCCTGACATTTTCAGGCCCCAGTCGAGGTTGTCGCTCCACAGGAGGCTGATCGGGAAAATCAGGAAATAACCCCAGAATATCCAGAACACAGGGTGCTGCCCCAGCGCTGAGAGTTTTTCCTTGAAGCGGCCTTCGATCAGCCATAACAGGAGGATGAACGCGCTGATGATATATGCAGGGGTGACATGAGTGGGTATGGTGAAAAAAAGCCCCGCCAGCAACCATGAGTTGATCAGCGGGATACGGCCGCGAAGCGCGGCGAATTGGTTCATGGCTTGATGATCTCTACTCCCGCCGCCTCAAATGCATTTTGCATGGCATGCCGCTCCTCGTGAGATTTGAAAAGAATGTGTTCCCAACCGAATGCCACGATTCGTGCGGAGTCGCCATAGATTTGCCGGGCAAGAGGAAGCACGGAAGACCGCACTCCAAGAATGTGGGAGTAATTTGAATGGGCCAGAAAGGACTCGAGCGGTTCATCGATCTCCAGCAAGAGGTAATCCGGGCGGTTCAGTTCACGCCGTGGGTCTTTCGGATGGGCCTTGTAGTCGATGAGGTGTATGCCCTGTTGCTTTAACCACGCTTCGATAGCCCCGGATGTGACTTCCACGTGTCCGGCCGTCATCAACCCGGCGCCCTCGAGCGGTTGCCCGACGATCAGGGCACGCTGTTCCGCGTCTGCGCCACGCGTGGTTGCGCTCACCAGAGGGGGGAGGGGGATAACCCTTTCATGAGGGTATTCGTGAGGGAGGCCGCTCAAGGTATAGATTCTGTCGACGAAAGGGGCGTCAGACCCAATCCTGTCACCGGAAAAACAGGCGTAATCAAGCTCGGGTGCAACCAGCCGGCGCAGTTTGCGCAGGCATTGCGCCAGCCGTTTCCATGGTGAGAGCGGATAGCGGCGAATGCTGATGATCCCGTCGGGAAGAATGCGCGCCTTCAAGGTGGCGGCTCCCGTCAGGCGGGGCAGGCCGTGGACAAAATAATTGATGGCTTCTGTATCGAAGACGGCGCTGTGCACATGAATGACTTCGGTCTGGCCAATCAGGGCCGCAATGTCATGTAGATTCTGCTTTAGTCGGCGCAGTCGCCCGAACGGGCCAGGGAGCGGTTCGAAGCGTGGCCATGGCATGTATGTGGCAGCATCCCACTCATCCGCCCGCACCAAAGGAGCAACGCCGTGCTTATAGTAGACAAGGATCTGGCGGGCACCCGTTTCAAACTCGTCTGCAATGCGGCGCGCCGCGAGGTATTGCAGCGGCGATGCGATGAAGTACAGGGCGACGCGCTGGCTGTTGGGCCGGGTGGGGGGCGTCATGGGCGGGGTTTGCTCATCATGGGGGCAGTCAAGGCTTCGGGCTAGGTTGACGGTTGAACTTGACATTACAATGTTCGGGACTGCCCATGAATTGCCGTGGGCGCTTATCTGGAATATTCAATGTCTTTGGCCGCCAGCCACGTTCATAGTCATCTCGAAGCCGTACGCGCACTCCATGCTCAACTCGATGTCATAGAGGGCATCGGCGCACTGGCTGTCGGATCCCTGCGCCATGGCGCCCGTATTCTTATCTGCGGCAACGGCGGCAGCGCGGCCGACGCCCAGCACATCGCGGCCGAGCTGGTGGGGCGTTTTGCCCATCGGCGGCGCGGCCTGCCGGCCATCGCCCTGACCACCGACACCTCCGCGCTGACCTCGA
>SDAY01000221.1 GCA_006212015.1 Halothiobacillaceae bacterium
GACGCCGGCGTTCCGGATGACCTCCCGCCCCAGCCTTCTGGATGACATCCATTGCGCCTCCAGGAGCGCGCCCGTGCCGGGCGCACAAGAAAAAAGGCCGGACTCCGTCCGGCCTTTGTACCCTTGGTCACCGTTACGGCTGGACGAAACGGCTCTCGTCCACGACCAGCGAGCCGCGACCGATGAGGGCCTTGGCGCTCGACGAGCCGGCCTGCGCGGTGGTGCCGGAGCTGATCTCAGCCTCGACCGCCACGCGGTAGATGCCGGCCTGCAGGTTGGGCGCCACGAAATTGAAGGCGTTGGCGTTCATGGTGCTCAGCACCAGGCCCACCTCTTCATAGGCCAGGCAGTCGATGTCCAGGGTGGTGGTGTAGGAATCATGCACCCCGTCGCCGTTGGTATCGACGCCCTCGGTGATCAGGCAGGTGTTGCTGCCGTACTGGAGGCACTCGCCGGTGGCCGGATCGGTCACATCGCACTGCTGGAAGATGCCCTGGAACTTGGCCATCAGCTCCTGCTTGCGCTGGCAGAAGGTCACGCCCTTGCCATCCCCGCCCGGCAGGGCGTACACCTTGGGCCCCCATGAGCCGTCCTTCTGCAGCATCTGGTAGGCCACGTTCACGTCCACCGCGGCCTCGGCGGTGGAGGTGTCGGCGGTGCCGCCCTTGCTCTTCACCAGGGTGTTGGTGTAAAGCCCGCACTCCATGGACACGTCGAAAATCATCTCCTTCTGCTCGGGAACCTTGATGGTGGTATGGAGCACCTCGTCCGCGGACTGGGTGGCGCCGACGGCCTCGATCAGTACCGTGTCGCTGACAACGGTGCTGGCCTTGGCGCTTGGAATCTTGTTTGCGCCTGCGGCAAAGGCTGAATTGCCGAGGACGAGGGCAGCTGCGGTCGTGGCGATCAGGATAGTCTTCATGGTGTGAAACCTCGTGCTGGTTGCTCGAAAATCAGTTCTGGCGCCCCCGGGCTCGACCTCGGCCGGCCGGGATGGCCCTTGTTCGGCCCATCATGTGAAGGGCCGCCTTCCGAAGCGCGGTCTCGAAACCGGCTTCCCCCCTTGTTTAGACCCGTATCCACACACCCGCAATGGTCAATCTGGACTATATGCCCCCGGAAAACCGTGGTGAGCCATGACCCGCCACGCTGCGCTCGCGGCTAAAGCCGGACCTAAAAGCGCTGTCAGGAACAGCGCTGGAACGCGAAGCGGACCCGAAGGGGGCCGGGCGGGATGGCCCGGCATCCGCGATGGCGGTTTTCGGTGTGCCCGACAAAGGATGTGCTAAGAAATAGCAAGGAAGGCGTCAAGCAGCATCGCCCATCCATCCCCCGCAACAGGAACCTGCCTCATGTCCAGACAGCCTTTTGGCCCCATCGTCGTCGCCAGCGCCACCCTCAAGCTGGGGCGGCGCTGGGCGAGGGCCATCTCGAGCGAGGCCGAAACCCACCTCGTCGACAATCTCGATGCGCTGGAGGCGGCCATCCGCGAACACCGCCCGGAAGGCATCCTGCTGGACCTCGAACTGACCGGCGGCGCACCGGGCCTGCGCCATGTCCTCCAGGCCCATCCCGACCTGCGCACCATGGCCGTCACCCTCACCCATGCGGTCGAGGAGGCCGAGGAGGCCATCGTCGCCGGCGCCCATGGCTACATTCACCGCGATGCGGATGCCGATACGCTGAGGCGGGCGATCGACCTCTTGTGCACCGACGGCCTGTGGGCCGAACGCCGTGTTCTGGAGGGCGTCATCGCCCGGTTCGTGAATCACGATGAGCAGGCCCCGTCCCGGCTTGGCCGGTCGCCCCTGAACGCCCTCAGCGAACGCGAGCGCGAGATCGCCGGCCTGGTCGGCGACGGGCTGTGCTACAAGTCCATCGCCCGGCGCCTGGACATCTCCGAAAACACCGTGCGCAACCACCTGCGCAACAGCTACCGGAAACTCGGCCTCTCGGACCGCCTCCAGCTCGGCCTGCTGGCCCGCGAGTACGGACTCTCGAACCCCCAAGTCCTCAACTGACCGCCGCCGCCAGCCCGCTCGTCCGCCACCCCGGCCATGACATGCAAAGGGCGGCGCTGCATCAATCCGTCATCGCGGATGCCGGGCCATCCTGCCCGGTCCCCTTC
>SDAY01000222.1 GCA_006212015.1 Halothiobacillaceae bacterium
TGAGCCTGGGCAGGGGCACCCTGGCATAGGCCTGGCTGGACCATTCGGTGTCGTTCAGGCGCGACTGGGTGATGCCCATGCGCAGGCGGACATAGGTCTCGCTGTAGTCCTCCTCGATGGCGCGCGGATCGCCGAAGAAGCTGTCGAACCGGGCCGCCGTACCCACCAGCCAGCTGGACACGCCCGCCTGGGCCCGGTCGTACCAGGGGAGGGACGGCCGTTCCGCCCCAGCCGGCGGGATGTCCTCGGCCCGCGACGTCCCCGTCAGGAGCAGGCATGCGCCGAGCAAGGCGGAAAGCATGGGGATAGATCGCTGCATGGCCCGGACTCCTTATGAAGAGGCTTTGCCTACGACTATAGGCCATCACTCCGGATCGGGGTTGGGGACCTTCAGCGTGACCAGCTCCTCGCTGCTGGTCGGGTGGATGGCGACGGTGTTGTCGAAGTCCGCCTTGGTCAGGCCAGCCTTCACCGCCACGCCGAAGCCTTGCATCATCTCGTCGGCGCCGTCGCCCAAGACATGCACGCCCACCACCTTCTCGTTCACCCCGGCGCAGACCAGCTTCATCGCGGTCGGCGCCTTGTGTCTGGCCAACGCGTACTTCATCGGGGTGAATTCGGTCTGGTAGACGGTCACGGCGCTGCCGTACTGCTCGCGCGCCTGGGCCTCGGTCAGGCCGACGGTGCCGATCGGCGGATGCGAGAAGACCACGCTCGGGATGTTGTCGTAGTCGAGCTTCGACGACGGCTGATCGGCGAACAGGCGCATCATCAGGCGACGCCCCGCCGCCACCGCCACCGGGGTCAGGGCCATGCGGCCGGTGATGTCGCCGATGGCGTACATGCCCGGCACGTTGGTGTTCTGGAAGGCGTCGGTCGGCACGAAGCCGTTCGGCTGCACCTCCACGCCTGCGCTCTCCAGTCCGATGTCATCGGTGTTCGGCTTGCGCCCCGCGGCCCAGATCACGCTATCGAACGGGCCGAGGATCTCGCCTTCGGCACCATCGATCACAATGCCCTCTTCGGTCTTGCGCAACCCGGCAGAACGAAACGGAAGATGCAGCTCGATGCCCTCGTCGCGCATGTGCCGGGTCAGGGTCTCGCTCAGCATCGGGTCGAACGGCATGAGGATGCGCGGCATGATGTCGGCCAGGGTGACCTCGCTGCCCAGCGCGCGCAGCAGGCCGGCGATCTCCACGCCGATGTAGCCGCCGCCGAGGATGGCGACCCGCTTCGGCTGCTCGTCCAGGCCGAAGAAGCCGTCCGAGGTGATGCCAAGCTCCGCGCCTGCGACCTGCGGCACGAACGGGCGGCCGCCGGTGCTGATCACGATATGCGGCGCGGTGTAATGCTGGCCGTTCACCTCGACCGTGTGCTTGTCGACGAAACGGCCATGGCCCTTGACCAGCTCGATGCCGAGATCCCTGGTGGCATAACCCTCCCACCAGTCGCCGATGCCCTTGATGGTGGCGCGGCGGCCCTCGACCAGCCTGCGCCAGGAAAAGCCCTTCAGCTCGACATCGAAGCCGAAGCCTTCGGCGTTGTGGATGGCGTCGGCAATCTGCGCGCCGTACCACATCAGCTTCTTGGGCACGCAGCCGAGATTCACGCAGGTGCCGCCCAGTGCGTTCGGCTCGATCAGCAGCACGCGCTTGCCCAGCTGCGCGGCGCGCTCGGCGGCGGCCAGTCCGCCGCTGCCGCCGCCGAGGGCGATGAGGTCAAACGATTTGGGAGTACTCATGGCATGTCCTCTTGAATGATTTTGAATGGTTCGGGCGCCCCCTAAGGAAGCGCTGAACAAATCCATCCATGGATTTGTTCAGCTCGGCTCACCGCGAAATGAATTCGCGGCAGCCTCCTCGAATCAAGGACTTACGTCCCTGTTCGCGCCGGGGCATCCATGCCCCGGACAGGAAACGCTGAATTATTCAGCGTTTCCCTAAAGGATAGCCCGGTGGTCATACAGACCTTATCGTGAAATCACGACGATTGGGTTACTTTGCCGCGAACCACGCGCTCAGGTCATCCGAACCGCCGACATGCTGGCCGTCGATGAACACCTGCGGCACGGTCTCGCGGCCGCTGGCGGCACGCAGGCCACGGATGCCCACCGCATCACCG
>SDAY01000080.1 GCA_006212015.1 Halothiobacillaceae bacterium
TCGACGTAGACCACTGGGTCGCCGTGGGCGCCGTTGAGCAGCTTGGTCTGGAACAGCGGTTTCACGCGGAATCACAGACCGTGCAATGGGGCAGGTCGTCCTCGGAACGCAGGGGGTGGAGCACCGCGCCGCGCAGCGGGTTGGGGCGGAATACGGTGCAACCCTTGAGCCCGAGGGCGTTGGCCTTCTCGTACAGGCGGACGAAATCGTCGAAGGGGTATTCGGCGTCGACGTTGATGGTCTTGGAGATCGAGTGGTCGACGAAGGGCTGCAGGGCGGCCTGCATGCGCAGGTGGTCCTGCGGGGCGATGGCGGCGGCCTCGATCAGGGCGGGGGGCTGCCCGGCATGGCCCTGTGCGTGCCACTGCCTGAGCGCGGCATCCTCGACCTCGAACTGGCGCGTGGCGTCCGGGCTGACGCGCACCTCGCGCATGGCCCGGGCGGCATGGATGGGTTCCAGCCCGCTGGAGACGTTGCCGGCCAGCAGGCTGATGCTGCCCGCCGGTGCGATGGCGAGCAGATGACTGTTGCGGATGCCATGGGCGCTGATGCCCTCCCGAAGATGTTCGGGAAGGTCGAGGATGAAGGGGCGGCGCAGATAGCGGGCGCGGTCGAACCACGGGAACGGGCCCTTTTCTCGCGCCAGTTCGATCGAGGCCCCGTAGGCGGCATCGCGCAGCGTGCGCATGAGGTCGGCGGCCTGCCGGCGTCCTTCCGCGCCGTCATAGCGCAGGCCGAGCATGACCAGCGCCGAGCCAAGCCCGGTGATGCCCAGGCCGACGCGGCGGCTGCCCAGGGCCTGTCCGCGCTGCGCTTCGAGCGGGTAGCGCGAGAGGTCGATCACGTTGTCGAGCAGGCGCACGGCCAGTCGTGTCAGGTCGGTCATCGCAGTCAGATCGAGGTACGCCGTGGGGGTGAGGGGATCGACCACGAAGCGGCTCAGGTTGATCGACCCCAGGTCGCAGGCCCCGTAGGGCGGCAGGGGGATCTCGCCGCAGGGGTTGGTGGCGGTGATGCGCTCTCGGTCGCCCAGGTTGTTGAGGGCGTTGATGCGGTCGATGAACAGCACGCCGGGCTCGGCCGTGTCATGGGCGGCCCGCATGATCCTGCGCCACAGCTCGCGGGCGGGCAGGCGTCCGAGCACGCGGCAGGGGACGGGGCCGTCGCTGCCGGGCCAGTCGCGCATGACGATCTCGCCCGGCGCGTCCACGAGGGCGGCGGCGGGGAAGACCAGCGGCCATTCGGCATCGTCCCGCACGGCCTGCATGAAGGCGGCGCCGACCTGCACGGAGAGGTTGAAGTGGCGCAGGGCGCCGGGCTCGCGCTTGGCGTCGATGAAGGCCCCGATGTCGGGATGGTCGCAGCGCAGGGTCGCCATCATCGCCCCGCGCCGCGCCCCCTGCGAGAGCACGGTCGCGCACATGCTGTCCCACACCCGCATGAAGGACACCGGCCCGGTGGCGATGCCCGCCGCGCTGCGGGTCTGGCTGCCCGCCGGGCGCAGGGTGGAGAAGTCGTAGCCCACGCCGCCGCCCTGCTGCATGGTCAGCGCGCCCTCCTTGAGCGCCTGGAAGATGCCGTCCATGGAGTCCTCGATCAGGCCCATGACGAAGCAGTTGAACAGCGTCACATGGCGCTCGGTGCCGGCGCCGGCGAGGATGCGCCCGCCGGGCAGGAAGCGGAAACCGTCGAGGATGCCGAAGAACCGTTCCGCCCAGTCGGCCTGATCGTGCGGCTCGACCCTGGCGAGGGCCGTGGCCACACGCCGCCAGCTATCCACGATGGAGGATTCGCCCGGCTGGCGGTACTTCACCGACCAGAGGGTCTGGGCCAGATCGTCTTGGGGACGCCCCCTCCCGGCCTCCCCCGCGAGCGGGGGAGGGGCGAGACCAGGCGTATTCGACGAGTGCATGGACTCAGCCCTTGATGACCACCATCGGTTCCACCTTGCAGACCAGGCGCGCCAGCCTGGCGTGATGGGCGGCCCAGACCACGTCCGCGACGTCCTTGTAGGCGCCCGGCGCCTCCTCGGCGATACCGCGCTGGGTCGGGCTGCGCACCAGGATGCCGCGCGCCGCCAGTTCGTCCTGCACCTGACGACCCGTGTAGTCGCGTGTGGCCTGATGGCGGCTCATGCTGCGCCCCGCACCGTGGCAGGCGGAGCCCCAGGCCCTGGTCATGCCTTCTTCGGTGCCGGCAAGGATGTAGGACGCCGTGCCCATGGTGCCGCCGATCAGCACCGGCTGGCCGTGCGGGCGCAGCGGCTCGGGCAGGGCGGGGTGGCCGGGGCCGAAGGCGCGCGTGGCGCCCTTGCGGTGCACGTGAAGCATGCGCTTCTCGCCGTTGACCCGGTGCTCCTCCAGCTTGCAGGTGTTGTGCGAGACGTCGTAGAGCAGGTCAAGCCTTGCATGCGGGAAGAGGTCGCCGAACACGCCGCGCGCGAGGTGGGTGAGGATCTGGCGGTTGGCGAGCGCGCAGTTGATCCCCGCCCGCATCGCGCCGAGGTAGCTCTGGCCGAGGTCCGAGTTGATCGGCGCGCAGGCCAGCTCGCGGTCGGGCAGCTCGATGCCGTGGCTCGCGGCCGCCTGCGCCATGCGCTTGAGGTACTCGCTGCCGATCTGGTGGCCCAGACCGCGCGATCCGCAGTGGATGCTGACCTTGATGTCGTCCAGCCGGATGCCGAAGGCGGCGGCGAGCGTCTCGTCAAAGATCTCGGTGACGCGCTGCACCTCGAGGTAATGGTTGCCCGAGCCGAGCGTGCCCATCTCGTCGCGCTGGCGCTTCTTGGCCAAGGCCGAGACCTGTTCGGTATCCGCGCCGGACATGCGGCCGTTCTCCTCGATATGCGCCAGATCCTCCGGCACGCCGTAGCCGCGCTCCAGCGCCCAGGCCGCGCCGCCGCGCAGCATGGCGTCCATCTCGGCATCGTTCAGGTGGATGGCCCCGGTGCTGCCGAGACCGGCCGGGATGCGGTGGAACAGCGCATCGGCGAGGTCCTTCTGGCGGTCGATGATCTCCCGCGGGGTCAGACCGGTGTGCAGGGTGCGCACGCCGCAGGAGATGTCGAAGCCCACGCCACCGGCGGAGATGATGCCGCCCTGCTCGGGGTCGAAGGCCGCCACGCCGCCGATCGGGAAGCCGTAGCCCCAGTGCGCGTCCGGCATGGCATAGGCCGCCTCGACGATGCCGGGCAGGGTGGCGACGTTGGAGAGCTGCTCATGCACCTTGTCGTCCATCGCGCGGATCAGAGCCTCGCTGCCGTACAGCACGCCGGGCACGCGCATGGCGCCGGTCTGCGGGATGCGCCAGCTGTTCTCGTCGATTTTCTCGAGCTTGCCAAGGTCCATGGTGTCCTCCTGCTAAACGTCGATGACGCACTGGGCGACCCATTGATCGCCGATCTGTTGAACGGACAGCTCGGTGAGGGTCGCGCCCTTCACCTCGACTGCGGGTTGGTGGCGGGCCACGTCCACCGGCTCGCCCCAGGCCGTGGCCCGGAGCTGGCCATCCTCGATGGCGACCTCGAACCGGCCGAACAGCATGCGGCGGGTGGCCATCTCGTATACGAGGGCGTTGAGCCAGTCCAGCAGCAGGTAGTCGAGGTCATCGTCTTCGAGTTCGAAGGGCACGGCGGTCCTTGGGTTGATGCTGTCGGGCTCGCAAATGGTCGCCGTCATCGCCAGCGCGGCCTGTGAAAAGGCCTCCGCCGGAGTGGGACCGAAGCCGCGCACGCCCATGTCGGCCACATGCTCGAAGTGTTCCCAGTGCGCTGCCTGATGCATGGCCATCTCCGTAACCCGTTGAATCCAGTATGGCAGATGCAGGAAAATGTGACTGAAAGGCACCTCGAAAAACCTTTCGAGGTGCCCGTGCGCCCCATGGAAGGGGCGCCGCCCAATCGCGTAAGCGATTGAAATGGCGTGAGTTCATCGCGGGTCCCCCGCGATGAACGTCCTCGAAAAATCCCATGGATGGGGTTTTTCGAGGTTCCCTGAAGTGGGCGGAAGACTTGGCAGAACGGCGTTTGAGTGCTATTCCTTTAATCAAGGATTCATAAAGGCTTCGCCCGTAGCATCGGGCTTGACGAGGAGACGATCATGCAGCTTCCATTGCAAATTACCTTTCGGGACATTCCCCCTTCCGAAGCCATTGAAGCCGCCATCCGCGAGAAGGCGCAGAAGCTGGAGCGCTACTTCGATCGCATCACCTCCATGCGGGTGACAGTCGAGGCCCCGCACAAGCATCACCACAAGGGCAAGCTGTACGAGATCAGCATCGACATCACCATCCCGGGCCATGAGATCGTGGTCAGCAAGGACAACCACGACAAGCACGAGCATGAGGACATCTACGTCTCCATCCGCGACGCCTTCGCCGCGGCCCAGCGCCAGCTGGAAGCCTATGTGGGAAAGATGAGGGGTGAGGTGAAGTCCCATGAGGCGCCTGCTCATGGTCGTGTGATCGAGATGACTCCCGATCACGGCATCATCCTCACCCCCGATGGGCGCGAGATCTACTTCCACGAGAACAGCCTGCTGAACGAGGCGTTCGACACGCTGGAGAAGGGTGCGGAAGTGCGCTTCAACGAGGAAGAAGGCGAGAAAGGCCCCAAGGCCAGCTCGGTCCAGGTGATCGGCAAGCATCACCTCGAAGGGGGCTGATTCGGCCGCTCAGGGGAGAGGCAGCGGATCGGCGCCTGGTTGCCTGGGCCGCTGCCAGATCAGCTCGTCATCCCGCCGGACCTCGCGGATGCGGTGCAGGGGAACCTCATGGGGTTCCCCTTTTTCGTCCCGGAGCACGACGGAAAAATGTTCGCCTTCATGCAGGAATGGCTCGACCAGCCGCGCATGGACCAGCCCGCCGGCCACACGGTCGATGTAGCCCACCCTGAACGCCGCCGCCCCGAAGGCCCGATCCCAATGGATGCGGTTGAGCAACTCGTGAATCGGTGTCACCTGAAATCTCCTGCCATGAAGCGCTTAAACCATGAATGTTGAAATGGTCAGTTGGGATGCCTTCCATCATCTCGCCCGCGATCTTGCCCTGCGCATCCGCGAGTCGGGCTACCGTCCGGACATGGTCATCGCCATCGCGCGCGGCGGGGTCGTGCCCGCCCGCGTGCTGTGCGACTACCTCGATATCATGGAGATGACCTGCATCCGCATCGAGCACTACCGGGCGCGCAAGAAGGCGCCGGAGGCGCGGGTGAAATATCCGCTCAATGCCAGCGTAGACGGCCTGCGCATCCTGGTGGTGGACGATGTCAGCGACACGGGTGACAGCTTTATCGCCGCCATCGCGCATATCAAAGAGAAGGGCACACCGCTGGAAGTGCGTACCTGTGCGCTTCAGCACAAGACCGTCTCGAAATTCGTGCCCGACCACTACGCCCATGAAATCTCGCAGTGGCGTTGGGTGACTTATCCATGGGCGGTGATCGAGGACTTGGGCGAGTTGATCGAGTCTGCGGGGCTGCTTGACCAGGAGGCGGATGCAATCATCCGCGAATTAAAGCGCAGGCACGGCGTTGAGCCGAGTCTGGAGCAGGTTCACGATGCCATGCAGGCCCTGCGTGACCGTCAACCTGAATAGGACAGGCTGTCAGTGGTGAAGTCGGTAAACTGCGCGAGAGCCTTGCGGGGGGCGAGCGCATCGCCATGCTCCACACCCTCTGTGCCGAAGGCTGCTACACCCCGGAGGAATGCCAGTCCGACTGGCTGCATGTTTCCGGCTCAACCGCCTTGCAGCAGAGCATCTGCAAGACGCTGACGGACTTGTACGATCCGGCCTGAACCTGCCGCAGCAAAGCAGGGCTTACCAGCGGAGCAGGCGCGGGCCGAGCAGGGCGCCCACAAGGGTTGGGATCAATATGCCGAGCAGGTACCAGGTGCCGATGAACGGCGCATCCAGATTGGGGCAATGCAGGCTGTAGATCACGGCGCCCATGGAGCCTGACAGGAATCCAGCCGCCGCCCCCGCCCATTTCAGCCGTGTCGGCGCAAGGCCGCGCATGGCCCACAGGGTGGCGGCAAAGATCGGCAGGGAGAGCATGGCGATCAAGGATGGGCACTCTTTCCAGGTATTGCCAAACACCATCCCCATGCGCTGGGCAGGCTCGGCATGGATCAGTACGAAGGCCGCCAGAACCCACATGGACAGTACCGACGCGACCAGTGCCGCCGGCACCTTGTCGAGCCGGACACCCGGGCGGGACAGCCGCAAAACCGCCATCAGGCTGACCACGGCGAGGATGGCGACATAGCCCAGCTTGACCCAGAACATGGGCAAGCGCGCCGCTTCGGCCAGATCGGGGCGCACTCCAAGTAGACCGACCATCATCAGGCCCGCCACCAGCATGCCCAAGCCGAGGGCGGGGGCGAATCGGCGCGCGGCGGCATGCGAGGGCACGGGGCCTTCGCCAGCAGCCAGCAGCATCACAAGATCATCAGTTTTCATCACTCTCCTCGAATCAATGCAGCCAGTGCCTTGAGGCCACGGTGGACGCCGACCTTGACCGCCGACTCCGACATGCCGGTGAGTTGGGCGGTTTCCGCAATCGACAACCCTTCCAGTTTGGTATGCACGATCGGCAGGCGTTGACGATCGGGCAGCCGGTCCAGCAGTTCACCCACGTCCCTGCGTGCATCGCTGGCCTCGTCGTCCGACGGGGTGGCGAAGTCCATCTCGTCATCCAGCGGATCGTTCAGCAGGTCGTGCCGGGCGCGTCGGCGCATCAGATCGACCAGCTTGTACTTGGCGATGGCGTGAACCCATGCCGTCAGCGGCTGGCGGGCATCATAGGTCTGGCGCTGGTTGTGAATGGCGATCAGGCACTCCTGCACCAGATCCTCGACTTCATCCGGCAGGCCGGTCAGACGCCTGCGGAAAAAGCCACGCAGGCGCCTGCTCAGTTCCTTGAGAAACGCATGGTAGGCGACGCTGTCACCACCAAGCCCTTGCAACAGCAGTGTCCGCAGCCTTTCTTCGTCTTCATTCAGCCGGCTCTTATCTGTCATTCGTTCCGTCCGTGCCTTTGGTTACAGATCGGTTGGCGGGGCCTTCGCCTGCTGGGCAGGGCAGGACTGAAAAAACTTTACCTTGGCCTGTAACCAACGGCCACCTCGGCTCGAATTAGCGATCACAAGGCACAACAACGCCGGGGGATGTTTCCCGGCGGTTGATTCAGTCAGGGGGTTTGGAATGGATCTGCACCTATCCAGCACGCAGAAGATTGAAACAGGCGCTCAGCCGGTCATGGACGATCACCGCCGCATCCATCCAGGATGGCTGCGTCTGATGCACGGGCTCAATGCACTGGCGGTTCTCATTTTAGTGGGAAGCGGCTGGCGCATCTACAACGCCTCGCCGCTGTTCGGTTTTGAATTTCCCGGCGTCATCACCCTGGGCGGCTGGCTGGGCGGGGCGCTCAACTGGCATTTTGCCGCGATGTGGCTGCTGGCCGTCAATGGCCTGCTCTATCTGCTGGTGAACCTGGTCAGCGGACGCCTGTGGCACAGGTTCTTCCCTCTCTCGTTCCATGCCCTGTTCGTGGACCTGCGTGACGCCCTGCATGGGCATCTGTCGCACGCCGATCCGCGTCGTTACAACATGGTGCAAAAGGCCGCCTATCTGTTCGTCATGCTGGACAGCGTGCTGCTGGTGATCTCGGGCCTGGTGCTATGGAAGTCGGTGCAGTTTCCCTTGTTGGGCGAACTGTTGGGCGGGTATGAAACGGCGCGCTACATCCATTTCTTCGCCATGTCGGCCCTGGTCGGCTTCCTGGTCATTCACGTGGCGATGGCCCTGCTGGTGCCACGCAGCCTTCTTGCCATGATTCGCGGGCGCTGAGGATCCATCCATGAAAACCCCATTCCCGCATGCAAAAGATGCCGATTTGATCGTCAGGAATGCGCTCGGTGGGCTGGAGGCGCCTGCGCGC
The DNA here is from genome assembly GCA_006212015.1 of Halothiobacillaceae bacterium. Lineage (GTDB taxonomy): Bacteria > Pseudomonadota > Gammaproteobacteria > Halothiobacillales > Halothiobacillaceae > Thiofaba. Next base: position 7,940 of record SDAY01000080.1, read on the forward strand.
CGGGCCTTTCTTCGCGGCGCCGTCACGCTGGGTGGCCTGTCGATGTTGACAGGCTGTTCGATCAGCGACGACACCAGCGTCGAAGCGATGCTGATGAAGATCTCGCGCTTCAACGACAAGGTGCAGGCCTGGTTGTTCGACCCCAACCGCCTGGCACCGACCTACCCGCCATCGATGATCACGCAGTCGTTCCCGTTCAACGCCTTTTACAGCGAAAACAAGGTCCCGGTGGTGGATGCCGACCGTTTCCGGCTGGAGATCAGCGGCAAGGTGGCCGATCGGCATGCCTGGTCGCTGCCGGAACTGTTGGCCTTGCCGCACACCGAACAGATCACCCGGCACATCTGCGTCGAAGGATGGAGTGCCATTGGCCGATGGGGCGGGGTGCGGTTTTCGGACTTCCTGCGCCTGGTCGGCGCCGATCTTTCCGCCAAATACGTTGGCTTCAAGTGCGCCGACGATTACTACACCAGCATCGACATGCCGACGGCCCTGCACGCACAAACCTTGCTGGCATTCAGTTATGACGGCGAGCCGCTGCCGGCCCGCTATGGTTTTCCGATGAAGCTGCGCATGCCCACCAAGCTTGGCTACAAGAACCCCAAGCACATCCAGGCGATCTTCGTCACCAACACCTACCCCGGCGGTTACTGGGAAGACCAGGGGTACAACTGGTTCGGCGGCAGTTGAGCACGGCTCGGCGGCCCTGAAACACGGCAATCATGCCGCAATCGTTCATCCACCCTTTGAGGATTTCACCATGAACAAGATGACCATCTCCCTGATTTGCGCTGGCCTGATGACCTTTGGCGGAAGCGCCCTTGCGGAACACCACATGGACAAGGATTCCATGGGCAAGGACAGCATGAGCAAGGA
>SDAY01000223.1 GCA_006212015.1 Halothiobacillaceae bacterium
CACACGCCCATGATGCGCCAGTACCTGACGCTCAAGGCGGACGTCCCCGACACCGTACTGTTCTACCGCATGGGGGATTTCTACGAGCTGTTCTTTGATGACGCCCGCCGGGTTGCGGCGCTGCTGGACCTGACCCTGACCCATCGAGGCCAGTCGGCGGGCGAGCCGATCCCGATGGCCGGCGTGCCCTACCATGCCGCCGAGGGCTATCTTGCTCGCTTAGTGAAGATGGGCGAGTCGGTGGCGATCTGCGAGCAGATCGGCGACCCGGCGACCAGCAAGGGGCCGGTTGAGCGCCAGGTGGTGCGCATCGTCACCCCCGGCACGCTGACCGACGAGGCCCTGCTGGAGGACAAGCGCGACAACCTGCTGGCCGCGATTGCGCAAGGCAAGAGCGGCTGGGGCCTGGCCTGGGCGGAACTGGCGAGCGGCCGCTTCCGCGCCATGGAGCTGGAGGACGGCGAGGCGCTGGCGGCTGAGCTTGCGCGCCTCGCCCCCGCCGAGCTGCTCTACCCGGAGGACGCCCGCCTGCCGGGCATGCTCGCCGATGCGCGCGGACGCAGGCCGCGACCCATCTGGCATTTCGCCGCCGAGAGCGCGGAGCGCGCCCTGTGCAAGCAGTTCGGCGTGCACGATCTTTCCGGCTTCGGCCTCGCCGGCCACCCGCTCGCCATCGGCGCGGCCGGTGCCTTGCTCGCCTATCTCAACGACACCCAGCGCGCCGCCCTGCCCCATCTGAGCGGCATCGGCATGGAGCGCCGCGAGGACGGCCTGCTGCTGGATGCCATCGCCCGCCGCAACCTGGAGCTGGACAGCTCGATGTCCGGCGAGCGCCGCCACAGCCTCCTCGGCGTGCTCGACCGCAGCGTGACCAGCCTCGGCGCGCGCGAACTGCGCCGCTGGCTGCATCGCCCGCTGCGCAACCGCGAGGTGCTGCTGGCGCGGCAGGAGGCCATCGGCGCGCTGATCGACACCCGGGCGTTTGACGGTCTGCGCGACCTGCTGCGCGAGACGGCGGACGTGGAGCGCATCCTCGCCCGCATCGCCCTGCGCAGCGCCCGCCCGCGCGATCTCTCGGCGCTGCGCCAGACGCTCGGACAGCTGCCCGGCCTGTGCGGAACGCTATCGGCGCTGAATCGCCACGCATTGAATGACGTGCAGGATCAACTCAAGCCTCTGCCTGAAGTCCACCATCTGCTCTCCACCGCCATCGCCGAACCGCCCGCCACCCTGCTGCGCGACGGCGGGGTGATCGCGGAAGGGTACGATGCCGAGCTGGACGAGCTGCGCACCCTGTCGGTCAACGCCGACGCCTTCCTGCTCGATCTGGAACGGCGCGAACGCGAGCGCACCGGGATTGCGACGCTCAAGGTCGCCTACAACCGCGTGCACGGCTTCTACATCGAGCTCTCCCGCACGCAGGCGGACAAGGCGCCCGCCGACTACATCCGCCGCCAGACCCTCAAGGGCGCGGAACGCTACATCACCCCGGAGCTGAAGGCCTACGAGGACAAGGTGCTGTCCGCCCGCGAGCGGGCGCTATCGCGCGAGAAGCTGCTTTACGAGGGGCTGATCGACACGCTGATCGCGCATCACGCCGGGATCGCCCGCGTGGCGACCGGCATCGCCGGACTGGACGTGCTGTGCACGCTGACCGAGCGCGCGGTGACGCTGGACTGGTGCCGCCCGGTGCTGTCGGATGCGCCGGGCATCGAGATTCGCGGCGGCCGGCATCCGGTGGTCGAGGCCACGCTGGACGGCCCCTTCATCGCCAACGACGCCGATTTGTCACCTGAAACATCGTTGCTGCTCATCACCGGCCCGAACATGGGCGGCAAGTCCACCTTCATGCGCCAGACCGCGCTGATCGTGCTGCTGGCGCATATCGGCGGGCATGTGCCGGCCAGCGCGGCGCGCATCGGGCCGATCGACCGCATCTTCACCCGCATCGGCGCCTCGGACGACCTCGCCACCGGGCGCTCGACCTTCATGGTGGAGATGACCGAGACCGCCAACATCCTCCACAACGCCACGGCGCAGAGCCTGGTGCTGATGGACGAGATCGGCCGCGGCACCAGCACCTTCGACGG
>SDAY01000224.1 GCA_006212015.1 Halothiobacillaceae bacterium
GGCTGTAGTCGATGGCTTTGGCAATGGCGCTGTTGCTGGCCACGCTCAAGCGTGTGCTGTCCAGCCAGGCCTTGAACTCGGCCAAGAGGGGTTGAGCTTCATCCCGGCGCAGGGCGGCTCGGGCGGCGATGTCGAGTTCACGTCCCCGCTGTTCGATGGCGTAGATCCGGGCGATGTGTTGCAGAGCCTCGAAGGCGATGGGATGAGCCTGGGCCTTGTGCAGCTCATGGAACGTGCGTCGTGCATGCGCCATGCAGGCGAGTTCGATGACGCGCCCCTCCCGGAACAGGGCCTTGTAGCCGCCATAGTCGTCAACCATGAGCTGGCCTTGCCATCCGTCGAGGAAGGCTCGGGCATGGTGACCGGCGCGACCGGTTTGATCGTCGAACACGATGATTGGCGGGTCGGCACTCATGGGGGTGCTGCGATAGGCCCAGAGGTAGGCTTTCAGGGTCTTGCCTGAGCCGGGATCGAGCTGTTCGACGGGGGTTTCGTCGGCGTGGAGGATGCGTTGCTGCCGGAGCCGTTCGGTCAGGCGATCCGCCAAGGGCTGGAGAGCCACGCCGACGCGTCCGATCCATTGAGCCAGGGTGGAGATGGATAGCGTGACACCGTCGCGGGCGGCGATCTGCATGAGACGATGGAGCGGCAGGTGGTCGGCGTATTTGCTGATGGCGACCCAGGCCAGCAGGCCGGGCGCCGCCAGGCCGCCGTCGATGATGGCCGGGGGAATGGGGGCTGCCGTGACGGTCTCGCAATGGCGGCAGGCGTACTGCGGGCGGATGTGGCGATGGACGAAGAAGCGGGCCGGCTCGACATCGAGCTGTTCGCTGATGTCCTCGCCGATTTTGACCAGGGTCTGGCCACACTGCCCGCAGTGACAGAACGCGGGTTCGTGGCGGTGTTCGATGCGGGGCAAGTGCTCGGGCAGCGGCTGGCGACCGGCGCGTGTGCGGTGCGGGCGGATCAGCTCCGGCTGCTCCTGCTCGATCCGGGCCTCGCAGGCGGCGATGTCCGCCTCAAGACCCTCCTCGAACAAGGCGCGCTGGTGGGCGTTCAGAGCCTCGCTCTTCACCCCATAGCGCAGGCGGCGCAGATGGGCGAGCTCGAAGATGAGCGCCTGGTTCCTGCATTCGGCGTGCTTGAGGGCGGTCTCACGCTGAGTCAGAACGGTCTGTAGGCGCGCGTGTTCAGCCTGGAGCAGCGCCTGCTCGGCCAGCACGCGACGATGCGCATCCTCCTGCCGGCGCATCTGCTCGATCAAGGCCGCCACCTCGCCCGAGGAGGCGTTGAGCGGTGTGAAATCATGCATGAATTATGGCACGCCAACCCCCTCCAAAGGTGCATTCCATCAAGGTTTTTGGCTATTTTCTCAGGTCATATTCATGCCCGCTGGCCAGACGCTTTCGGCTCGCCGGATCACACCCGCCAATGGGTCGGCGGAGGCGCCGAGAGGCGCTGCCAGTCCACGCCACTGACCAGCCATTGCCACTGCTCGGACGTGAGCGTGCAGGTCGCCTCCGCCGCACGCGGCCAGATGAAACTCCCCTCATGCAGGCGACGCTGGCACAGCCACACCCCCGTACCATCCCAGACCAGCAGCTTGAGCCGCGTCCCGCGACGATTGCGAAAGGCATAAGCACTGCCATCGCAGGGCGAACGCCCCAGTGTGGCCTGGATGCGCTGTGACAGTCCGTCCATGCCAAGGCGCATGTCGACCGGCTCGACCACCACCCAGACCTGCAAGATCGGCGGCATCATGGTAAACACCTCAGCAGATCGGCAAGACCTGCGGGGTTCGGCGCGGAAAGCTCCACCACCCAGCCGCCCGGACTGCGCAGCCGAAGACCGCCGGCACCCAGGGGCTCGCCCATCGTTCCGAGAGCTCCGACCGTCTGAGCCGTCTCCATCCGCACCGGCAACAGGGTCAGGCGCTCGCCAGCCGCCGTGTGTTCGGCCTCGAACCTGCGCCTCCAGCGGTAAAACGCATTCGGGTTCAAGCCCATTCCATTACACACAACTCATAGCGCATGAGCCTCACGAGCGAATCTGATTCCTGCGGCAAAATCGACGATGCGCTG
>SDAY01000013.1 GCA_006212015.1 Halothiobacillaceae bacterium
CGGGAACCTCGAAAAACCCCTTCCATGGGATTTTTCGAGGACGTTCATTGCGGGAAACCCGCAATGAACTCACGCCATTTCAATCGCTTACGCGATTGGGCGGCGCCCCATCCATGGGGCGCACGGGCACCTCGAAAGGTTTTTCGAGGTGCCCGCCAATGAGTCTTTCCATGAACCAAGCCGAGGCTTTCGAGCAAATCCATGCACGTGAATTCTGAGCCTGTCCTGGTCATCGCCGAGGCCGGCGTCAATCACAATGGTCGATCCGATCTGGCGTTTGCGTTGGTCGAGGCCGCCGCGAAGGCCTTGGCGGATGTGGTCAAGTTCCAGACCTTCAAGGCGGAGCATCTCGTCACCCGGGATGCCCCCAAGGCGGAGTATCAGGTCCGGCAAACGGGGGGCGGCGAATCACAGTTCGAGATGCTCAAGCGCCTGGAGCTTTCGCCCAGGCTTCACCATGAACTGAAGGCTGAGGCCGAGCGACGCGGGCTGCAATTCCTGTCCACCGCCTTCGATAGGGAGAGCCTGCGTTTCCTCGTGGATGAGCTGGGTCTGCGTCGGCTCAAATTGCCCTCGGGCGAGCTGACCAATGCGCCCTTTCTGCTGGAGCATGCCCGCACGGGGGCGGCGCTGATCGTTTCCACGGGCATGGCGACGCTGGGCGAGGTCGAGGCCGCGCTGGGCGTCATCGCGTTCGGGCGAATCTCCGGGACGCAGGAACGCCCCTGTCGGGCGGCATTCCAGGCGGCCTATCTGTCCTTGGAGGGGCAGGCGGCGCTGCGCCAAGGCGTGACCTTGCTGCATTGCACCAGCGATTACCCCGCCCCGCCGGAGTCCGTCAATCTGCGCGCCATGGATGCCATGGGCGCGGCCTTCGGGCTTCCCGTGGGCTATTCGGACCACACGCTGGGCGCGGCGGCGTCGGTCGCGGCCGTGGCGCGCGGGGCATGCGTCATCGAAAAACATTTCACGCTGGATCGCGCCATGGAGGGGCCGGACCATGCCGCATCCCTTGAGCCCGAGGCGCTCGCGGCGATGATCGGGGACATCCGCACTGTCGAGGCCTGCCTGGGGGATGGGATCAAGCGGCCGCAGCCCGCCGAGCTCGCCACCATCGGCGTCGCCCGCAAGAGCCTGGTCGCGTTGCGACCGATTCGCGCGGGCGAGGCCTTTGGCGAGGCGAATCTTGGCTGCATGCGCCCGGGAACCGGCCTCTCGCCCATGGACTATTGGGCCTGGCTTGGCAAGCGCGCCTCTCGCGACCATGCCGAGGGCAGTCTGATTGATGAGTAAGCCGGTGGTCATGCTGGGGCATGGTGGCCATGCGCGCGTGGTGCTGGACGTGCTCCAGCTCACGGGGCGACAGGTCGCCGGGATACTGACGCCTGATCTTGAGGCGGGCTGCATCTGGCAGGGCGTGTCCGTTCTTGGGGGCGACGATTGGCTGGACAGTGCGGCCGCGTCCCATCATGCCTACGCGCTCGGGGTGGGGCTGGTTCCGGGGCGCGTCGGATGGCGACCCTGTCTGTTTCGGGGGCTGCGTGAGCGGGGCCTGGAGATGCCCGCCCTGATCCATCCGGGCGCGATTGTGGCTCGGGATGTGCTTGTGCGGGAGGGCGTCCAGATCATGGCGGGGGCCGTCGTGCAGCCGGGCGCGCGTCTTGGGGCGGATGTGCTGGTGAATACCGGCGCGCGCATCGACCATGACTGCGCCATCGGCGCCCATGCCCATATCGGGCCGGGAGCCATCCTGTGCGGCGAGGTGAGCGTGGGCGAGGGGGTTTTCGTGGGGGCGGGGGCGACATTGATTCCGGGCGTGCGTATTGGCGCCGGGGCGCAGGTGGCCGCCGGGGCCGTCGTGGTGCGGGATATCCCGCCCGGCATGCGGCATATCCCCGGCAGGCCGCAACGATTGATCGAGGAGTGAAGGACATGAGTACAGGCTGGCGTGAGATTCTGCTGAGACCGGATGACAGTATTCGCCGGGCGATCGAGGTGATCGATCAGGGCGCCAAGCGCATCGCCCTGGTGGTTGATGAGGAGGAGATGTTGCTTGGCACGGTCACGGATGGCGACATTCGTCGCGGCATCCTGGCGCATATTCCGCTCGACGCGCCCGTCAGCCAGGTCATGAACGCCCAGCCGAGAACGCTGGCGCCCCATTGCAGCCGGGCCGATGTCATGCAGCTGCTGGGCAGCGCCCAGGTGCTTCAGGCGCCCGTCGTGGACCCTGCTTCGGGCAGGCTGATGGGACTTGAAACCTTGACCGACCTGCTCAAGCGCCCGCGTCTGGAAAACCCGGTCTTCCTGATGGCGGGCGGGTTCGGCACGCGCCTTCGTCCGCTGACCGACCATTGCCCCAAGCCCATGCTTCCGGTGGGTGGCAAGCCGATGCTGGAGCATATCCTTCAGGATCTGATCGACTACGGTTTCTATCGCTTCTATATTTCCGTGCATTACCTGCGCGAGCAGGTCATCGAGCACTTCCAGGACGGAAGCCGCTGGGGCGTCAAGATTCAGTACATCCACGAGGACACTCCGCTGGGTACGGCGGGTTGTCTTGGCCTGTTGCCCAGGGAGGCGGTCCAGCGGCCCATCATCGTGGTCAACGGTGACATCATGACCCGGGTGAACTACGAGGCCTTGCTGCAGGACCATGATCGGCATACGCCCGCCGCGACGGTCTGCACCCGGCAGTACGACTTCCAGGTGCCCTACGGCGTGATCGATCACGAGGGGCAGCGCATCACCAACATCACCGAAAAGCCCGTTCATCATTTCTTCGTCAGCGCGGGGATTTACGTGCTGGCCCCCCAAGTGGTGCATGCCATGCAGGCCCAGACTCGCATCGACATGCCGGATCTGCTCAAGACCGAGATCCATGCCGGCCGGGAGGTCCGCATGTTCCCGGTGCATGAGTACTGGCTGGATATCGGCCGCATGAATGATTTTGAACTGGCGCAGCATGATGCGCCCACGGTGCTGAGGCATGACTGAGAAGCCGCGCATTCTGGCGCTGATCCCGGCGCGAGGCGGCAGCAAGGGCTTGCCCGGGAAGAACATCCGACCGTTGGCCGGAAAGCCCTTGATCGCCTGGAGCATCGGGGCGGCCCAGGCCTCGCGTCATGTCAGCCGTATCGTGGTTTCAACGGATGACGCGGAGATTCTTCGTGTGGCCCGGGAGCAGGGCGCTGAAACCCCGTTTGTGCGTCCCGCCGAGTTGGCCCGGGATGACACGCCGGGGATGGATGTGGTCCTGCATGCCCTGGATCGCCTGCCTGAATTCGAGTGGGTCGTGCTGCTTCAGCCGACATCGCCGCTCCGTCTGGCCCAGGATATCGACGCGGCCATAGCGCTTTGCGTGGATACGGGCGCACCCGCTTGCGTCAGCGTGAGCGAGGCGCGCGACAATCCATGGTGGATGTTCAGTCTTGGGGAGCATGGCCGCCTGCGGTCCTTCCTGCCGCCCGAGCAAAGGCCCGTGCGTCGTCAGGATCTTCCAGACTTGCATGCCCTCAACGGGGCGGTCTATGTGGCGCGGACGGCATGGTTGCGCCAGTCGCGGAGCTTTCTGACGGATGAGACCGTGGGCTATCCGATGCCGCCCGAGCGCTCGGTCGACATCGATACCCTGTTCGATTTCAAGCGGGCCGAGTGCCTGATGGCTGCGTCGGCCACAAGCCCTTGGAGCTTGTGAATAGCCCGCGTAGGGCGGATTGGCGGAGCGTAATCCGCCGAATGGATTCAGCCCCGTTCGGCGCAATACGCTTCGCTATTACACCCTACGGCGCTGACAGAAGGCGACCTCAGGTCGCCTTTTTCGTGTCTGCCTGGATCTGTTCCATGCGAGTCAGCTTCAGACCAGCCTGCCCGGCCAGTTCCAGTGCCCGCTCCAGCCGCGCCGGGGCGCTGCGGCCCATGCACTTGTGGGCCGGATCGCCCTTGAAGCCTTCGAGCATGCCCTGGATCAGGCTTTCGCGGTCGAAGGTCTGCCCGGTCAGCCATTCCTGCAGGTCGATGACCTCGTGGGCCACCTCGCGGGCCAGTGCCTCGTGGTCGCGCCAAAGGTCTTCCACCGTGCCGCCCCCCTGATGGGCGATGGCGAGGCCGGCGATATTGGTGGTGAGGATGTAGACGTTCTTGCGCACCAGCTCCCAGGTCATGGTGTCCATGTCGGCCACTTCACGGGCGGGCAGGCCGACCTCGTCCATGGCCCTGAGGACCAGTCCGGCGTGCGGGCCGCAGGCGGGGGAGGGGAGCAGCGGCTTGCTGTCCATGCCCTTTTTCTTCTCGAACCAGACCGACATGATGGTGGGGTTGGTCAGGCCATGGGGTTCCCAGTCGCGCGTCAGCAGCTCGTTCTGCAGAAGGATCAGCTTGTCGCGCCAGGCCACCGGCAGGTCACGCAGGGTGTTTTGCAGGTCGGCCTCGGCCACGGCGAGGATGACGGCCATGGGTTCGGGGTTGCGGCGATGGGCGTCCGCAAGCGGCATGGCGCGGGTGACGGGATAGACCGGGTGCCCGGTGCGCAGCAGGCCGCGCGCGAGCACGCCGCCGATTTCGCCGATGCCGATGATGATGACGGGGTCGTTCATTCTTTGTGTCTCTGCGCGTGGGGGTTGGTCATTGCGAGCTGCGGGTGTGCGAATGAATTCGCACCTACGGGGAGGTGCAGGAGCGAGCTTGCTAACGCGAAGCTGGCGCAAGCCCGCGATGTCGCGCATGGATCGCGAGCAAGCTCGCTCCTACAGGCCCATTATCGTCATTGCGAGCGATCTTGCCTTTAGCCACGAGGCTGAAGGCCGTGGTGGGAAGCCATCCAGAGGGTTTGCGGAATCGCCAGTCCATGGATCGCCACGGCCTTCGGCCTGAAAGCGCCGTAGGGAACGGCGCTGGACTGCGAAGCAGGCCCGAAGGGGACCGGGCAGGATGGCCCGGTATCCGCGATGATGAGGGGAGGATCGCCCGGTATCCGCGATGATGAGGGCAAGATGGCCGGTATTTGCGATGACGAGGGCAGGATGGTCGGCATTTGCGATGACGAGGGGCACTCGGTGTTTGCGATGACGCCGCGGGCGTGTAGGAGCGGCGCCCTCGCCGCGATGAAGGGCGGTGGGCGAATGAATTCGCCCCTACGGGGGGCGTAGGAGCGAGCTTGCGCCAGCTACGGGGTAGACCTTGGGCCGCGATCGAGCGCCAAAATCGCGGCCCAAGGTCCGCGCCCACGGGGTCAATCTTCTTCGGCTTCGGCGAGCATCAGGCAGCCGCGCGCGTACATGCGGTGCAGCAGGGGCCAGAGGGCATCGCCATGGGGTTCGATGGTTTCGGTATCGAAATGCTGCTCACGGCACAGGGTTTCGACCATGGGACGATCACCCGGGGCAAGCTCGATGCAATCGCCATCGACGAAGAACAGCAGCTTGTCGGCCTGCTGGATGAAGGCGATGCGGGCGGCGGGCACGCGCTGCAATACCTCGCCGTCCTCGATCATGTCGCGCAACTCGTCCATGTCCATGGGCTCGTTGTCCGGGAACAGGCCGCCGAGGTTGAGGTTCCGCTCGGTCAGCCATTCGCCAAGGATGCGCTGCAGCGCTGCGTCGTCCGGGGTGATCGACTCGCGCACAAGCTTCGTCAGCTTGGCCAGCGCGGCGGCGCCGATTTCGCCGGGGTTGGCCTGCGCGCTCAGGTCGGGGTCGGTGTAGCGAATCCTGGGGTTGATCCTGTCCACCAGCGATTCGCACACGGCGCCGACGATGTCGGCATGGGCCGGGGCGCGGAAGCCGATGGACCAGGTCATGCAGTCCGTGAGCGCGATGCCGTGATGCGGCACGCCGGGCGGAAGGTAGAGCAGGTCGCCGGGTTCGAGATCCCAGCTCTGGTCCGGGTTGAAGTCCCGCAGGATGCGCAGGTCGAGGCCGTCGATGTAGGCGTTCTCGTCGTCGCGCGGCTGGCTTTCGATCTGCCAGCGGCGCGAGCCCCAGGCCTGCAGCAGGAAGACGTCGTACTGGTCCACATGCGCGCCGACCGAGCCGCCCGGCGGGGCGTAGCTCATCATCAGGTCGTCAATGCGCCAGTCGGGGATGAAGCGGAAGGGCTCGACCACCTCCATGAGCTCCGGCAGGGCCTTTTCCACGTCGCTGACGAGGATGGCCCAGCCTTCGGCGGGGAGCTTCTCGAAATCCGCGTCGGTGAACGGGCCGTAGCGCAGCTCCCAGGGCTTGCTGCCGCCCTTTTCCAGCACCATGCGGCTGTGGATGCCCTCCTCGCAGGCAAGGCCTGCAAGCTCCTCGGGCGTGACCGGGGCCTCGAAGGCGGGGAAGGCCTGACGGATCAGGAGCGGTTTTTTCTGCCAATAGTCGCGCAGGAAGGTTTCGACGGACATGCCGCCGAGGATTTGTTCACTGGTCCACATGCCTGCCATTACCGGAATCGGGGAATTCCTGGATGGTATACTGCCGCGCATGTTGAGCAAACCTTCCCAGCCGCCCGCCCAGCCCAAGCTGCCCGGAACCCCCTACGGCGAGCATGTGCGCGCCCGCCTGTGGATCACGGGGACGCAGGGCGGCTATCTTGGGGTGGGCAAGGTGCTGCTGCTGGAGGCCATCGCCGAGAAGGGCTCGATCAGCCAGGCCGCCAAGGCCATCGGCATGTCCTACAAGCGGGCCTGGCAGCTGGTCGAGGAGCTGAACGCGCTGGGCGACAGCCCGATGGTGGTCACCGAGACCGGCGGCGCGCATGGCGGGGGCACGCGCCTGACCGAGCGCGGCGAGCGGGCCGTCCGGCTCTATCGGGCGTTCGAGTCCGAGTTCGCCGCGTTCCTCAAGACATTCCCGCAACCCTTTGATATCTGATTGAACTCCGAGGCCTCTTTGAAGACCGTACATGACGCGGCCCATGCCTGCCTGATGGAATCCGACCCGGCCCGCAAGGCTGAATGCGTGCGCCAGTTGCAGCGGGATTTTTCCATGGGCCAGCGCGCCATCGACGAGGATGGCATGGGTTCGCCGGTCGCGGATCCCGGTCGTCCGGCCCGTCCCGAGCGGGTGGATCGCAAGCGCCTGGCGCCGCGTCCGGTATCCGCGCCAGAAGGCCGCCTGGCGCTGGCCCATGCGCTCGCGCATATCGAGTTCAACGCCATCAACATCGGCCTGGATGCGGTCTATCGCTTCCACGGCCTGCCCGCTGATTTCTATGCCGACTGGATCAGGGTTGCCGTGGAAGAGGCGCACCATTTCGAGCTTTTGCGCGCCTACCTGAACGACCATGGCAGGGACTATGGGGATTATCCGGCCCACAACGATCTGTGGGAGATGGTTCTCCGCACCGATGACGATCCGATGATCCGCATGGCCCTGGTGCCGCGCGTGCTTGAAGCGCGCGGTCTGGATGTGACTCCGGGGATACAGGCGCGCCTGCGTGGCGTCGGCGACGATCGGCTTGTGGGCATTCTCGACGTGATCTACCGCGAGGAGATCGGTCATGTCGAAATCGGTACACGCTGGTTCCGTCACCTGTGCGCCGGGCGCGGGCTTGACCCACGCCTGACCTTCAGGAACTTGCTGAGTGAATACATGAGCGGACGCATCCGCGGCCCCTATGACGAGCTGGGGCGCATGCACGCGGGCTTCACCGCCGAGGAGATGGACGATTTGAGGGCGATGGAAGCCGAGACGCTGGGGCTTCTTTCATGACCGCCTTCGTTCATCTGCGCCTGCATACCGAGTATTCGCTGGTCGATGGCACGCTGCGCATCAAGCCGCTGATGAAGCGGGCGGCCGAGCTGGGCATTCCCGCGCTGGCGCTGACCGACCAGGGCAACCTGTTCGCCTTCGTCAAGTTCTACAAGGCCGCCCAGGGCGCGGGGATCAAGCCCATTCTCGGGGTGGACGTGATCCTTTCCCCCCCTCAATCCCTCCCGCGCAGCGGGGGGGGCGACCGGGGAGGGACCACGCGCCTGACCCTGCTGGCGCAGAACAACGATGGTTTCCGCAACCTGACCCGGCTGGTGTCGCGCGGCTACATGGAGGGCCTGAGCGGCGGCGTGGCCATGCTGGATCGCGACTGGCTGACCACGGAGAGTTGCGCGGGCATCATCGCCCTGTCCGGCGGGCGCGAGGGCGAGATCGGTCAGGCCCTGCTCGGCAGCCAGCCGGAACAGGCGGATGGACTGCTGGCGCACTGGATGGGGGTGTTCCCGGATCGCTTCTATCTGGAGGTCACCCGCACCGGGCGGCCGGGCGAGGAGGACGTGCTGCATCGCGGCGTCGAGCTCGCCGCCCGCATGGGCGCGCCCGTCGTCGCCACCAACGACGTGCGCTTTCTTGCGCCGGACGACTTCGAGGCGCACGAGGTGCGGGTCTGCATCCACGAGGGCCGCATCCTCGACGATCCCAAGCGGCCGCGCCGCTACAGCGAGCAGCAGTATCTGCGCTCGCCCCAGGAGATGGCCGAGCTGTTCGCCGACCTGCCAGAGGCCATCGAGAACACGGTCGAGATCGCCCGCCGTTGCTCGGTCGGGCTGACCCTGGGCAAGCCGGTCCTGCCGCAGTTCCCGATCCCGGCGGGCATGACCGAGGCCGAGTTCATCACCCAGGAATCCGAAAAAGGGCTGGAGGAGCGCCTGGCGGCCATCATCAAGCCGGACGACCCAGGGGCTGAGGCGAAGCGGGCGGAATACCACGATCGTCTCAAGTTCGAGCTTGGCACCATCCTGCAGATGGGCTTCCCCGGCTACTTCCTGATCGTCGCGGACTTCATCCAGTGGGCCAAGCGCAACGGCATCCCGGTCGGGCCGGGACGGGGCTCGGGCGCGGGTTCGCTGGTGGCCTATGCCTTGAAGATCACGGACCTGGACCCGATTCCCTACGATCTTCTTTTCGAGCGTTTCCTCAACCCCGAGCGGGTCTCCATGCCCGACTTCGATGTCGACTTCTGCATGGAGCGGCGCGACGAGGTCATCGACTACGTGGCCCGCACCTACGGGCGCGAGAGCGTGTCGCAGATCATCACCTACGGCAGCATGGCGGCGAAGGCGGTCATCCGCGACGTGGGGCGCGTGCTCGGCAACGGCTATGGCTTCGTGGATGGCATCGCCAAGCTGATCCCCAACGAACTGGGCATCAGCCTGAAGGACGCCATCGAGAAGACCGAGGATCTCAAGGCGCGCTACGAGCACGACGAGGAGGTCAAGGCCATCCTCGACATGGGCCTGCAGCTGGAGGGCCTGTCGCGCAACGCGGGCAAGCATGCGGGGGGCGTGGTGATCGCGCCGGGTCCGCTGACCGACTTCACCCCGCTGTATCGCACCGAGGGCGAGGAGGGCATCGTCTCCCAGCTCGACAAGGACGACGTGGAGTCCATCGGTCTGGTGAAGTTCGACTTCCTCGGCCTGCGTACCCTCACCATCATCGACTGGGCGATGAAGACCCTCAACGGCGTGCGGGCCAGGGCCGGGCAGCCGCCGCTTGCGATCGAGGCGATCGACCTGCAGGACCGCAAGGCCTTCGAGCTGCTCAAGGCCTGCCAGACCACGGCGGTGTTCCAGCTCGAATCGCGCGGCATGAAGGACCTGGTCCGCCGCCTGCAGCCGGACTGCTTCGAGGACGTGATCGCGCTGGTGGCGCTGTTCCGCCCGGGTCCGCTGGAATCCGGCATGGTGGACGACTTCATCGCCCGCAAGCATGGCCGCGCGGCCATCGAGTATCCGCATCCCGATCTTGAGCCGATTTTGAAGCCGACCTACGGCGTCATCGTCTACCAGGAACAGGTGATGCAGATCGCCCAGGTGCTGGCGCGGTACTCGCTGGGTGGCGCGGACCTGCTGCGCCGGGCGATGGGCAAGAAGAAGCCCGAGGAGATGGCCCAGCAGCGGGAGATCTTCCTCGCGGGCGCGACCGGGCGCGGCGTGGACGCCGGGGTGGCGGGCTACATCTTCGACCTGATGGAGAAGTTCGCGGGCTACGGCTTCAACAAGTCGCACTCCGCCGCCTATGCCCTGGTCTCCGTGCAGACCGCCTGGCTCAAGGCGCATTATCCCGCCGCCTTCATGGCCGCCGTGCTGTCCGCCGACATGGACAACACCGACAAGGTGGTGGTGCTGATCGAGGAATGCCGGACGATGGGGCTCAAGGTGGAGCCGCCGCGCGTCAACGATTCGGATTACCGCTTCACCATCCGCGACGATGCCACGGTGGTCTATGGCCTGGGCGCGATCAAGGGCGTGGGGCAGGGGGCCATCGAGTCCGTGCTGGAGGCCCGAGCCGAAGGCGGGGCGTTCCGCGACCTGCACGACTTTGTCAGGCGCGTGGATCGCGGGCGGCTCAACCGGCGCGTGCTGGAGGCGATGATCCGCGCCGGCGCGCTGGACGGCCTGGGGCCGAACCGCGCCTCGCTGATGGCCGCGCTGCCCGACGCGCTGAAGCTTGCCGAGGCCGCCGCCGAGCAGGAGGCCGCAGGGCAGGGCGACCTGTTCGGCATGTTCGCCGGTGATGCCCATGATGAGGCGCCGCCGGTGCCGGTGGTCCAGATCCCCGAGTGGGACGATTTCGACCGCCTGTCGCAGGAAAAGGACGTGCTTGGGCTGTATCTCACCGGGCATCCGATCCAGGGCGTCATGGACGAGATCAGGCAGTTCAGCGAGCTGCGCCTGGGCGAGCTGACCAGCCAGCTGGAGGATGTCGCGCCGCGCGCCAACGGTCGCCCGCAGGAGCGCCATGTCGTGGTCGCCGGCCTGATGATCGGCGTGCGCCCGCGCATCACCCAGCAGGGCGAAAAGGAGGCCTTCCTGCTGCTGGACGACGGCACCGGCCGCATCGAGGCGCGGCTGTTCCCGGAGGACTACACGCGCCACGCCGAGCAGCTGGGCGAGGACCAGGTGCTGGTGCTGGAAGGCGGGGCCAGCTTCGACAACTTCTCCGGCGGCGTCCGCCTGCGCGTGAAGAGCCTGATGACGCTGGACCAGGCGCGCGAGGCCCATGCGCGCGAGCTGCGCATCGTGCTGGGCGCGAACTTCAGCCCCGATGCCGTCGCGACGCTGGCCGACACGCTCGCGCCCTTCCGTCCCGGCCGTTGCCCCGTCCATGTCGACCTGCGCAATGGCGAGGCGCGGGGTCGCCTGGCGCTTGGCGATGGCTGGCGCATCACGCCCAGCGGCGAGATGCTCCGTCGCCTGCGCCTGATGCCCGGTGTGGATCGCGCCGAGTTGTTCCACGCGCGCACCGCGACCGAACCCTCGCGCGGCGGCGAGTACTGACGGCAAGCCGCGCGCAGTCTGGTAAGATGTCGCAACCGTTTATCGAGCATGTTGGCCCATGAACCCGAACTTTCTGGATTTTGAGCAGCCCATCGCCGAACTTGAGGCGAAAATCAACGAACTGCGCCTGATGGGCAATGACAGCAATCTCAATCTCGGCGACGAGGTCGAACGTCTTCGCGCCAAGGCCGATCAGCTGACACGCTCGATCTTCAGCAAGCTCGCCCCGTGGCAGGTCTCCCAGATGGCGCGCCATCCGCAGCGCCCGTACACGCTGGACTATGTGAAACACCTGTTCACCGACTTTGCCGAGATGCACGGCGACCGCGCCTTCGCGGACGACGCAGCCCTGATCGGCGGGCTGGCGCGCCTGGACGGCCGCCCGGTCATGATCATCGGCCACCAGAAGGGCCGCGACACGCGCGAGCGTTCGCGCCGCAACTTCGGCATGCCGCGCCCGGAAGGCTACCGCAAGGCCAAGCGCCTGATGGAGACCGCCGCCCGCTTCAAGCTGCCGGTGCTGACCTTCATCGACACGCCGGGCGCCTATCCTGGCATCGACGCCGAGGAACGCGGGCAGAGCGAGGCCATCGCCCGCAACCTGTTCGTCATGGCCGACCTGCCAACCCCCATCGTCTGCACCGTGATCGGGGAGGGCGGTTCCGGCGGCGCGCTGGCCATCGGCGTGGGCGATCACCTGATGATGCTGCAATACAGCACCTACTCGGTCATTTCCCCGGAAGGCTGCGCGGCCATCCTCTGGAAGGATGCGGCCAAGGCGCCGGATGCGGCCGAGGCGCTGGGCATCACCGCGCCGCGCCTGAAGGAGCTGGGCCTGATCGACGAGATCATCGAGGAACCGGCCGGCGGCGCGCATCGCGACCTGCCGCAGCACATGGCCCATGTGAAAATGGCCCTGCTGCGCGCCCTCGATCAGGTCGGGGCCATGCCGACCGATACGCTGCTCGATCGCCGCTACCAGCGCATCATGAGCCACGGGCAGTTCATCGAGAAGGCCTGAGCCCTGTGACACGCCACATCATGTGAAAGGCGTCTGGATCGCCACGTCGCCATGCTCCTCGCGATGACGACTCTGGATGGCAAGGCTTCGATCATGTCTCGCTTCACCTGTGTCGATGAATGACCGATGAAGCGCACATGGACATGAACCCCGCCGACCTGGACCTGATCGACACCGTTCTAGGCCAGATCCCCGTCCATCTTCGCAAGCGCGGCCTGCTTCTCGGCTTCAGCGGCGGGCTTGATTCCACCGTCCTTCTCCATCTTCTTTGCCGCTTGCGTGACCTGGGCCGGATCGGCCCGTTTTCGGCCATGCATGTCCACCACGGGCTTCAGGCCGAGGCCGACCGGTGGGTCGAACATGCCCGGAACGTGACAGGCATGCAGCATGTTCCGCTCATGATCGAGCGTGTCAGTGTCGTCCTTGCCAGCGGGCGAGGCATCGAGGCCGCGGCGCGCGAGGCCCGCCATGCCGCGCTTGAGGCAGGCATGGAGGAGGGCGGGGCGGTGTTCACGGCCCACCACCAGGACGACCAGGCCGAGACCTTCATGCTCCAGCTGATGCGTGGGGCAGGGGTGCGGGGGCTTTCCGCCATGCCTGCCATCGCCCCCTTCGGCAAGGGCTGGCAGTTGCGCCCCCTGCTTGGTGTCACGCGCGAGCGGCTGCATGGCTATGCCTGCGCGCATGGCCTGACATGGATCGAGGATCCTAGCAATCTCGATGGCGCGTTTGCGCGAAATCACTTGAGAAATCAGGTGTTTCCGTCCCTGATGGAACACTGGCCGCGAACCTCGCGAACGCTTGCCCGGGCCGCCCGGCGCATGGCGGCGACGGAGTCGCTGCTCGGCGATCTTGCGCGGATCGACCTCGAACAGGCGCGAACGGAAGACAACTTCAGGATCACGGTCTCCGGCCTGCTCGGCTTGTCCGATGAACGTCTGCACAATGCCGTGCGTGGCTGGCTGCATGAACTCGACTTCCCGGCGCCGCCGGAGCCGCGACTGCGCGAGTTGCGTCACATGCTGCGCGCCCGCGAGGATGCCATGCCCATGCTGCAGTGGGCGGGCCACGCGTTGCGCCGATGGCATGGGCATCTGTACGCGATGCGCGTCATGCCCGCGCCGGGCCCGCTGGATCGGTCCTGGGATGCGGGGGCGCCGCTCGACCTGCCTGAACTGGGGGTACGCATCATTCCACAATGGACAGCGGGCCGTGGCCTGGGCATGGCTGCGATCCAGCGGCATGGCTTGTCGGTTCGTCTGCGCAGAGGGGGGGAACGCCTGCGCCTTGCGGGCCAGCCACATCATTCCAGCCTCAAGCATCTGCTCCAGGCAGCGGGCATTCCGCCCTGGGAGCGCGCGCGCATGCCCTTGTTCTTCATGGGCGAAACCCTGGCCATGGCGGGTGAGTCATGGACCTCGGCTGAATGGGCGGCAAGCCCCGATGAGGACGGCCTGTCGATCCGCCGGGTTCCGCTGGCCTGAAGCCCGCCGATCACGACGTGGGCGCCGCTCCTACGTCCCGCAAACCTTCTGGATGGCTTCCCACCACGGCCTTCGGCCTCGTGGCTAAAGGTCAAGACGGCTTGCAGTGACGATCTCCTGATATGCGCATAATGCATATTATGTAAAATATCAAACTCGGCCAGGGGGATGAACTCCATGGGGCTGACCGCCCCCTGCCCCGGGATGCGCCAGCGCGCCAGGGCCTCGAAGCCGGTAAGCCCCTGATCCTTCAGCCGCACCTTGGGCTGCAGGGCGAGTGAAAGACCCTCCCCCGTGCGGATCGCCTCCCGCAACTGCTCCGCCAGCTGGCTGCGGCGTACCAGGCGCCGGTGCATGTCCGGGTGGAAACGGGTGACGCGATTCTTGCCGGTGCGCTTGGATTCATACATGGCGGCATCGGCATGGCGGAGCAGTTCGGTCAGGTTCTCGCCATCGTCCGGGTACAGGGCCATGCCGATGCTGGCGCCGATGGTCGAGACCCGTAGTCCGTCCAGGTCGTAGACGTCACGTATCGCATCGATCATGGCATGGGCGAGTTCGAAGAACAGGCCGACGCTGCCTCCGCGCAACAGCAGCCCGAACTCGTCGCCGCCGAGCCGCGCGAGAAAGCCCTCCCCGCCCAGGACCTTGCGCATGCGGTGGCTGGCCTCGACCAGCAGGGCATCCCCCGCGACATGGCCCAGGGTGTCGTTGACCATCTTGAAGTTGTCGAGATCGAGGAACATCAGGGCGAGCGGCTGATTTTCCTCGTGCGCCAACTCCATGCACTCGATGGCGCGCTGGCGGAACAGGTTGCGGTTGGGCAGGCCCGTCAGCGCATCATGCGAGGCGAGGTAATCCGCCTGCATGCGCTGGAAATCCCTCTCCTGCTCAAGCAGGCTGATGCGCTCGTGAAGGCTGGGGCACTGCTCGTGTCCTTGACAGAGCTGGCCAAAATGATTCTTCAGGACCGAGAATATGGGGTTCATGGCGAGGATTCCCTTTGACTTGACCTCGAACGTAGCTTAGCCCCCCCCCCTCCGTCGCTAGGAAAAATCCAAGAAGATCCGTAAATTTTATTTATTGGGTATAAAAAAACCGGCGCCCATGAGCGCCGGTTTGGTGATCTTTCCGAGGCGATGAAGAAGGTTTACTTGCCCGCATCCTTCATGGACAGGCGCATCTTGCCCTGCCTGTCGACCTCCAGCACCTTGACCTTGACCATCTGGCCCTCTTCGAGGAAATCAGACACATTTTCGACGCGCTGTTCGGCGATCTGGGAGATGTGCAGGAGGCCGTCCTTGCCGGGCAGGATATTCACGAAAGCGCCGAATTCGACGATCTTCACGACCTTGCCTTCATAAATGCGGCCGACTTCGACGTCGGCCGTGATCTGCTCGATGCGGCGGCGGGCCTCGTTTCCTGCTTCCTGGCTGGTGCAGGCGATGGTGATGGTGCCGTCTTCCGCGATGTCGATGCTGGTGCCGGTTTCCTTGGTCAGGGCCTGGATGGTCGCCCCGCCCTTGCCGATGACCTCGCGGATCTTGTCGGTCGGGATGCGGAAGGTGACGAAGCGCGGCGCGTGCGCGGAAACATCTTCGCGCGGCTTGCTCAGGCCTTCGTTCATGATGCCGAGGATGTGCAGACGCCCATCCCTGGCCTGCCTGAGGGCCGCATCCATGATCTCGCGGGTGATGCCCTTGATCTTGATGTCCATCTGCAGCGCGGTGATGCCCTGCTCCGTGCCCGCGACCTTGAAGTCCATGTCGCCGAGGTGGTCCTCGTCGCCGAGGATGTCGGACAGCACGGCGAACTGGTCGCCCTCCTTGATCAGGCCCATGGCGATACCCGCGACCTGGGCCTTGAGCGGCACGCCGGCGTCCAGCATGGCCAGCGAGGAGCCGCAGACGGTGGCCATGGAACTGGAGCCGTTGGACTCGGTGATCTCGGAGACCACGCGCATGACATAGGGGAACTTCTCCATGCCCGGCAGCACGGCGCTGACGCCACGGCGCGCGAGGTTTCCATGGCCGATCTCGCGACGCTTGGGCGCGCCGAAACGGCCGGTCTCGCCCACGCAGAACGGCGGGAAGTTGTAGTGGAGCATGAACGGATCCTTGCGCTCCCCTTCGATGGCGTCGATCAGCTGGGCATCGCGCGCGGTGCCGAGGGTGGCGACGACCAGCGCCTGGGTCTCGCCGCGGGTGAACAGCGCGGAACCATGCACGCGCGGCAGGATGCCGGTCTTGACGGTGATCGGACGGATGCTTTGGGTGTCGCGGCCGTCGATGCGGGCCTCGCCACGGATGATGCGGGTACGGACGATCTCCGATTCCAGCGCGAACAGCATGTCGCCGACGGTATGGGCATCGCTGCGCGGGGCATCGCCGCCGGTGAAGCGCTCGATGGTCGCGGCGCGGATGGCCCCGGTGCGGGCGTAGCGTTCCTGCTTGGCGGTGATGCGGTAGGCCCCGGCCAGGTCGGACTCGGCGAAGGCGCGAATCTCGCTGCGCAGGGCCTCGTCCCTGGTCGGCGCGGTCCAGTTCCACGGCTCGGCGCCGGCCTCGCGGGCGAATGCGTCGATGGCCTCGATGGCGATCAGCATCTGATCGTGACCGAAGACCACGGCGCCGAGCATGACCTCTTCCGGCAGCTCCTTGGCCTCGGACTCGACCATCATCACGGCATCGCGGGTGCCGGCGACCACCAGATCGAGCCGGGAGGATTGCAGCGCGGCGCGGCCGGGGTTGATGACGTAATCGCCATCCACGTAGCCGACGCGCATGGCGCCGATCGGCCCGTGGAACGGCACGCCCGCCAGGCACAGCGCGGCGGAGGCGCCGAGCATGGCCGGGATGTCGGCGGGCATGTCCGGGTCATTGGAATGCACCACGGCGATGATCTGGACTTCGTTGTAGAAGCCTTCCGGAAACAGCGGGCGCAGGGGACGGTCGATCAGGCGCGCGGTGAGGATCTCATGCTCCTGGGCCTGGCCCTCGCGCTTGCGGAAGCCGCCGGGGATGCGGCCGGTGGCGTAGTAGCGCTCCTGGTAATCGACGGTCAGGGGGAAGAAATCCTGCCCCGCGCGCGCTTCCTTTTCCGCCACCACGGTGACGAGGACGACGGTATCACCCATGCGGACCATGACGGCGCCGCTGGCCTGGCGGGCGATCTCGCCGGTTTCGAGGGTGACGGCGTGGCCGCCGTACTGGAAGGTCTTGGTGGTGGGCTTGATCACGATGTTTTCCCTTGCGTACGAGTGTTCTGGCCTGCAAAACACGATGTTCGGCAGGTCTCAAATAGTATGAAGGCGCTGGACAATCGCCCAACGCCTTCATGGGGGGATTGAATCCCCGATATTAACAGGCGCTTCGATGACGCGCCTGTTGTGGCCAACTTACTTGCGCAGGCCCAGCTTGCCGATCAGTGCCTGGTAACGCGCGACGTCCTTGCGCTTGAGGTAATCAAGCAGGCTGCGACGCTGGTTGACCAGGTGGATCAGGCCACGGCGGGAGTGGTTGTCCTGCTTGTGCGTGGCGAAATGCTCGGTCAGCTGAACGATACGCGTGGTGAGCAGGGCGACCTGGACTTCGGTGGAACCGGTGTCCTTGCCGTCACGGCCGAATTCGGCGACGATCTTGGCCTTGTCTTCTACGGTCATGGTCATGGTGTTTACTCCAGGGTGAGGTGGATGGAAATGCCCGGATCGCAGCGCCATGCCGCAATCGGGTTGAAACGCCATCACAAGGATGCAAGCATCCTGCGCGGCGCCACCCGCCCGTCGTCAAGGACTTCCCCCATACCCAGGAAGAGGTCGTCCGCCCCGTAGATTCGAAACCAGCCCTTGGTCGGTGCGTTGGCGACGAACACGGGGTGACCGTGGCGGATGTGATGCATGCTGTCGGCATCCAGCGTTATGGCTGGATAGGCGGTCAGCGCGGAATCGGTCGGCAGGATAACACGATCGAGTGCTTCCCGCCCTTCTTCGAGCAGCCTTTGCAGTGCATCGAAGGTATGCATCTCGGGCACCTGGCCGTCCGCTGGCATGAACGGCCCGACCCCGATGCGGCGCAGCATGGTGACATGGGCACCGCAGCCGAGGGCCTCGCCCATGTCCTCGACCAGGGTGCGCACATAGGTGCCCTTGCTGCAGCGCAGGCTGAGGCAAAGTTCGTTGCCCTCGAAACGGTCGATGACGATCCAGTCAAAGCGAACCCGTCGCGCCGGACGCTCGACCTCGACACCCTTGCGGGCAAGCTCGTAGAGGCGCTGGCCGTTGTGCTTGAGCGCGCTGTACATCGGCGGAATCTGCTCGACGTCACCGATGAACCGCGCGACCACGGCCTCGACCTCGGCACGATCCAGTGCAGGGACCGGACGCTCCTCGATCACCTCGCCGTCGGCATCGCCCGTGTCGGTGCGCTGACCCAGGCGGGCGCATACCGCGTAGGACTTGTCCGAATCCAGCAGAAGCCCGGAAACGCGGGTGGCCTTGCCAAAGCAGATCGGCAGCATGCCGGTCGCCAGGGGGTCGAGGCTGCCGGTATGGCCGGCCTTCTCGGCCTGAAACAGGCGTTTGACCTGCTGCAGCGCATGGTTCGAGCTGATGCCCTTGGCCTTGTCGAGCAGGACGATACCGTTCAGCGGGCGCAAGGGGTTCTTCTTGCGCGGCTCGCTCAATCGCGCTCCTCGCCGGTCTTCGCCTCGTCCGCGTCCCGTCCTTCGTCCGCATGCTCGCCGCGCAACTCCGCATCCCTTGAGAGTGCGGCACTGATCACGGCACCCATGTGCGCGCCGCGCTCGATGGACTCGTCGTAGACGAAATGCAGTTGCGGGGTGATGCGCAGGCGCATCAGGCGGCTGAGCAGGCTGCGAAGATACGACGCAGCACCGCTGAGAACCTCCTGCGCCACGGCATGTTGCGCGGGGTCCATGGTGGTGAAGAACACCTTGGCGTGCGACAGATCAGGGGAAACGCGCACGGCGGTCAGCGTCAGCATGCCGAGGCGCGTGTCGCGCACCTCGTCACGGATCAGCTGGGCCAGTTCGCGCTGGATCTGGTCGGCCACGCGCTGGTGGCGTGGAACATGATGGGCCATGCGTTCTCCTTACAGGGTGCGGGCCACTTCGACGCGCTCGTAGCACTCGATCTGGTCGCCCGGGCGCACGTCATTGTAGTTCTTCACCGCGATGCCGCATTCGAAGCCATCGCGCACTTCCTGGACGTCATCCTTGAAGCGGCGCAGGGATTCCAGTTCGCCGGTGTAGATGACCACGTTGTCGCGCAGGACGCGGATCGGGTTGCCGCGCTTGACGGCGCCTTCGATCACGCGGCAGCCCGCCACGGCGCCGAACTTCGGCGAGCGGAACACGTCGCGGACCTCGGCGGTGCCGATGATGCGCTCGTGCATCTCGGTGCCGAGCAGGCCGGTCATGGCCTGGCGCACGTCGTCCAGCATCTCGTAGATGATGCTGTAGTAGCGCAGCTGCACGCCCTGCTGATCGGCCACGCGGCGCGCGCCGCCATCGGCGCGCACGTTGAAGCCGATGACCACGGCGCCGGAGGCGACCGCCAGGTTGATGTCGGACTCGGTGATGCCGCCGACGCCGCTGGCGACCACGTTGACCTTCACATCGGCTGTCGAGAGCCTGACCAGCGCGTCGCGGATGGCCTCGGACGAGCCCTGCACGTCGGCCTTGACCAGCACGTTGAGGGTGGCCGCGCCGCCTTCCTTCATCTGGTCGAACAGGTTCTCCAGCTTGGCCGCCTGCTGGGTCGCGAGCTTGCCTTCGCGCGCCTTGGCCTGGCGATGCATGGCCATGTCGCGGGCCTTGCGCTCCTCGTCCATGACCAGGAAGTCGTCGCCCGCGTTCGGGGTGCCGGACAGGCCCAGCACCACGGCAGGAATCGACGGGCCGGCGGAATCGATCGACTTGCCGGTTTCATCCATCAGCATGCGCACACGGCCGTATTCGGAGCCCGCGAGGATGATGTCGCCCTTGCGCAGGGTGCCGGCGCGCACCAGCACGGTGGCGACCGGGCCGCGGCCCTTGTCGAGCGCGGATTCGATCACGGTGCCACGCGCGGGACCCTCGACGGAGGCCTTGAGCTCAAGCACCTCGGCCTGAATCAGGATGGCATCCAGCAGGTCGTCCACGCCCTGCCCCGTCTTGGCGGAGATGTTGACGAACTGGGTATCGCCGCCCCAATCATCGGGGATGACGGACAGTTGGACCAGTTCGTTGCGCACGCGATCGGGGTCGGCGTTCGCCTTGTCGATCTTGTTGACGGCCACGACGATGGGTACGCCCGCCGCCTTGGCATGGGTGATGGCCTCCCTGGTGGTCGGCATCACGCCGTCGTCGGCGGCGACCATCAGGATGACGATGTCCGTCAGCTTGGCGCCGCGGGCACGCATGGCGGTGAACGCCTCGTGACCCGGGGTGTCGAGGAAGGTGATCACGCCCTTGTCGGTTTTCACATGGTAGGCGCCGATATGCTGGGTGATGCCACCCGCTTCGCCCGCGGCCACCTTGGCGCGACGGATGTAGTCGAGCAGCGAGGTCTTGCCGTGGTCGACGTGACCCATGACCGTGATGATCGGCGGACGACTGATCAGCGCGCCTTCCGGAATGGAGGCCATCAACTCGTCTTCCAGATCCGATTCGGACATGGGTTTGGCGATGTGGCCCATGTCCTCGACCACCAGGGTCGCGGTGTCCTGGTCGATGGACTGGTTGATGGTCGCCATCACGCCCATGCCGAACAGGGCCTTGACCACATCCACGGCCTTGACGGCCATCTTGTTGGCCAGTTCGGCAACGGTGATGGTTTCCGGAATGCTGACTTCATGCACCACGGCGGCGGTCGGCATTTCAAAGCCATGCTGCTGCGGCTTGCCTTGCGGCTTGCCACGGCGCCCACCCGCCCCACGACGGCCGGCACCCTGGTCGCCACCGCGGCGGATCTCGTCCTTGCGGCCACGACCGACGGTGGCCTTGGCACCCGGGCCACGCGGCTTCTGTTCCGCAACAAGGGTGCGACGCACAGGCTCTGGAGCGCGAGGACGGGGTTTGGCGGGTTCGGCGGCCTTCACGGGCGCCGGTTCAGGCTCGACCGCTGCCGGTGCTTTCTCTGCCAGCGTCGGCCTGGCGGCCTCGGCGGCTTGAAGCGCCTCTTCCGCGGCCTTGCGGCGCGCGATGCCTTCCTCGGCGGCACGACGGGCCTCGTCCTCGGCCCCGCGACGAGCCTCGTCCTCGGCACTCAGGCGTGCGGCAAGGATCTCCGCCTGGGATTCGATCGCCTTGCTGGCTGCCTGCTGGTCTTCACCGGCGCCGCGTTGCACGTAGGTACGCTTCTTGCGGTACTCGACGTTGACCGTGGCCGACTTGCCCGGCGCGCCAGCCGGAACCTTCAGTTCCTCCTGGCTGCGACGCTTGAGGGTGATGCGTGACGGCTGGGCCGCGCCCTCGTCCTTGCCATGGCTCTTGCGAAGATGGGTCAGCAGGCGAAGCTTGTCTTCGTCGCTGATGATGGCATCCGCGCCACGGGCACTGACGCCGGCATCCTTGAGTTGTTCAAGCAGGCGGTCGACGGGGGTCTTGACCTGCTCGGCGAGTTGTTTGACGGTTTGGGACATGAGGTCCTCCCGTTGATGTAAGTCGTTAGGCAATGGGGTTCGACAGCGGAAGCCGGATTATTTGAACCAGGGGGCGCGGGCTTCGACGATCAGGCGACCGGCGGTCTCCTCGTCGATGCCGGCCGCTTCAGCCAGTTCATCCGTGGCCATTTCGGCCAATTCTTCCGCGGTCTTGATGCCTTGTGTTGCAAGACGTGCGGCGATCTCGTCAGTCATGCTGGCCAGATCGCCGAGGGCGAGCACTTCGACGCCATCTTCACTCTCCTCGCTGGCAATCGCGCGGGTCAGAAGCGCATCGCGGGCGCGGCTGCGCAGCTCCTCGACGGTCTCCTCGTCGAAGCCCTCGATGTCGAGGAACTCGGCGGCCGGAACGTAGGCAATCTCCTCCAGGCTGGAGAAGCCTTCCTCAACCAGCAGGGTGGCGGTCTCCTCGTCGACGTCCAGGGCCTCGATGAAGGTGTTGACGATGCGCAGGGACTCGGTCTCGCTCTTGGCGGTCGCCTCGTCCTGGGTCATCACATTCAGGCGCCAGCCGGTCAACTGGCCGGCCAGGCGCACGTTCTGGCCACCGCGGCCGATGGCCTGGGAGAGCTTCTCCTCGGTCACGGCGATGTCCATGGTGCGGGTGTCCTCATCCACGACCACCGAGACGACTTCCGCCGGCGACATGGCATTGATGACGAACTGCACCGGGTTCTCGTCCCAGACGATGATGTCGACGCGCTCACCGGCGATCTCGTTGGTGACGGACTGGACGCGGGAGCCGCGCATGCCAACGCAGGCGCCGACCGGGTCGAGGCGCTGGTCGAGGGCCTTGACGGCGATCTTGGCGCGGGAACCCGGATCGCGGGCGGCGCCCATGATCTGGATCATGCCCTGACCGACCTCCGGAACCTCCAGTTTGAATAGCTCGATCAGGAATTCGGGCGCGGTGCGGCTGCCGAACAGGACCGGGCCGCGCGGTTCCATTCGCACGTCGCGAAGCAGGCAGCGCAGGCGGTCGCCACCACGCACCATCTCGCGCGGGATCATCTCGTCGCGGCCGATGAAGACCTCGATGTTGTTGCCCATGTCGAGGATCACGTTGCCGCGCTCGACGCGCTTGACGGCGCCGAGGATCAGGCTGCCCTTGCGGTCGATGTAGGCATCCACCACCTGCTGGCGCTCCGCCTCGCGCACCTTCTGCACGATGACCTGCTTGGCGGCCTGGGCGGCGATGCGGCCGAACTCGATGGACTCGATTTCCTCTTCCACGTAATCGCCCGGCTGGGCCGTCGGGTCATCCAGGCGTGCCGCTTCGAGGATCATCTCGCGCTCGGGGTTCTCGCTGGTCTCGCCCTCGACCACCAGCCAGCGGCGGTAGGTGTTGTAAGCGCCGCTGTTGCGGTCGATGGTCACGCGGACATCGATGTCGCCGCCATGACGCTTGCGCGACGCGGACGCCAGCGCGGCCTCGATGGCTTCGAAGATTACATTCTTGGCAACGCCCTTCTCGTTGGAAACGGCGTCGACGACGTAGAGGATTTCTTTGTTCATCGGGATCAGCCTCTCGCAGGCTTAAAATTCGGGTTCAAGATGGGCTTTGTCGATGTCGGCATACGGCAGGCGCACTTCGCCAGTCTCGGTTTCGAGCAGGACGTCCTGGCCTTCCACGCCCTTGAGCAGGCCAAGGAAGTTGCGCTGAGGACGCCCGCCCGGCACGGCGGGCGCGCTGCCAGGCAGTGGGTTCTGCATGCGAACACGCGCGCGCTGGCCCGCATGGCGGCTGAAGTCTTCTTGCTTGAACAGGGGGCGGTCGAGGCCTGGCGATGACACTTCAAGGGTGTATTTTCCGGGAATCGGATCTTCGACATCCAGCAAGGCGCTGACCGCGCGGCTCATGGCGGCACAGTCGTCCACGGAAACGCCGCCAAATTCCTTGCTCAGGCGGTCGATATACAGGCGCACACAGGCCCGCGAACCGGGCAGGTATTCCACGCCGATCAGTTCATAGCCCAGATCCTCCGCGACCGGGGCGAGGATGTCGCCCAGGTTGTAGGGATCCTGCCGCATGGGACCGATAGTGTTCATGTCTGGATACATCACCAGCGGCGATCAGCCGACTGGGCTGGTCACCAAAAAACCAATAAAAAAGGCCCTCAAAGGGCCCAGTTCGAGCGCGGCTTGACTGCCGCATCGACAAGACCCGCTTGAAGCTAGGTACTTGAAGGTGCGCGTATTTTACGGATCAGGCCGGTTCAGGTCAATGCTGTTCGGGGGGATTTCCGAAGGCGGCGCGAAGATATCCTGCCATTGAAACGAGGGTCATGACCGCCGCCAGGTAGAGCAGCACCATGCCGATTTCAAAGGTCGGAAGCTCAAGGCCAAGGAAAGGGATGGGGATGTAGTACAGCAGGGCAAAAATGGCCATCAATTGCAGGATGGTCTTCAACTTGCCCAGGCTTGAGACGGCCACCTTGCGGCGCTCACCCACCTCGGCCATCCACTCGCGCAGGGCTGAAACGGCAATCTCGCGGCCGATGATGATGACGGCCGGAAGGGCGAGACTGAAACCGCCATGCTCGGCGACCAGCAGGACCAGCGCCGCGGCGACCAGAAGTTTGTCCGCGACCGGGTCGAGAAAGGCGCCGAAACGGGATTGCTGGTTGAGCTTGCGGGCCAGGTAGCCGTCTGCCGCATCGGTGATGCCGGCCAGCGCGAAAATCATGGCCGAGAGCGGGAAGGCCCAGGGGGTTTGCATGTAAAAGACGGCCACGAACAGTGGAATCATTCCAATGCGCAGCCAGGTCAGGGTGTTGGGCAAGTTATGCGGCATGGTCTTCAGCCGTGAAAATGATCATAGATGCGTTGTGCCAGGGCCGAGCTCACACCCGGCACGCTGGCGATATCCTCGATGCCGGCCCGGCTCAGGGCCTGGATGCCACCAAAGTGCTTGAGCAATTGTTGTCTTCTCTTGGCGCCGACGCCAGCAATACTTTCCAGCGACGAACGTTCACCGCGACTCTTGCCGCGCCGCGCCCGATGGCCGCTGATGGCAAACCGATGCGCCTCGTCCCTGACCTGCTGGATCAGGTGCAAGGCGGGCGAGTGTACCGGAAGGTCGAGCATCCGTGCGCCATCGGCCAGCAGCAGGGTCTCGTCGCCTGGGCGGCGCTCGGGCCCCTTGGCGACGCCGATGATCATGACAGCCTCGCCCAGGCCCAGCCCCGCGAGGACCGCCCGGGCGCGCGACACCTGCCCTGCCCCGCCGTCGATCAGCAGCAGCTCGGGCAGGATCGAACCGTCCTTCACGGCCCGGCCAAAGCGTCGTTCGAGCGCCTGCTCCATCGCCGCATAGTCATCGCCCGGGGTGATGCCTTCGATGTTGTAGCGACGGTAAGCCGCCTTGTTGGGGCCTTCCGGGCCGAAAACGACGCAGGAGGCCACGGTCGATTCACCCATGGTATGGCTGATGTCGAAGCATTCGACCCGCTGTGGCGCCTTGGCGAGCCCCAGTGCCTCGCGTAGCGCCTCGAGCCTGCCGAGCTGGTTGCCGCGTGACGCGAGCCGCTGGCCCAGGGCTATCTGGGCATTGAGGCGCGCCATGTCCACCCAGCGCGCCCGCTCGCCTCGGGGAGACGACTGGATCCGGACCGCGTGGCCGCTGGATTCGGACAGGGCCTGTTCAAGCAGGATGCGCTCGCTCAGGGGGTGACTGACCAGAAGCTCGCGCGGCGGGTTGCGCTCAAGGTACATCTGGCCGATGAAGGCGGTGAGGATCTCCTCCTCGGATTGATCTTCGACGTTCTTGGGAAAATGGGCGCGACCTCCGAGATTCCTGCCGTCGCGGATGCTCAGGACTTCAACGCACGCCATCCCGCCCCCCTGCTGGCATGCGAGGATGTCCACGCTGCCCCCCTGGGTGCTGACATACTGCTTTTCGCTGACCGCGCGCAACTGGCCGATGCGGTCGCGCAGCATGGCCGCCTCCTCGAAGGCAAGCGAGGCCGCAGCCTGCTCCATCCGCTCGACCAGCGCATGAATGACCTGCTGGCTGCGTCCCTCAAGGAAATCCTGGGCGTCCTGCACATCACGCCTGTAGTCCTCCTTGCCGATGAAGCCGACGCAAGGCGCGGTGCAGCGCTTGATCTGGTACTGCATGCAGGGGCGCGAGCGGTTGGCGAACTCGTGGTCGGCGCAGTCGCGCAGGCGAAAGACCTTTTGCAGCAGGTTGAGCGTGTCCTTGACCGCCACGGCGTTCGGATAGGGGCCGAAATAGCGGCCGGGAGCGCGATGGGGGCCGCGATGGTAGGCAAGACGTGGGAAGGAATGCGCGGTGCCGAGAAAGATCTCCGGATAGCTCTTGTCGTCCCGCATCAGCACGTTGTAACGCGGCCGATGCTGCTTGATCAGGTGATTCTCGAGCAGCAGCGCCTCGGTTTCGGTGTGGGTCGCGGTGAGCTGGATGTCCGCGATGTGACTGACCAGCGCGGCGGTCTTGGGCGCCAGCCCGCTACCGCGGAAGTAGCTTGCCAGCCGTTTCTTGAGATTCTTGGCCTTGCCGACGTAGAGGATCGTGCCTTCCGCATCGAGCATGCGGTAGACCCCAGGCGTTTCCGGGGCGCGCGCCAGATAGGCGCGGGCATCAAAGGGCGCGATGTCAGTAGTCGCGTTCATCCCACTCGGTCGATCCGCAAGCGTGGGCCCAATCCTTGAACGGATGGCTGACCAGCGAGACGTTGTAATAACGCGGATCATACGAGACGTCGGCCCCCGCCCATTCAGGCACTTCAAACGCCTCATCCACGCTTCCGAGTTCGATCTCGGCCACGATCAGGCCTTCGTTGTCCCCGTGGAATTCGTCGACTTCCCAGACATGCCCGCCATGCGGGACCCGATGACGGGTCTTGTCGATGATGGGGCCGCTGCTCAGGGTATCGAGCATCTCGTTGGCCTCGTCCAGCGGGATCACATATTCGAATTCATGCCGATGAATGCCCAGGCGGACACTCTTGATGTTCAGATGGCCCTGGCGGCCGTCCACCCGCACGCGCACCGAAGCCTTGCCATGTTCAAGCGAGGGGGTCAGATAACCCTGGCGAAGGCGGATGGATTCGCTGACGTGGTTCCGCCAGCTGTCGTCGAGGACCAGGAATTTGCGTTCGATCTCAAGCGGCATGGCGACGGCGTTCCTGGCAATGGATCAGAAGCGGACCAGGGCCGAGCCCCAGGTGAAGCCGCCACCAAAGGCCTCGAGCAACAGCATGTCGCCGCGCTGGATGCGGCCATCGCGCACCGCGACGTCCAGCGCCAGCGGCACGGAGGCCGCCGAGGTGTTGCCGTGATGGGCGACGGTCACCACCACGCGCTCCATCGGCAGGTTCAGCTTCTTGGCCGTGGCGGCGATGATGCGGGTGTTGGCCTGGTGCGGCACCAGCCAGTCGATATCAGACTTTTCCAGCCCGGCCGCCTCGAGGGTTTCATCAACGATGCGACCGAGGGTGTTGACTGCCACCTTGAAGACCTCGTTGCCCTTCATCTGGATGAAGGCCCGGCCCTCGCGGCACAGCGCGCTGTTCTGCGAGACGCCGCCCGGCACGGTCAGCAGGCTCTCGTAGCGACCGTCGGCATGCAGGTGGGTGGAGAGGATGCCCGCCTCCTCCGAGGCCTCCAGCACCACGGCCCCGGCCCCGTCGCCGAACAGCACGCAGGTGGAGCGGTCGGTCCAGTCGACGATGCGGGACAGGGTCTCCGCGCCGATGACCAGCGCGCGCTTGGTGCCGCCCGCGCGAATGAATTTGTCGGCCACGCCGAGGGCGTAGACGAAGCCGGTGCACACGGCCTGCACGTCGAAGGCCGCGCAGCCATTGGCGCCGATGCGGTTCTGCAGCAGGCAGGCGGTGCTCGGAAAAACGAGATCAGGGGTGGTGGTGGCGACGATGATCAGGTCGAGATCCTTGCCCTCGATGCCAGCCGCTTCCATCGCGCGTCGCGCGGCCTGCTCGGCAAGGTCGACGGTGGATTGCTCATCGGCAGCGACATGGCGCTTTTCAATGCCGGTGCGCTCGCGAATCCACTCATCGGTCGTCTCCACCATGCGCTCGAGGTCGGCATTGGTGAGGATCTTTTCAGGCAGGTAACCGCCTGTTCCGGTAATGCGGGCGTGGATCATGTCGCAGACCTCATCATCGCCCCTTGGGCCAGCAGGATTTCAAGCTGGCTGTCGATGCGGCTGGGCACGGCCTGCTCGACTTCGTGCAGGGCGGTGTCGATGGCATGGCCGAAGGCGTAGGCATCCGCCCCGCCGTGGCTCTTGACCACGATGCCATGCAGGCCAAGGAGACTGGCGCCGTTGTAGCGGCGCGGGTCGAAGCGGTGCTTGATCGACTTCAACACCGGCAGCGACACCAGCGCGGCAAGCCTGGTGAAGATGTTGCGGCCAAAGGCCTCGCGCATATGCCCGCTGATCATCTTGGCGACGCCTTCGCTGGCCTTCAGCGCCACATTGCCGACAAAGCCATCGCAGACCACCACGTCCGCCACGCCCTTGTAGATGTCGTCGCCCTCGATGTAGCCGATGTAATTGATCGGCGAGACCTCGAGCAGTCGCGCCGCGGCCTTGACCGTGTCATTGCCCTTGATCGCCTCGGCACCGACGTTGAGCAGACCCACGCGCGGGCTGGGGTTGTTGTCGACCGCGGACGCCAGCACCGAGCCCATCACGGCGAACTGGAGCAGGTGCTCGGCGCTGCACTCCACGTTGGCGCCAAGGTCCAGCATGTGGGTGTGGCCCGTGGTGGTCGGGATCATGGTGCAGATGGCGGGACGATCAATCCCCGGAAGGGTCTTGAGGACGAACTTGGCCGTGGCCATCAGGGCGCCGGTATTGCCTGCGCTGATGCAGGCCTGGGCCGTGCCATCACGCACCAGGTCGATCGCCACGCGCATCGAGGAATCCTTCTTTCCGCGCAGGGCCAGTGCTGGTGATTCATCCATCGCGACCACCTGGCTGGCATGCCGGATGCGCAGACGATCGCCTGAAGAAGTGCCGCGACGCCCGAGTTCCTTACGCAGCAGGCCCTCCTCGCCGACCAGCACCAGTTGCAACCGGGGATGGCGACGCAGGGCCTCGATGGCGGCGTCGAGGACAATGGCGGGGGCGTGATCGCCTCCCATGGCGTCAAGGGCTAGTGTGATGGACATGGTGCCGTTCGTGAGCGGAAATGAAAACGGGCGGCCTGACTCGTTGGAAGTACAGGGTCGCCCGTCACAATAAAACTGGACGCCCGCGGAATGGGTGACCCATCAGCCCTTCCATTCCGCGTCACCGAAGTGACACCCGGTACGCGGGGCGTACCGGATTGGTCGATTATTCCTGTTCGCTAGCGGTCTCGATGACCTTGCGGCCACGGTAGAAGCCTTCCGGGCTGACGTGGTGGCGCAGGTGGGTCTCGCCGGTTTTGCTGTCGACCGAGAAGGCCGGCGTGCCGAGCGCATCATGGGCGCGACGCATGTCACGCTTGGAACGGCTCTTGCGGGTCTGTTGAACGGCCATGGTAAAACTCCAAACTCAAATGTAATGCAAGCAATCGTCGGCAGTCAGTGCGCGGGTGGGTCGACCAGACCACGCAGGGCTGCAAACGGGTTATCCGTCTTTTCCGGGCCTTCATGCTCGCGATGGGCGGGCACGCACTGATGTGCGTGGCGCGGCACCACGGGCAGGGCCAGCAGAATTTCGTCCTCGATCAGGTCGCCGAGGCGAACCGGTTCATCGCCAAGGATCAGCGGCTCCAGATCATCCGGAAGGTTTTTGGCTTCCGCTTCACTGGTGACCACGCCAAGCGCGACGGAGGCGTCGATCTCAATGCCAACCGGCTTCAGGCAACGCTGACAGGTCATGTCCACGACGCCCTGAACCGAACCTTGAACAACAGATTGCCCCTCGGCATCCTTTCCGAACTTCAGTTCAAACCGAACCGGCGCGTCCTTGAGGGCAATGCCCTCCAGGCGCTCCAGTTCGGCAAGTTGAACCTCACCCTTGAGGGTGACACCCTGGCGAACCAAGGCGCGGATATCGAGCGGCTGTTGCCATTGATCGAACATAATCTTTTAATTTTATTAATTTAACTCGGCTACTGTCAAAGGATTTTCATGCATACCCCCACAACCACGGCCACCAAGTCATTGATTCTTGCGTCAACATCACCTTATCGCCGTGAATTGCTTGGGCGCCTTGGCATGCCGTTCGACACATGCAAGCCCGGCGTGGATGAGGCCAGGTTGCCCCACGAGCCCGCCGAGGCGATGGTGCGGAGGCTGGCCCGTGAAAAGGCAAGGGCCGTGGCGCGGCTTCATCCATCTTCCTGGATCATCGGTTCGGACCAGTGCGCGGTGCTTGACCAGCAGGTCCTCGGCAAGCCTGGAAATCACGAGCGCGCGTTCGAGCAGCTGAAGGCTGCATCCGGCCGCACTGTCGTGTTCCATACCGGACTGTGCCTGATGCGACTGGATGCAGGCTTTGAGCGCACGCTGGAGGTGCCGTTCACGGTGCGTTTCCGGTCGCTGCGGGATGAGGAGATCCATCGCTACCTCGAGCGCGAGAAGCCCTACGACTGCGCCGGCAGCTTCAAGTCCGAAGGTCTTGGCATCGCCCTGTTCGACGCCATGCACGGCACCGACCCGACCGCCCTGATCGGCCTGCCGCTCATCGCCCTGTGCGGACTGCTGCGCGAGGCGGGCATCGATCCGCTGGCCTGATCAGCGTGCCCCTTTCAGGCGCAGGGCCGTGCCCATCAGCACGGCCCCGGCCAGCGCCATGCCCGCGCTGATGCCGAAACTCGGCAGCGCGCCCAACCACTGCCAGCTCAGGCCGGCAAGCCAGTACCCGAGCACCCCGCCGGCACCGTAGCAGACCGACGACAGCAGCGCCTGTCCCCTGCCCTGCGTCCCATTCGTGAAATGCTGGCGGATGAAATCGATACTGGCCGCATGCGCCACGCCGAAACTGAAGGCATGGATCAGCTGGGCAAGGATCAGCGCGATGAGACTGTCGGCCAGGCTGCCGATCACCGTCCAGCGCAGGGCCGTCAGCAGCAGGGTCACAAGCATCAGCCGAGCGGCGCCAAAACGTGGCAGCAGCCGGTGGACGATCATGAAAATGCCGACCTCGGCCAGCACGCCGAGTGCCCAGAGCGCACCGGTCAAGGCCTTGCTGTGTCCGTGATGCTCGAGATGGACGCTGAAAAATGCGTAATAGGTGCCGTGGCTGGCTTGCAGGAGCAGGCTGGCGGCCAGGAAGAGAGCGACCTCCGGGCGCCCAAGGATGGGCAGCACGGGCACCCTCGTCCCCTTGACCGAACAGGCTTCATCCTTGGGGTCGGGCACCATGCTGGCAAGCAAGGTCATGCCGGCAAAGACCGCCATCAGGGCCCAGGGCAGCATCGCCGCACCCCACAGGTCGAGCAGTGGGCCGATGCCCAGGGCGGTGACGATGAAGCCCACCGAACCCCACAGGCGAATCCTGGAGTATCGGTTTGCATGCTCGCCCAGATGCTGCAGGGTGACCGCATCGAACTGCGGCATGGCCGCGTTCCAGGCCAGGGTGAACAGCACCATGACCCATGCCATGGCCCACAGCCCCTGCGCGGCGAACACGGCCGAAAATCCCAGGAAGGTCAGCAGGGATGCCAGTCTTACCCAGCGCATCGGACGACCGAGATGGTCCGACAGCCAGCCGACCACGGGCGGCCCGGCCAGCTTGGTCAGGCCGAACAGCCCCATCAGGAAGCCAATGGCGACCGGATCGAACCCCTCATTCTTGAGATAGAGCGGCCAGAACGGCAGGAAGATGCCAAGCGCGGCGAAATAGGCGAAGTAGTAGCCGGGAATCCGCCACAGGAGCGGATCACGTGCCGCGAACATGGCGATCAGGGGTGCGCGGGGATCACCGGCGTGACGCCATGCACGTCGGCGTTCTGCGCGCGATGGCGCAGGGCGTGGTCGATCAGCACCAGCGCCAGCATGGCCTCGGCGATGGGCGTGGCGCGGATGCCCACGCAGGGGTCATGGCGGCCCGTGGTGACGACCTCGGCGGATGCGCCGTGGAGATCCACGCTCTGCCCCGGCAGGCGGATGCTGGAGGTCGGCTTGAGCGCGACATGGGCCACGATGGCCTGGCCGCTGGAGATGCCGCCGAGCACACCGCCCGCGTGGTTGGAGAGGAAGCCGTCCGGCGTCATCTCGTCGCGGAACTCGGTGCCGCGTGCCTCGACGCAGCCGAAGCCATCGCCGATCTCCACGCCCTTGACCGCGTTGATGCCCATCATGGCGTGGGCGATGTCGGCGTCCAGACGGTCGAACACAGGCTCGCCCCAGCCCGGCGGCACCCCTTCGGCCACCACGGTGATCCTGGCACCGATCGAATCGCCGGACTTGCGCAGCGCGTCCATGAAGGTCTCCATCTCCGCCACCTTGCCGGCATCGGGACTGAAGAACGGGTTGCGTTCGATCTCATCCCAATCCAGCTTTTCGGTGTGGATCGGGCCGAGCT
>SDAY01000225.1 GCA_006212015.1 Halothiobacillaceae bacterium
CGCTCCAGCAGGGCATGCAGCATGGTGCCGCGCACCCGCGCATCGGGGCCGAGATCGGGCTCCTCCAGCGGCTGGGCCTTGAGGCGCAGCTCGACAAAGGCCCGGAACGGGCAGGCCGATTGCAACTCAAGCACGCGCGCCCCGCCGGGGGCCATCACCCCCTCATCCAGCGCCGGTGCGACGGCATCCATCACGGTGTCCATGAGCGCCGTATTACCCCACTGCATCGGCATGGGCAGCTCGGACTGGGCAGGCATGCCGTCCAGCCACGGCAACTGGGCGAACAGTGGGCTGGGTTCCAGCTCCTGTCCGCCCGCCTGCCGCGGATGACTGACGATGACCTCCGGCGCCAACTCCAGCAGGCGTGCCGACACACGCCGCAGGTAATCCAGCTCGCGCGCCGGCGAGGCATGCGGCAGGCCAAGACGTGCCTGCAGGCGCACCGGCAGGAAGGGGTTGGGGCGCGCATCGGGCGGCCACTGGTCGCTGTGCATGCCCAGCAGCCAGACCGCATCGAAGCGCAGGCCGATGGCCTCCAGCGGGCCCAGCACCTGCACCGGCGCATCCGTGATCGCCTCGGGCTGGAACAGGGTGTCGGCGGCCATGCCGCGCAGCTGGGCGAGCGCCTCACTGCGGGTCATGCCCGGCTGGACGAGCTCCAGCCGCGCCATCGACTTGAGGGTATCGAGCCAGGCCTGGCGCAACTGGAAGGCCGCGCTGGAGAGCGACGCATCGCCCGGCCAGCCCGCCAGCTTCAGCTCGTCCCGCAGCGCGCTCGCCCATCCGGCGGGCGACTGGCGCGATGGCTGCTCTTGCCGCCGCGCCTGCAGACGGGCCAGCAGCAGCCCCATCGCCGGACAATCCCCCTCGGCCGCAAGCCTGCGGGCATACTCACGCGACACCCGACGCTCGCCCCGCGTGCGCAGGCGCAGGTCGAGCAGCGCACGTGCATCGGCCTCCTGCTCGAACCCTGCAATGAACGGGCTGCGCAGCGCCTGGCCCAGGGTGTCCAGATCGAGCCGGGCATCCCCCAGTTCGAAGATGTGGAAGGCCGCGCGCACCATGCCCTGGTCGCGCAACGGGGTGCCCAGCGAGAGGTTCCACGGGCGCGGATCCTCCCCGCCACCGGGCAGCAGGATGCGCGGCGCAAGCTGCGCGTCGAGCAGGCGGGAGAGACTGGCCCGCCGATCCTGCAGGTCCGGCGCGATGATGGCGATGCGGCGATCGGGATGGGCATCGAGCAGGGCGCGCACCCAGCGCGCGGCGGCCTCATCCTCGCTCGCGGCATCAGGCAGACTCAACCGCCGGGCGTGGGTCGCATCGGCGGCCGCGAAGAGTGGCAGGATGTCGATCGACGCCCCGCGCAGGCTCAACGCATCCAGCAGGGCGCGGTGCTGCGGCCGCCAGTCCTCGAAGCCGAGCAGGATGATGCGCGCGGGGGGCTGGATGCGGCCCTCGGCCAGCGCCTTGAGCAGCTGCGCGGGCAGGCGCGGCTCGTCCAGCCAGTCTTCATGCTGACAGGTCGCCTCGAAGCGCTGCGCCCAGCGCTGGAAATGCAGCACGTCGTCGTTGCTCTCGAGCGGGTCGAAGGGCGGACTCAGGCGCCAGTCCTGCATCAGCGACCAGGCCTCCTGCGCCAGTCGCGCACTGCCCCCGCTCTGCAGCAGCGCCAGGTCATCAGCGTCGATGATCCCCTGCCAGACCCGCGCCGCCTGACGCGCATCCAGCAGCAGCGGGGCATCGGTCGCAAGAAAACTGGCCTCGTCCCACATCCGTTGCAGCCACACACCCCAGGGCAGGATGTCCGGCGCCGGCCAGACCTTCGAGGTCGCCGCAGCGGCATCGGCAAAACGCTTGCGCCAGTGACGGGCCAGACGGTTGTTGACCGTCACCAGCAGCGCGCCTTCACGCAGCGCGGCCAGCATATCCTGTTCGCTCATGTTCACTCCTTGTTCAGGCACGACGCCACCACCCCGTCAGGCTCAGGCGCTCATGGTGGGCGGGGCAGACCTCGTGCGGGAATCGCTCGGAGAGGAAGGCCACGAAGGTGCCCATGCGC
>SDAY01000226.1 GCA_006212015.1 Halothiobacillaceae bacterium
CGCGGCCTCGCAGGCCCGGGCCAGTGCGGGGCCGGCCGCATGGTGGATGGCCCCCGAGACCCCGCCGCCCGGGTAGAGCATGAGGTTTGCTGCGTTGACGATGGCGTCCACGTCCTGGGTGGTGATATCCCCACGCAGCACGCGCACGCGACCGTCGAGAAAGGTGTGAGGGCTGTCCATCATCCGATCCTGCTGAAGCCATCCACCAGGGCGAGCTGCTCGTCGGCGAGCGTGGCAAGGCGTTCGCTGGCGTGGGTGGCCGTGATGGACATTTTCTTGGTGTTCTCCGCCAGTTGACGGACCACGGCGATGTTCTCGCTGATGCTGCCGGACACGGCGCTCTGCTCTTCCACGGCGGCGGCGACCTGGGTGTTCATGTCATGGATGCGTCCCACCGCGCCGGTGATGTCTTCGAGGGAGCGGCGGGCTTCTTCGGCGAGATTGACCACGCCAAGGGCCTGCTTTTCGTCGTTCTTCATCGCGCGAACGGCCTCGCGGGCGCCGCCCTGCAGCTTCTCGATCATCGCCTGGATCTGCGAGGTCGCGTTCTGGGTCTTGACCGCGAGCGAACGCACCTCGTCCGCCACCACGGCGAAGCCGCGCCCCTGTTCGCCCGCGCGGGCCGCCTCGATGGCGGCGTTCAGGGCGAGCAGGTTGGTCTGTTCGGCGATGTAGCGAATCACGTTGATGATGGCGCCGATCTCCAGACTGTCCTTTTCCAGGAGCTCGATGACTTCCGCCGTGCGTCCGAACTGCTCGGTCACGGACTTGATGGCCTCCACGGCATGCAGCACGACCGCGCGGCCTTCGTGGGCCTTGCCGTCGGCCTCATCGGCGGAATGGGCGGCCTGGCTGGTGACGCGGGCGATCTCGTTGATGGCGAGCGACATTTCCCGCATGGCAGTCGCGGTTTCGTCGATGCGTTCCTCCTGCTTGGTCACGCCGCTCGCGGTGTTGCGTTCGGCATCCGTGACCACATGGGCGTTTTCTGTGACGAGGTGGGCGTTGGCCTGGATGCGGCGCAGGATGGTGCGATTGTTGGCCTGCAACATGCGGATGGCGATCTCCGCCTTGGCAGTTTCATCCAGTCGGCCGGTGAAGGCGCGCTGGCTGACGGGATTGTCCGTCACGGTGCTCGCCAGCTTGGCCAGTTGCGTCAGCGGGGTGAGCTGATGGGCGATAAGCCAAAGATTGACCAGTCCGAAGGCGCCGAGGAGGGTGGCCAGCATCCATTGCTGCAGATCGGATAACGCAACGCCCGTCGCGATGCTGGTGGACAACAGGATGATCAGCAGAATGCGATTGCGGATCGAGTCCAGCGGGCCGACCGTGAATCTGGCCTTGCCCTTCCATATCTTTTGGTAGAGTCGTTCCGCGCGGGCGACATGCTCGGGGCTGGGCCTGACGCGCACGGACTCATAGCCCTTGATCTGGCCATCGGCGAAGATCGGCGTGACATGCGCCTCGACCCAGTAGTGGTTGCCATTCTTGCAGCGGTTCTTGACCATGCCAAGCCAGGGCTTGCCGGCCTTGATGTTTTCCCACAGGTTGGCGAAGGCCGCAGGCGGCATGTCCGGATGACGGACAATGTTGTGGTTCTGGCCGATCAGCTCCTGCTGCTCGAAGCCCGCGATCTTCTGGAAGTCCTCGTTGACGAAGGTGATGGCGCCCTTCAGGTTCGTCGAGGAGATCAGAATCGCGCTTTGCGGATAGTCGCTATTGATTCCGGTGACGGGAAGGTTCTGTTTCATGCTTGGACCTTAAAGGAGGGGCTTCATGCGATTTTACGGCAGTAAACATTAAAACTTTATGGATGAATGGGTATTTCGCATTCATCGACCGCGCGGGGCGTCGTTCACGCCCTCGCCAGGGCCCCGGGGCGGCTCGCCACGGTGGTTCGGGGCGCGAACTGTTAAACTTTCGCCCCATGCTCAACATCGACCATCTCAGCCTGCGACGCGGCGCCAAGCCGCTGTTCCGCGACGCCACCTTCCAGATCCATCCCGGCCAGCGCGCCGGCGTCACCGGGGCCAACGGCTGCGGCAAGTCC
>SDAY01000002.1 GCA_006212015.1 Halothiobacillaceae bacterium
GTGGTCTGCGGCGACGTCGGCTTCGGCAAGACCGAGGTCGCCATGCGCGCCGCCTTCGTCGCCGTGCAGGACGGCCGTCAGGTGGCGGTGCTCGCCCCCACCACCCTGCTCGCCCAGCAGCACCTGCGCAATTTCCGCGACCGCTTCGCCGACTTTGCCATCAAGATCGAGGGCCTCTCGCGCTTCACCGCCGGCAAGGAGACCAGGCAGGTGCTGGAGGCGCTGGCCGAGGGTCGGGTGGACATCGTCATCGGCACCCACAAGCTGATCTCGCCGGACATCCGCTTCAAGAACCTCGGCCTGGTCATCATCGACGAGGAGCAGCGTTTCGGGGTGCGCCACAAGGAGCAGCTCAAGAACCTGCGCGCCGAGGTGGACCTGCTGACCATGACCGCCACGCCCATCCCGCGCACGCTCAACATGGCCCTGTCCGGCCTGCGCGAGCTGTCCATCATCGCCACCCCGCCCAAGGAGCGGCTGGCGGTGAAGACCATGGTGACGCAGTGGGACACCGCGCTGATCCGCGAGGCGATCCTGCGCGAACTCAAGCGCGGCGGGCAGGTGTACTTCCTGCACAACGAAGTGGACAGCATCGAGCGCATCACCCGTGAACTCTCCGAGCTGATTCCCGAGGCGCGCATCCAGTTCGCCCATGGGCAGATGCCGGAAAAAGACCTCGAACAGGTCACGGCAGACTTCTTCCACCAGCGCTTCAACGTGCTGGTCAGCACCACCATCATCGAGTCCGGCATCGACAACCCCAGCGCCAACACCATCCTCATCAACCGCGCCGACAAGCTTGGCCTCGCGCAGATGCACCAGCTGCGCGGGCGGGTGGGGCGCTCCCACCATCGCGCCTACTGCTATCTCATCACCCCGCCGAAGGGGGCCATGACCCCGGACGCGGTCAAGCGGCTGGAGGCGATCGAGAAGCTCGAAGACCTCGGCGTCGGCTTCACCCTCGCCACCCACGACCTCGAGATCCGCGGCGCGGGCGAGCTGCTGGGCGAATCGCAGAGCGGCCAGATGAACGAGGTCGGCTTCAGCCTCTACATGGAACTGCTCGACCGCGCGGTGAAGGCGATCAAGTCCGGCAAGCAGCCTGAACTCATGCAGCCGCTGCGCCACGGCGTCGAGGTGGACCTGCGCCTGCCCGCCCTGCTGCCGGAGGACTACATCGCCGACGTGCACACCCGCCTGATCCTCTACAAGCGCATCGCGAGCCTCGCCACCCAGCGCGACCTGGACGAGATGCGCGTGGAGCTGATCGACCGCTTCGGCCTGCTGCCCCAGCCCGCCCAGAACCTGCTGCGCCAGGCCGGCCTGCGCCTGCGCGCCCAGGCCCTCGGCATCCGCAAGCTGGAGGCCGGCCCCCTGGGCGGCCGCGTCGTGTTCGACCCCGAACCGCCCATCGACCCCATGAGCATCGTCAAGCTGATGCAGTCCGCGCCCAAGACCTACCAGCTCGGCGGACAGGACACCCTGCGTTTCAGCGCACCGATGGACGATGCCTCGATGCGCTTTGGCTTCGTCGAGAAGCTTCTGGATACCCTTGAAGGTTAACGGTTAACGTTATACATTAAACCTCATGATCAAAAGCTTCCGCTGCGCCGAGACTCAAGCCTTGTTCGAAGTGGGCTCCTCGCGTCGCTGGGGCGATGTTCGCAATGTCGCCACGCGCAAGCTTGTTCAGCTCGATGCAGCCGTCACGCTCGACTTCCTGCGCAGTCCGCCGGGCAACCGGCTTGAGGCGCTGAAGGGTAATCGTGCCGGGCAATACAGCATCCGAATCAATGACCAGTGGCGTCTGTGTTTTCGATGGACCGAGACCGGACCGGAAGACGTCGAAATCGTCGATTACCACTGAAGAGGCTATCACCATGTTCAAGAACGGCATGCGCCCGGTGCACCCCGGCGAGATCCTTCGGGAAGAGTATCTTCTCCCCCTCGGCATGAGCGCCAACGCGCTGGCCAAGGCCTTGCATGTGCCCGCCCCGCGCATCAACGATGTCGTCCGCGAGCGGCGCGGCATCACCGCCGATACGGCCATGCGCCTCGCCCGCTATTTCGGCGGCGATGCGCAAAGCTGGATGAACCTACAGGCCATCCATGATCTGCGCGTGGCTGAAATGGCCGTGGCGGAGCAGATCGAAAATGAGGTCGAGCCACGCCAAGCGGCTTGAACGCACGCCTTCCATGGATACGCAAACCACATCAAAATCCGCCGGCCTCATCCGCCGCATTGGCGCCCTGTTCTATGACTGGATCCTGGTCGTCGCGCTGTGGTTCGTGGAAACCGCCGCGCTGCTGCCCTTCACCCAGGGCGAGGCGCTGCCGGAACATGGCTTCGGGCACTGGGCCCATCAGGCGCTGCTGGCGCTGACCGCACTGGGGTTCTTCGTGTATTTCTGGCGCAGGAACGGGCAGACGCTGGGCATGCGCGCCTGGCGATTGTTCGTGGTGGATGAGGCAGGCCATACGCCTTCGCTGAACAATCTGCTGCGTCGCGCGCTGTGGGCGGCGCTAAGCTGGGGATTGGCGGGTCTTGGCGTGCTGGCGATGTATATCGACCCGCAACGCCGCGCCCTGCAGGATCGCATGAGCGGAACGCGGTTGATCGTGGGGAGGCTGAAATGATCGAAACACAGGACAAGGTGTACAAGCACGGGCGCGGCGGCAGCGACGCGGAACACCAGGCCCATCAGGCCGACATCATGGCCCTGTTCGAGGGCCACGAGGCATTGAAGCGCGTGACGGAGCCGCTGTCCAACGGCATCCGGGTCTGCACCACCAGCACCGACCCCGCGCTGGCGCTTGTCCTGCGCCGCCACGCGGCGGACATGAAGGCGCGTTTCGGCAAGGGTCGGGCGATCCGCTCATGGGATCCGCTGTTCGCCATGCTGTTCGAGCAGCGCGACAACATCCATGTGAAGCTGATGGAGCGCGAGGACGGCGTGTGCGCAGAGCTGACCTGCGACGATCCGGCGCTCTTGCCGCTGATCCTTGCCCACGATGCGACCCTGCATCGCTTTATTCAGGATGGCACCTCTCGGGCGGAGGACATCTCCCCCACACCCTGACGGTCAGACGAACAGGTCGACGCCGCTGGCGCGGATGCGCATCTC
Source organism: Halothiobacillaceae bacterium (assembly GCA_006212015.1). Taxonomy (GTDB): domain Bacteria; phylum Pseudomonadota; class Gammaproteobacteria; order Halothiobacillales; family Halothiobacillaceae; genus Thiofaba. The sequence continues at coordinate 3,126 of SDAY01000002.1, forward strand.
CACGGTTTGTGCCTGCGCTGCCTGGCCATCACCCTGCTCATGGCCGGAAGCCCGTCCGAAGGCGGACGAACCCTGACCCGACATGTTGCCCTGCCCGCCCGCGGTCTGCGCGTTCTGGCCCTGCTGCCCGACATTCACGTTGACCTGGGTGAAACCCTGCTCGGCCAGCAGGTCACGCAGCCGGGGGATGGCGGCCTCAATGGCCTCGCGGGTCAGGGCGTGGGCCGCGCCGAAATGGACGGTCGCCTCGTTGCCGCGCAGTTGCAGATGGATCTCCATCGGCCCGAGATCGACCGGGTTCAGCTCGATGCGCGCGCCCTGCATCTCGCGTCCGACCATCAGCATCACGCGCTGGCCCATAGCCTCGCCGAAATCACGGGTCTGGTGCGGCGGCACGCTGATGCGATCGAGCACCGCGAGGTCATGGCCGGCACGCAGGCGGGGGGCCTCCGCCATGATCGGGCCGAGCGGTGACTTGTCGCTCGCATCGACAAGCGCCTCGACAGACGCTCCCTCGGACTTGAGCGCCGCCTGGGCCGTTTCTCGCGCCAGCAGGGCGGCCGCGCCGGGCGGCTGCATGGCATCACGACTGGGAACCGGCGCCATCATCGGCATGAAGGCATCACGGGCGGCCTGATCCACGGCGCGGCGGCCATGCTGATCGCTTGCGCTCCCATCCTGGCTAGCCGTCGGCAGCATGCTGTCCAGCTGGCGCTGCCCGCCGCCCCTCGACGTGACGGCATCCATCATCGCCCCGCCCTGGGCGGGTTTCAGCGCGCCCATGACGGGTGCCGCGGCCATGCCGGCCAGCAGGGGCATGGCGTCCGCGGCTTGCGATTCCTCACTCACGAGCAAGGTCTGCGCCTCTTCGGCGCCCTCGGAAGCCTCACCGGGAGCGGCTGGCGCAACCTCCCCCAACATGGCCAGCAACTGCTCAAGCACGGATGACGATGACGGCTCATCCCCTTGAGCGGGCACGGTGGATGACGCCAGCATGGCATCCAGCGCCTGGGCATCCGGCCCGGTGACGTCCGCGACGGCCTGGGCATTGCGGATTTCCTGCCCCAGCTCGGCCAGCAGGCTGGCGCGGACATCGGTCGGCATGCCTTCCAGTTGCTGCTCAAGCGCGGGGGCCATGGACTGCAGGAAGCTCGCGAAATCGACCGTGCCATCGCCCTGCAACACCTGGGACGGGACGGATGACGCGGCATTGGGAAGCACCGTCATCAGGGCTTGGATGAGACCTTGCTGCATGGGGAGACCCTCAGTAAGTCGGGATGGTGGGACGATTCAGGCGGACGGCGAATTCATCCTGCACCCGCTGGTCGCGCCGGTTCTGGTCTTGCGCTATCTGGTTGGAGAGTTTCTCCTCCACCTTTTGCAGTCCGCGCGTGCGCGTCCGCTGCTCGTTCCAGTGCCGGACCCGTTGGTCATGCTCCTGACGCAGGCGCTCCACCACCTGACGCTGCTGGCCGACGGCCTCGTCGATGCGGGCCATGAAGGCGCGATAGTTCTGCAGGGCGAAGATGCCGCCGCTGGCGCCCGTGTTGAAGGATAGTCGTGCTGCGTATTCACGCTGGTAGTCCTCCAGCAGGTTCAGGCGTTGTTCCTGCTCGTCCAGCCGCGCGCGGGCCTCGGCCATCCGGCGGGCAGCCTTGTCCTCTTCCTGACGGGCAAAGTCGCTCACCCGTTCAAGCCGTTGATGGCGTTGCTGATGGGTCATGTGTGGTCCTTCATGGGAAGGAGACTAGACCATGGCGATGAGCACGGCATTGGACTTTCCTTTGGGAAGCGCTGAACACATACCCCCTCCCCATGTGTGGGGAGGGCTGGGGAGGGGAAAGGCCGCGCCTGATCAATGCGCGCATCCCATCCTCCTCCTACCCTCCCCCACATGTGGGGGAGGAATAAATCGGCGTCTCCTTAGTGTTGGAGCAAAATTTCAAGCGCCTCGACGCTGTCATCCATGGCACTGCCATGGCGCAGGTCCTGGCGCAGGAACGCCTCCAGCCTCGGATGCATGTCGATGGCGGCGTCGATGCGGCTGTCGGTGCCGCGACGGTAGGCGCCCACGCTGATCAGGTCGCGGTTCTGGGTGTAGGTGGCGGCCAGATGGCGGAAGCGCAGGGCGGCATCGCGCTGTTCCGCCGGGACGATGGCGGGCATCACCCGGCTGACCGAGGCCTCCACGTCGATGGCCGGATAGCGCCCGGTCTCGGCAATGGCGCGCGAGAGCAGGATGTGGCCGTCGAGGATGGCGCGCGCGGCATCGGCGATCGGGTCCTGCGGGTCGTCGCCCTCGGTCAGCACGGTGTAGAAAGCGGTGATCGAGCCGCCGCCCTCCTCGCCGTTGCCCGCCCGCTCGACCAGCTGCGGCAGGCGGTAGAACACCGATGGCGGATAGCCCTTGGTGGCCGGCGGCTCGCCAATCGCAAGGCCGATCTCGCGCTGGGCCTGGGCGAAGCGGGTGAGCGAGTCGATCAGCAGCAGCACGTTCAGGCCCTGGTCGCGGAAATATTCGGCGATGCTGTGCGCCAGCCACGAACCATGCAGGCGCATCAGCGGCGAGGCATCCGCCGGGGCGGCCACCACCACCGCGCGCGCCAGTCCGTCCGGGCCGAGGATCTCCTGCACGAATTCCTTCACCTCGCGGCCGCGCTCGCCGATCAGGCCAACCACGATCACGTCGGCCTGGGTGTAACGGGTCATCATGCCGAGCAGCACGCTCTTGCCCACGCCCGAACCCGCGAACAGGCCCATCCGCTGGCCACGGCCGACGGTGAGCAGGGCGTTGATGGCACGCACGCCCACATCCAGCGGCTCGCGCACCGGGGCGCGCATCAGCGGGTTGATGGTGCGCCCCGTCAGCGGCACCGACGCCCCCGCGGGCAGCGGGCCCTTGCCGTCCAGCGGGCGACCGGAGCCGTCCAGCACGCGACCCAGCAGCCCCATGCCGACCTGGACCCCCATCCGGCGGCCGGTCGGGATGACGCGCGACTGCGGCGCGAGTCCCTGGGTCCCTTCGGTCGGCATCAGGTAGATGCGCTCACCCGCAAAGCCCACCACCTCGGCCATGACGGTCTGTCCGTCCGGCGTGATGATCTCGCACTCCTCGCCCACCGAGGCGCGGCAGCCTTCGGCCTCCAGGGTCAGGCCGACCATGCGGGTCAGCACACCCTCCACGACAGGTTTGGGCGGGTCGGGCAGGTGCGCTGCGCGATCACGCAGGCGCGTTGCCATGCGCGCGGCAAGGCCGGTCATGCCGCACCCTCGCGGTGATCACCCAGCACGTTCGACATCAGCTGGGCGATGCGCCGATCCAGCGTGGCATCGACCCGCGAGGTGGAACTGACCACCACGCACCCGCCGCGGGCCACGGCACCGTCTTCCTCGATCCGCCACGAGGAACCGGGCGAATGCAGGGTCGATCCGACCAGCGCGGCATCGTCCGGATGCAGCCGCACCACGACCTCGCGCGCGGCCGAAGGCAGGGCATTGAGCGCCTCGCGCACCACCGGGATGATCTCGTCCGGCTGGGTCTTGAGCTCCCGCCGGACCAGCTGCCGGGTCAGCGCCAGGGTCAGCTCGAGCAACGCGGTTTCCAGATCGCCCTCGGCGCTGTCCAGTGGCTGGGCCAGACTGTCGACCAGCTCGCGCCAGCGCGCCGCCAGGGCCTCGACCTCGCCCTGCCCCGCAGCCACCCCTTCGGCATGACCGGCACGATAGCCCTCGTCCCAGGCCGCGCGCTGGATGGCCTCGATCTCGTCGGCGGTGGGCAAGGCGGGTGCTTCATCGAGGATCTCTGCGGCCACCTCGGACCTGGCCTCGTCCAGCGCCTGCTCAAGGGGCGCTTCGGCCGGCTCGTCCATGCTCGGCGGACGCCAGGCGGCGACCGGGTGGGACCCGACCGTCAGCAGGCGCGGCGGACTGACGCGGCCAGCCTGGCTGCTCATGCCACGCCCCGGTCGTGCCTTGTTTCACGGGTGGCGAGGTGTTTCATCACACCATCTCCTCGCCCGCGCCGAGGTTGATCGTGCCTTCGTCGGCCATGCGTCGGGCGATCTGCAGGATCTCCTTCTGCGCGGCCTCGACCTCGCTGAGCTTGGCCGGCCCCATGGCTTCCAGGTCGTCGCGCATCATCTCGGCCGCGCGCTTGGACATGTTCCTGAAGAACTTCTCGCGCAGCTCCTGATCGGAGGCCTTGAGCGCCAGCAGCAGCTTGTCGGTCGGCAGCTCGCGCAGCATGGTCTGGATGCTGCGGTCGTCCACGTCGATGAGGTTGGCGAACACGAACATGAGGTCCTCGATCTGGGTGCCGACCTCGGCATCGACGCCCTTGACCTCTTCCATGATCTTCGACTCCATGCTGGATTCGACGTTGTTGAGGATGCTGGCCGCGACGCGCACGCCGCCCACTTTGGAGGACTTGCCGCCCAGCTCGCCGCTGGCCTGCATCTCCATGATGTCGTCCAGCTCGATCAGGGCCTGCGGCGGGATGGCGTCGAGCGTGGCGACGCGCATGATGATGTCGCTGCGGGTGTTTTCCGGCAGCATGGACAGCACCTCGGCGGCCTGCTCGCCTTCCAGATGCGAGAGCACGGTGGCGATGATCTGCGGGTGCTCGTAGCGGATGATCTCGGCGATGGAACGCGCATCCATCCACTTCAGCGACTCCAGCGTCTTGCCGCCGGTACCGCTCAGCAGGATGCGGTCCATCAGGCTTTCGGCCCGGTCATCGCCCAACGCGCCGACCAGCACGTTGCGGATATAGTCCGCCGCCCCCAGCGCGAGGCCTGTCTGCCCTTCCATGTCGGTGATGAAGCGATCAACCACCGCCTGGATCTGCGGCCGGGTGATGTTGGGAATGACCGCCATCGCCTTGCCGATCTTCTGCACCTCAATCGGATCCAGCTCGCGGAAAATGCTCGCCGCGGCATGCTCACCCAGGACCATCATCAGGATGGCAACCCGCTCCGCGCCCTTCAGGCCCGCCAGGGGATCTGGAGCCGGGGCCGGAGCCGGCTCGTTCACGTCGGTATTGATCTTGTCAGGCATCTTCGCGCGTCCATTGTTTGATCACGGTGGCCACCAGGCGCGGATCGCGTTCGATCATCTTGCGCAGGTGGTCGATCTTCTGCATGTACCCCTCGGCACCCGGCAGCATGGTAAGCAGGCTTTCTTCGCCTTCCGCCGATTCGGCCATCGCCTTGATGGCCTCTTCAGCCGCGGCGCTTTCGGCGGTCATGCCAGACAGAGCTAGTTGCCCGCCGCCGGGTGGCAAGGCCTCCAGCGCGCCGATCTCGGGTTCCTCGCGCTTCTTCTCACCCAGCAGGGCGCGCAGCAGCGGGCGGGCCACCACCAGGAAGATGATCAACGCGGCCAGTCCGAGCAGCAGCTGCCTGGCAGCATCCCAGGCCCAGGGCTGGGCATAGATCGGGATCGCCTCGATGATCTCCTCGCCACTGAAGGCCACGTTGCTGACAGTCACCCGGTCACCGCGTGCCTCGTCGAAGCCCACGGCCTCCTTCACAAGCTGGGTGAATTTGGCCAGCTCCTCGTCGGACATCGGCTTGCGCTCGAGTTCGCCCTTGTCGTTGGTGCTCATGCGATCGTCCAGCACCACCGCGACCGACAGGCGCTTGAGTTCACCCGGCGCCACCTTGGTGTGCTGGATGTCGCGGTCGATCTCGAAATTGCGGGTCTGGCTCTTGTTGGTTTGCGCGGGGGTCTGCAACAGCTGCTGGTATTGCTGCGGGTTGAGCAGCGGCTGCGGGCCGATGCCATTGCCGCCCGGCGGCGTGGTGGTTCCGCCCCCCGGCGGCTGGTTGGTCAGTGCGCCCGGCACGCCACCCAGGGCGTTGCCGTTGCCGACGTTGCTGACCTGGTCGGACAACTGCTCGCTGCGGACCCTGCCCTCGTTCGGGCCATAGCGCTCGCTGGTGCCCTCGCGCTCGGAGAAGTCCAGCTCGGCATTGACCTGAGCCCGCACGCGATCGGCACCGATCAGCGGCTGAAGCAGCTGTTCGACGCGGCTGACATAGTTCTGCTCGACCCGACGGCGGTAGTCGAACTGACGGCCATTGAGCGCCACGCCGGCGGAGGCGATGTCCTCGCTCAGCAGGCGTCCTGTCTGGTCGACCACGGTCACGTCGGCCGCCTTCATGTTCGGCACGCTGGCCGCCACGAGATTGACGATTGAACTCACCTGACCCGGATCCAGCGTGCGCCCCGGATACAGCTTCACCACCACCGAGGCGGTGGCCGGCTGACGCTCACGCACGAACACCGACTGTTTGGGCATGGCCAGATGCACACGGGCGGTATCGACCGGATTGAGCGAGGCGATGGTGGTGGCCAGTTCGTTTTCCAGCGCGTTCTGGTAACGCGCGCCCTCCATGAACTGACTGACGCCCAGGCTCGATTCCTTGTGCAGCGCATCGAATCCGATCGGGGCGCCGCCGGGCAGGCCCTGACCCGCCAGTTGCAGGCGCACCTCGTGCAGGCGATCGGCGGGGACCATGATCTGGCCGGTGGTGCGATCGAGCTCGAACTGGACGCCCGTGATGCGCAGGGCATCCGCGACCTGGGCCGCATCCTGCGGGGCCATCTGGCCATAGAGCGGCTGCATGTCGCCGCCCTTGCCGGACCAGAGGAAGAATCCGAGGGCGAAACTGATGAGCGCCGCCAGGCCGATCAGGGCGCCGAGCTGGCGAAAGCTCTTCGACTGCGTCACCGCCTCGACCTGTTCCAGCCAGGCCGGGCGTGCGGGCTTGCCGGGGGACTCCGCCCCGCCGCCGCCCGGCATGCTCATCATCGCCTGATCTGCCGTCTGTACCTGCTCGGCCATGTTATCTGCTCCAGCTCAATCGCGACCCGAACCCGCCTCAGACCGGCATGTTCATGATGTCCTGATACGCGGTGACCAGCTTGTTGCGCACCTGGGTCACTGCGGTGAAGGCCAGACTGGCCTTCTGGTCGGCAATCATGACCTGGGTCAAATCCACGTCACGGTCACCGGTCTCGAAGCGGGTGGCCAGATCACGGGATTCACGCTGCACGCTGCTCACACCGTCAATGGCCCGACGCATCAGGGTTGCAAAGTCATCGCCCCCGCCCGGCTGCTGCGCTTCCTGCGCCTGGACACGCAGGTTTTCTGCGGCCTGGCTGCGTACGGCACGCATCTGGTTGAGCACGGCATTGATGTTCATATCGCTCATGGAATGACTCCAAGGTTCCCATGCCATGGATAAAGCATGAAACGGGCCAATCCATCGAAACCGGGCGCTGTCGCCATAAAAAAGGCGGCTTTCGGGGCCGCCTCGTGAGCAAGGGGTGCAAGCTTAGACCCGGAACTGGCGTACCAGGCCTTGCAGGTTGTCGGCATACTTCTGCAGCTCGGTGCTGTTGCCGACCGCCTGCTTGCCTTCCTGCGTCGCAAGCTGGGCGAGACTGGAGATGTTGCCGACGCTACGCGAGATGTCCTCGGCCACTTCGCTCTGTTGCACGGTCGCATGGGCGATCTGACCATTCATGTCATTGATCCGCTTGATCGCCTGCGTGATGTGATCGAGCGCTTCACCGGCCTGCACCGCCTGGATGACACTCTCACGCGCACGCCCCTGCCCGGCCTGCATCACCGAGGACGCCTCTCGGGTGCGCTGCTGCAGTGCCTCGATCATGCTCTGAATGTCCTGGGTCGAGGCCTGGGTCTTGCTGGCAAGATTGCGCACCTCGTCCGCCACGACGGCGAAGCCACGGCCCTGTTCCCCAGCACGCGCCGCCTCGATCGCCGCATTCAGGGCCAGCAGGTTGGTCTGCTCGGCGATTCCGCGAATCACCTCGACCACCATGCCGATCCGATTGCCGTCATCCTCGAGACGATGAATGACCACGGCGGCCTGTTCGATCTCCCCCGCCAAGGCCTGGATGGCATGGGCGCTCTTGTCGACGACAGCCCGCCCACCCATGGCCTGGGCCTCGACCGTAGTGGTGTTTTCCGCCGCATGCCGGGCGTTCTGTGCGACCTCCTGGATCGAGGCCGCCATTTCGTGCATCGCCGCCGCCACCTGACCGATCTCGGCCTCCTGCTGATGGGTCGACTTCAATAGCTGATCGGTCGTTGCCGCGACCACGCGCGAGGTCTGCGTCAAGGCATTGGCGGAGCTGGATACCCGCACCATGATGTCCTGGAATGTCCCGAGCATGCCATTGAGCGAGCGAGACACCCTTCCCATCTCGTCTGCGGCGTCGTATTTGACCCGTTGACGCAGGTCACTGCCGGCTTCGATCTCGCGGATGGTGGATTCAAGCAGGGCCACCGGACGAGTGATGCCCTGCGAAATCACGAAGAACAGGATCGGGCCGATGACCATCACCAACACGGTCACTGCGATCATGGCATCGACATGCCCCTTGATGGATGTTTCCAGCTTGCCAAGACGCTGGATATTGGAACCGGCATCCTCCCCCGGGGAGACATACCGGGTCGCCCGGGAAACATCGTTTCCATCACGCTCGATCATCAGCCCATGGCGTTCGATCGATGTGGCAACCTGGCTGCAGGCCGAAAAATCATCGGCAAACTTGCCGACATGGACCCAGATCGTGGCCGCAATAACCAGGTTTCCGGCAATCAAGATCAGCGCCAACAGCCTCAGCCTGGCGCGTATCGACAGGTTCGCAAGCATGATCATAGCCCCCATGGAAAGACATGGAACCCACCAAGCATGAAGCATGCCTACTTTAAGGTTTCTTACTCCGCCACGTCTTCGCGGGCGAGCTGGTACTTGCGCATCTTTTCCACCAGGGTGGTGCGCCGAATCTGCAACAGACGCGCCGCCTGAGCGACCACGCCATCGGCCCGGTCCAGCGCCTGGCTGATGAGCCGCACCTCGAGCCCTTCCAGATGGGCCTTGAGGTCGATGCCATCATCAGGAAGATCCTGATTGGCTTGTCCTGCCGGCGTGGAGACAGGTTCGCTCACGAACTGGAGCGCGGCCCTATCGACACCATCCAGATAGCGTGCCGGGAGATCATGCGCCTCGACCGGCTGGTCGGGATAGAGGATGCTCAGGCGTTCGATCAGGTTGGCCAGCTCGCGCACATTGCCAGGCCAGGCATGCTTGCAGAGCACGCTCATGGCGGAAGGCGCGAGGGCCAGGGTGCCGCGCCCCTCACGCTCCAGACGAACGACCATCTCGGCGACGAGCAGGGGAAGATCCTCCGCCAGTGCGCGCAACGGGGCGGTCTCGATCGGGAAGACGTTGAGGCGGTAGTACAGATCCTCGCGAAAATCGCCCAAGGCAATGCGCTCTTCAAGATTGCGGTGCGTGGCGGCAATCACCCGCACATCGGCCTTGCGCGATTCGCGCCCGCCCACCCGCTCGTAGGTCCGCTCCTGCAGCACCCGCAGCAGCTTGACCTGCATCGGCATCGGCATGTCGCCGATCTCGTCGAGGAACAGGGTGCCGCCCTCGGCCAGCTCGAAACGGCCCGGGCGCGAGCTGAAGGCGCCGGTGAAGGCCCCCTTCTCGTGCCCGAACAGCTCGGACTCCAGCAGCTCGGCGGGAATGGCGCCACAGTTCAGCGGAATGAAAGGCTTGTCACGGCGATTGGAGAGCTGATGCACGTTGCGCGCGATCACTTCCTTGCCGGTGCCGGATTCGCCCAGGATCAGGACCGTCGCCTCGCTGGGGGCCACCTGCTGCACCATGCGGCGGATGCGCTGCATGGGCAGGCTCTGGCCCACCAGCGGGCGGAAATCGGGGGGAACCTGGGCGGGATGCGAGGCATCCGCCTGCCGCAGCGCGGCCAGCAGGCCGGGGTGCGTGAGCGGCCAGCTCAGGCGAGCCACCCACGCGGACAGGGACACGGTGGTACGCAGGGGCTTGCCGAACTCGACCGCGATCAGCGGCACCTTGCGTCCGGCGAGCGAGGTCAGGGCATCAGCATGGACGGCGGCGGAGGGATCGATGGCGAGCACGGCGCGCCAATCTTCTGACGCGTGATCGTCCCCATGGATCGCGGACAGTCCCGCGAAACGGAGCAACTGAGCGAGCTCTCCGCCCCGCGCCTGATCTTCGTCCAGTATCAGCACAACATCCGGCAACATGCCTACTCCAAAATGATGTTTGTCCTTGCCGCACAGGGTCTGTTGGAATGACCCACAGCAAAACTGTGCTAGCAGCCTGTCGGACTTGAGACGAACTGGCTGCAAAGGCCGCGGGCCGGTCCATATTTCGCCGCTTTTTTGGGCCATAGTCCTGGCTATGGCCCGGCAAAATCGTCAAAATCTGTACTCGGCCAGCGACTTTTTCGCTTCAGCCGCTCAAGCCCGACAGGCTGCTAGTTTTCAGCCTGTTGATGACAGACTGAGTTAATCACCCACCCGCGAGGATGTCAAAACCTTGTCGCCGATCATGCCCGACCTGCTTGGCCTCGGAACGGCTCAGCCGCGCCTGAACCTGACCGGTGCGGCCACCCCTGCCCAGGCCCAGCCCGTGGCGAACGCCTGGAAGGTGGGCGAAATCCTGCAGGCGACCGTGCTCGGCGTGACGGGAGGGGGGATGACCAGGCTGGACATCAACGGGCTGGAGGTCAGCAGCAAGGCCCCCTTGCCCTTGATGGCCGGCGACCGACTTGAACTGCAGGTCACCCAGCCTGGTCCGCCCCCGCAGTTGCGGATCACCCAGCATCAGTCCGCCGAACCGGCACCGCTCGACCAGGCCCTGCGTCAGGCCTTGCCGCGCGGCGGGGACAGCCAGCGCTTCGCCCGGCTGGCCGAAGCCCTCGACACGCTCGGCCAGTCGTCAAACCTGACCAGTCACCAACGCGACGCCCTTCGCCAGCTGCAGGAGGCCCTGCCCAACCTGCGCCAACTGACCGATCCAGCCAGGCTCGAGCAGCAGATGCGCGCCTCCGGCCTGTTCCTTGAGAGCGACCTGGCCAAGGGGGCGCCCCAGCCCGGCGACCTCAAGGCGGCGCTGCTGAAGGTCGCCGCCGCCCTGCAGAACAAGGCCGCAGCCCCGGAACAAGCGGCAACCCCGCCTGCGGGGATGACTGCCAAGGGACAACCCGGAGCTACGCTTCCTGCGGGCGCGGGGGTGCCGCCCGCAACGGGCGAAACCGCCTCGACGGCCATGCACGCCTCCCGCGCCGGCCCCCATGGGCCTACGGGGGGCGAATCGGCCCAGAACGCTCCAGCGCAGGCTCGCGCATCGGGGTTGGACACCCCCGCCATGCCCCAGGCCGCCGCCTCCGCCCAACTGGCCGACGCCCTGAAGGGCGCGGTGGAAGGCGCACTGGCGCGTCTCCATCTCAACCAGATCACCAGCCTGCAGACGCAGGATGGCGAACGCCCCGTCTGGGTGATGGAGCTGCCGCTACCCGCCAGCGAGGGGCAGACGCCGCTCAGGCTGCGCCTTGAGCGCGATACCGACCGCGAAGGCTCGGGACGGGCCTCCGCGCAACAAGGCTGGCGCCTGGATCTCGACTTCAGCATGGAGCCGCTGGGCCCGCTCCGCGCGAGCGTCCTGATGCGCACCGAGAGCCTCAACGTACGCATCTGGGCCGAACGGCCCGACACGCTGGCCCAGCTTCGGGACCATCTTCAACTGCTGCATAGCGGCTTGCGGCGCACGGGCCTGGAGGTCGAGCACCTCGCCTGTTACCCGGGCCAGCCCGCCGCCCGTGACGACGACACGCCACGCCCGCGCGGCGGCCTGCTGAATCTGAGCGCATGAACAAGCCTGCCGCCCCGACGCCGCCACCGATGGCGGTCGCCCTGCACTACGACGGTGGCGGCGCGCCCCGCATCGTCGCCAAGGGCGGGGGCGATGTCGCCCGCAGGATCCTCGAGGTGGCGGAGGAGCATGGCGTGCCCCTGCATGAGGATGCCGCCCTGGCGGGCGCCCTGGCACGCCTGGAACTGGGAGAGGAGATCCCCCGTCCGCTCTATCAGGCCGTGGCCGAGGTGCTGGCCTTCGCCCTGCGCCTATCCGGCAAGGACGAAGCCTTGCACGAACGGATGAAGAAGCCCTGAGGGCCCGTGCATAGATCGACTGCCCCCCGATGTCTGCCCCGATCACGACGTGGGCTATGCTTGCCGATGATTTCACAAGTCTCTTTCATGCAGGAGCAAGCTCGCTCCTGCCGCCAGAGGGCAGCCCGGATAGGTACCCCAAAGCCCCCGGGATTCCGCTGCGCTGCATCCGGGCTTGACGATGCCTGATCAGACTTCGCCTTCAGCCATCCTTGCGCGGCCGCTGGCCGGGGGCCTCTTCCTCGCTGCCCTGCCGATGCATGCGCAGCAGCAATTCGGCCTCGCCGCGCGGCAGGCCGAAATCCTGCACCAGCTCCTGGACGCCCGCATGGCCGCGCGCGACCTGTCGAATGGCCTGCGCATAGCTGGCTTCCTGCTGCCCGCCCCGCGCCATGCCGCCGAACTGGGATTCCAGCAGGCCCTGACTGCGCTCCAGGCGCTCCAGCTGGCTGCCGAGCCCCAGGGTGCTGACACGCAGCGCCGCCGCATCGAGCGCAGCCTGCCCAAGGGTTGCGCCATAGCCGTCGACGCGCTTCCGCAGTGACTCCATCGACTCATCGAGCATCTTCAGGCGCCCCTCCAGGCCGCTGACACGCCGCACCAGCATGACCACGGCAAGCAGCAGCAGGACCAAGCCCCCGGCGAAGAGGTCAATCAGCGTGTCCACATACCTCCCCCCTTTAGCCCTGGCCTCAATGAACCTTGACGGTCTGGGTCAGGTTATCCAGGTTCAGCAGGATCACCAATCCGCCGGGGCGGCTGATCACGCCATGGATGTGAACCGAGCTGTCGTCCGAATTGACCGCAGGCGACGCCTCCACTTCATCCGCCGGCAGTTCGATGACCTCGGCCACGCTGTCCACCAGCAGACCAAGCACCTGCTGCCCGACCTCGAGGATGAGGATGCGCGAGGCATCGGACATCGGCATGGACGGCAATGAAAAGCGCTGGCGACCATCCATCACGGTCACGACATTGCCGCGCAGGTTGATGATGCCGATGACCGAAGCGGGCGCGCCGGGCACCGGGGTAAGTTCGGCGTTCTTGAGCACCTCATGCACATTGAGCACATTGACGGCGTAGTTTTCACCCGCCAACTGGAAGGTCACCCAACGGGTCGGTCGTTCGGCTTGGGGAGTTTCATCCGTGCTTGTCATGACGCTTTACCCTGTTGAATGAAAGAGTGCTGTGGATCGACCATGATCAGGCAGCGCCAGCCAGACGACGCAACCCTTCGGTCAGGCCGTCGGGATGGGCAAATACGGTCCCGCTGGCGGCATGCACCCCCGCGAGCCAGGGGCGCGAGGGCGCATCGACGCGCATCCGCGCATCTTCGGGTGTGATCGCCCAGGCTTCGCCTTCCGACGCGCAGGCGAGCGCCCACCAGCCGCTGTCCAGGATCACCAGCGGGCCATGCCAGAAGGCCCCCTCGTGGAATGATGGCTCGCCCGTGAGGATGGTCTCGGGCTCGAGCACCAGCAGGCGGCGCGCTTTCCACTCGACGCTCCCGAGAACCTCGTCCGGCGCCCCCGTCAGCGGGCGGATCTCGTGCGGGGGACGCATCACCGTCAGCACACGCTGGGTCGGCAGGGCCAGCCACAGGCGCCCGACCCGGAACCGGCGCCAGCCCTGGGTGGCGGGCAAGGGCATGCGTGGCGCGTCCGGCACATCGGGCAGCAACAGGCCCTCCAGATAGCTGCGAATGGCCTCGCCCTCGGCCACCACCGCATGCGATGCCGCCCGGGCGCTCATGAGGCACGCCTCAGCGTCGGCGGCGCATCGCAGTTCATCAGCCAGTCGAGCAGTTCGCGATAGGCCACCGAGCCTCGCGCATCCGGCTGCAGCATGGGAAGGGGCTGGCCCAGCTTGCTCGCCTCGCGCAACTGGGTATCGACCGGGATCACGCCCGGCCACAGGCGCGGGCCATGGCGTGCCTGCAAGACCCCCAGCGAATGCGCGGAGGCGCGCGTGCGGCGATCATGCATGGTCGGCACGATCAGGTAATCGAGATCGCTGGTCCGTGAACGCTGCATCATGCCCAGGGTCTTGAGCATGCGCTCGAGCCCGCGCAGGGCCAGGTATTCGGTCTGGGTGGGCATCATGACAAGCTGGGAGGCCGCAATGGCGTTCACCATGCCCACCCCGAGAATGGGCGCGCAGTCGATCAGCACATGGTCGAATTGCCCCGCCAGGCGGGACAAGGCCCGCGCCAGCACCAGGCCCATGCCCTCGCGCCCCCCCAGCTGGCGATCCAGCGTGGCCAGCGCGGTATGTGCGGGCATCAGGGACAGGTGCGGGTGAAAGGTCTGATGCACGGTGGACCGCACATCGGCCATCCGCCCCTCGCTCGCCTCGCGAAAAAGGGTGTACACCCCTGCCCCGGGAGATTCGGGGTCGATGCCGAGGTAACTGGTCAGCGAGCCATGCGGATCCATGTCCACCAGCAGGGTGCGCTGGCCCGCGAGGGCCAGCCAGCCCGCAAGAGACACGGCCGAGGTGGTTTTGCCGACCCCACCCTTTTGATTGGCGATCGTCCAGATGTTCATCGCAAGCAGCTATGCAAGCAGGATGCCAAGTCATCCAGGGACTTGACCGCATCCGACAATCCGGCCTTGGCCACTTCCATCGGCATGCCGAAAATCACGCTGCTTTCACGGTCCTGGGTCCAGACATGCCCGCCCGCCGCCTTGAGCGCGCGCGCGCCCAGCACGCCGTCATTGCCCATGCCGGTCAGCACGACGGCCAGCACATCGGAACGATAGACGCTGGCCGCGGTGCTGAAGCCGACATCCACGCTGGGGCGGAAATGTTCATGGGCTAGCGCCTCGCGCATGACGAAGGCGGGCTTGTTGTTGCGCCACCCGAGCTGGGTGTGCACGCCGCCGGGTGCGATGTAGGCATGACCGGGCAAGGGCATTTCGCCGTCCTCGGCCTCCTTGACCGTCAAGGGAATGACGCGATCGAGGCGTTCGGCAAAGGCCTGGGTAAAGACGGGGGGCATGTGCTGGAGCACGAGGATGGGCACGCCGAAGTCCGCAGGCATCGTCTGCAAAACCTGCTGAACAGCGACGGGGCCACCGGTGGACGCACCGATAAGGACGATGCCCCGTGAACTGATGATGCGTTCGCACTTCCGGGGTTCGGCCCCCGCCGCGCTTGACGGGTGGACCCGAGGGGCCTCGGGGGGCGGGGCATGGCGCAACGCAGCACGCCGACCGGCCAGCAGACGCAGCTTGGCCTTCAGCAAGGGGAGCTGCTGGGCCATCGCCCCGCCGCTCGATCCGTTGATCTTGGGCATGAAATCCATCGCCCCGGCATCCAGTGCATCGAAGGTCGACTTGGCGCCGTAGTGGGTCAGCGAGGACAGCATCAGGATGGGGACGGGGCACTTCTCCATGATCCGGCGCGTCGCGGCAATGCCATCCATGCCCGGCATTTCCACATCCATGGTGATGATGTCCGGCTTGAGGCGACAGGCCATGTCAAGCCCCTGGGCACCGTCTACGGCTTCGCCGACGATGTCGTAGCCAGGCTCGGTGGACAGCAATTCTCGCAGCAAGCGGCGAAAGAAGGCTGAATCATCAACGATCAGAATGCGCACGATTCAATCCCTTGCCCGATGGACTCATGCGGCATAACGCTCGCCGCGACGCTGGCCATAATGCTTGACGAGACCCGGAAAATCGAAGATCAGGGCAATGTTGCCGTCGCCGGTGATGGTGGCCCCGGCAAAGCCTGGCAAGCCATGAAGCAGCTCGCCCAGGGGCTTGATCACCACCTCTTCCTGGCCGAGCACACGGTCGACGATCACGCCGATGTTCTGCGCCCCGACCTGAAGCATGACGATCTGTGCCAGCTTTTCGTCCTTCTGCACCTGCTCGCCGCGAATCGCCATCCAGGCCCGCAGATCGAACAGGGGCAGCGCACGATGGCGCACGGTAATGGTCCGCTGGCCATCGACCACGTTGGTCGCCTTGCCTTCCATCTCGAAGATCTCGTTCACGTTGCCCAGCGGCATGGCGTACTTGCGGCCATTCACGACCACCATCAGGGTGGGGAGGATCGCCAGCGTCAACGGCACCTTGATGCTGATCAGCGATCCCTCGCCGGGTGCGGAATCGATCACGATGCTGCCGGACAGCTTGGCGATGGCCGTCTTGACGACATCCATGCCGACCCCGCGCCCGGAAATGTCGGAGATCTGCTCCTTGGTGGAGAAGCCCGGCGCGAAGATCAGCTCGAAACATTCGCGTGGGCTCAGGCGCGCCGCCGCATCCTCGTCCAGCACCCCCTTCTCGACGGCCTTGCGGCGCAGCATGTCGGCATCCATGCCGGCCCCGTCATCGCGAATGGTCAGGAGGATGTGATCGCCTTCCTGCGCCGCGGCGAGGGTCACCTTGCCCAGCCGCGGCTTGCCCTGTTGCTCGCGCACATCGGGCATCTCGACCCCGTGATCGACCGCGTTGCGCACTAGGTGAACCAGCGGGTCGGCCAGGGCCTCGACCAGGTTCTTGTCGAGATCGGTGTCTTCGCCCACGAGAATCAGGTCGACGTCCTTGCCAAGCTGGCGGGCCACATCGCGGACCACGCGCGGGAAGCGGCCAAAGACCTTCTTGATCGGCTGCATGCGGGTCTTCATGACCGCAGTTTGCAGATCGGCGGTGACGGTATCCAGGCTGGCGATGACCTGGCTGACCTGCTCGTCCCTGAATCCGGCCTTGAGGGTGTTCAAGCGGTTGCGCACCAGCACCAGTTCGCCGACCAGGTTCATGATCGCGTCCAGGCGCTCGGTATCGACCCGCACGCTCGACTCCGGCTTGTCTGCCGGTTCGACCGTTTTTGCCGCGACCGCAGACTGCGTGCTGGCGACAGGGCGCGGGGTCTTTGCGGCCGCCGGCTCGGCGGGCTTGTTGACCGCCGCGACGGGCTTGGGTGCCGCCGACGTTGCGATGCCCGGCTTGGGCGCCGCTGGCGTGGCGGTAACGCCTGTCACGGGTCTTGCCACTGGCGCGGGAGGCGCGGCGTGAGACTCGGCCCCGGGCGAGGATGGGCCATGCCCCTTGCCATAGAGCGAATCCAGCACCCCCTCGAACTCATCCTCGCCGATCAGGTCGGACGGCGAGCCGTGCGATCCGCCGGCGGCGGGTGCAACGCTTGCCGCCCGCACGGGCCTGGGTGGCTCCACGCTGGCAACGGGCGCGTTTGACGGGCCATGACCTTGGCCATACATCGAGTCAAGCAGGTTTTCGAACTCGTCCTCGGTGATGTACTCGGACGCGGCGCCCGTGGAATAGGTTATGGATGAGGACGGTTCGGCTGCGGGGGCCTCGTCGCCCAGCATGTGGATAAAGGCCTGCTCCACCTCGTCGGCAGCGGCTTCAAGCGTCGGCTCAGGCATCATCGGCTCGACGACGGCCTCTTCGGGATGCATCAGGGCCTCGATCTCGGACAGTTGAGAAGGGTCGGCCGGTTCAGGCATGACGCCTTCGCGAAGGGCGGAAAACATCACCTTCAGGGTATCGAGCACGCGCAGCATGACATCCATGAGGCGGGCATCGACCCCCAGTTCGCCATTGCGAAGCATGTTGAAAACATCCTCCGCGCGATGGCACACCTCAACCAGCGGGTGGATCTCCATGAACCCTGCCCCACCCTTGATGGTGTGGAAGCTGCGGAACACGGCGTTGAGAAGCTCGCGGTCATCCGGCATGCGTTCAAGATCGATGAGCTGCTCGTCCAGCGCATCGACCAGTTCGCCCGCCTCGACAAGGAAATCCTGCAAAAGCTCATGATCGGCATGGATGGACATGATCTACCCCTCAGAAACCGAGACTGGCCAATAAATCATCAACATCGTCCTGGCTGTGCGCGACATGGCTTCCTGCCGTCGGCAACGCCGGCCCTTCCGCCTTGGTGGGATCATCATCAGGCGTGCTCCCCGTCTGCTGCATGCCGACCACCCGGATCAGCTTCACCATTTCCGTTTCGAGATGCTCCAGCAGGTGAATGACATGATGCATCAACTGGCCGGTCAGGTCCTGGAACTCCTGCGCCATGATGACTTCCGTGAGATGCGCGTGAACCTGCTCGCCCTCCTTCTTGACCGAGGCGAGATAGATCTCGATCGGACCAAAGGCATCGTGCAGGGGCTGGTTCTCGGGGTGCAGCGCCCGAAGCTCCCCCAGCCGTTCGGCGACACGCCGGGAACGACGGACCAGGTTGTCGGTCAGGGGAACGGCCTGTTCGGCCGCCTCCAGCGTGCGGTGGGCCGCCTGCTCGGTCAGGGTGGTGACGTAACGCAGCCGTTCGCGGGCATCCGGCATGTCCTGCGCTGCCAGCTGGGACAGGCGATTGTCGTCGGTGAACTGGCGCAGGGCGTCATGCAGGTCGCGGGTGATGGTGCCGATCTCCTTGAACAGCACCGACTCGCGGGCATCGGCAAGGGCCGCAAGGGCCATGCTGGCGTTCTGCTCGTCGCCGGCCTGCATGGCCTTGAGCAGCCCCTCGGCGAAGGCGATGCGCTCCGGCGTGATGAATGGGGTCATGGCGTATCCCTCAGCCGAGGCGTTCGAAGATTTTTTCGATCTTCTCTTTGAGCGTGCCCGAGGTGAAGGGCTTGACCACATAGCCGTTCACGCCCGTCTGGGCCGCCAGGATGATCTGCTCGCGCTTGGCCTCGGCGGTCACCATCAGCACCGGAAGCTTGTTCAGTTCCGGGTCGGCGCGCACGGCCTTGAGCAGGTCGATGCCGGTCATCCCCGGCATGTTCCAGTCCGTGACCAGGAAATCGTATTTGCCGGTTTTCAGCATGGGCAGCGCGGTCGAACCGTCATCGGCCTCGTCGACGTCGGTGAAGCCCAGCTCGCGCAGCAGGTTCTTGATGATGCGCCGCATGGTGGAAAAGTCATCCACCACCAGGATTTTCATGTTTCGATCCACCGTATTGCCCTCGCTCCTGACGGGCTCTCAGGCCCGTCTTGAAAAAACCTGATCAGATCCCACCCCGCCAGTCCGCCAGATGCTCGCGCAGGCGGATCATCGCCTTGCCATGGATCTGGCTGACCCTTGATTCACTCACGCCCAGTATCGCGCCGATTTCCCTGAGGTTCATTTCCTCGACATAGTAGAGCGACATCACCATGCGTTCACGCTCGGGCAGGTCCGCCATGGCCTGCGCCAGTTCAGCGCGGAAGCTCTCGTCCATGAATGCCGCTTCCGGGTTGGGGCGCTCATCCTCGACATCGATGGTCAGGTCTTCCGCGTCCTCGCCGCCGTGGTCGAGACTGAAGATTGACGCCCCCGCGCTGTCGGTCAGGATCTGGTGATACTCGTCCAGGCCGATCCCAAGCACCTCGA
The DNA here is from genome assembly GCA_006212015.1 of Halothiobacillaceae bacterium. Taxonomy (GTDB): domain Bacteria; phylum Pseudomonadota; class Gammaproteobacteria; order Halothiobacillales; family Halothiobacillaceae; genus Thiofaba. The sequence goes on from SDAY01000002.1 coordinate 22,522, forward strand.
TCACTTCCTGATCGCGCGGCTCGCGGCCAAGCCTGGCCTCCAGCCCCCGAATCGCCCCGTTCACCGCGCGGCTGCGGCGATGCACCGAGCGCGGCGTCCAGTCATGCCGACGCACTTCATCGAGCATCGCGCCGCGGATGCGAATCCCGGCGAAGGTCTCGAAGCTTGCGCCATGCCCGTCCTGGTAACCGCGCGCCGCCTCCAGCAGACCCATCATGCCGGCCTGGATCAGGTCCTCGACCAGCACCGTCCGCGGCAGGCGCGCGCTCAAGTGGAACGCGATGCGCTTGACCAGCCCCGCATGTTGACGAACCAGTTCACCGGGGTCGCCATGCTGGATCTGAGTGTACATCGCGCGCGCATTCATGCCGCAACCCCACCCCGTCCGGCGCTGAAATTCACCAGCCGTTCGATAAAGAACTCCAGATGACCGTCCGGCCCGGTCGGGCGCGGCCAGCGGGTGATGCGTTCCGCCATCTGCATGAAGGACTGCGATGCCCGGCTGGCATTGTAGGCCTCGACCACGGGCTGCTGACGCTGCACCGCCTTGCGCAGATACTCATCAAACGGCACGGCGCCCAAAAAGTTTAGCGTCACATCCAGAAATCGATCGCAGACCGCCGCAAGCTTTTGATAGAGGAGACGCCCTTCGCTCGGCGTGTGGGTCATGCTGGCGATCACATGGAAGCGCTGAACGCCATGTTCGCGGGAGAGCACCTTGATCATCGCATAGGCGTCGGTCAGGGAGGCCGGCTCGTCGCAGACCACCACCAGCACCTCCCGCGCCGCGCGCGCAAAGCTGATGACGCTCTCGCCAAGGCCGGCGGCGGTGTCGATGATGAGGGTATCCAGCGGCAGGGTCAGCTCGCTGAAGGCATGGATCAACCCGGCATTCTCGCGCGGCCCGAGCTCGGCCATGCGCCTGACCCCGGACGAGGCCGGCACGACATGCACGCCTGCGGGCCCATCGATGATGATGTCCTCCAGCGTGTGGGTACCATCGATGACGTGAGACAGATTCAGCTTGGGATGGATGCCCAGCAGCACATCCACGTTGGCCATCGCCATGTCGGCGTCCATCAGCATGACCTGCTGGCCGCCGCGCGCCAGGGCGGTCGCGAGATTGATGGACACATTGGTCTTGCCCACCCCGCCCTTGCCACTGGTGACCGCCAGAACCTGTACCGGCCTCAACTGGCGCATGGCGCGCAGCGTCTGTGCCTGATCCGCGCCGATATCAACCATGTGCGGCCACTCCCTTCCAGTCCCAGCTCATGCGCTCTTCAATCATGTCGTCGTCCAGATCCTGCTGCATCATGTCCACCGCACGGGCGACCAGGCGCTCGGCGCACGCGGGTGCGAGGTCCTCCGGCACGCGCTGCCCCATGCCCAGCCAGGCGACCGGAAGCTGGCTGTCGATCACCGCGCCCAAAGCATCGCCCAGCCGTGCGGCCTCGTCCAGCTTGGTCAGCACGCAGCCGGCCAGCGGCAGATGGCTGAAACGCAAGATGGCCTCGCGGGTCATCGCATGCTGCGCGCTGGCGGAGAGGACCAGCAGCGAGCGCAGGCTTGACGAAGCCGAGCGCAGGTTGCGCATCTGCTCCATCAGGCGGGTGTCGCGCTGGCTCATGCCGGCGGTATCGACCAGCACCAGGCGGCGATCGGACAGGCCATCCAGGGTGCGCGCCAGCGACGCGGCATCCTCGGCCACGTACAGCGGAATGTCGAGGATACGGGCATAGGCGCGCAGCTGGTCGTAGGCGCCGATGCGGAAATTGTCGGTGCTGACCAGGGCGATGTCCTTGCGCCCATGACGCATGACAAAGCGGGCGGCAAGCTTGGCCACGGTGGTGGTCTTGCCCACCCCGGTCGAGCCCACCAGCGCGAACATGCCGCCGCGCTCGGTGATGTCCTCGCCCAGCACCGGGATGCGCGCCCCCAGCGCGCGCAGTGCACGATCCCAGCCGCGATCTTCCATGGCGGCCTCGCCCAGCCCCTCGACCACCTCGCGCGCCAGCCTTGGCGCCAGACCGAGGCCGGTCAGGCGGCGCATCAGCTCGGACTGAAGCGGATGATGGCGTTCGTAGCGGCGCCACTCGAGCACCCGAAGCTGGCTTTCCATCAGGGTGCGAAGATGGCGGACCTCGTCTTCCAGGCGGTCGACCGCCGGGGCGCTCGCCACACTTGCCGGCGCGTGGTTCTTGGCGCTGGCCTGCTGGCGATCGCGCGCATAGGGGTCGGGCAGGTCCTCATCCTGCTGCACGGCTGGCTGATGCAGGGGCTTGAGCGCGGGACGGTCTTCCCGGGCGGCCGGGACGACGGGCTCGTCTTCCCAGAGATCCAGCCGTGCCGAAGGCTTCGCAACCGGGCGCGGCGGCCAGGCTTGGGCATCCGCGGGGGCGGCCGGCGCCATGAAAGCGTCGGCGCCCCGACCTGCCGTCGTCGGCGCCGGGGTTTTGACAACCGCGTTCAGCACGGCGTCCACATCCAGCGCGGCGACGATCTCGACGCCCTCGTCGGTCCGCTTGTTGGAAAGGATGACCGCGTCCGCGCCCAGCTCCTCGCGCACGCGGCGGATGGCCTGGCGCATGTCGGGGGCGGTAATGCGTCGAATCTTCATGCTGTCCTCTCCTGAATTCATTGCCGGGACGGCTCAAGCGCCCCGCCTGTCACTGCCCGATACTGGCCACCACGCGGATCTGCCGGTTTTCCGGCACTTCCTGATAATTCAGCACCCGCAGTCCCGGGATGGCGAAGCGCAACATGCGCGCAAGCCAGGGACGCAGCGGCGGAGCGACCAGAAGGACGGCCGGTTTACCCTGCATCTCCTGGCGCTGGGTCGCATCGCTCAGGGAGCGATGCAGTCGCTCGGCCAGCCCGGGCTCCAGACCGGGGCCCGCCTCGCCCGTGCCTTGCGTGGTACTAAGCAACAACTGTTCCAAACTCGGATCGAGGGTGATGACGGGCAACTCCGGCGCAAGGCCATTGATGCTCTGCACGATCATCCGGCCCAGCGCCACGCGCACGGCAGCGGTCAGCGGGGTGGCGTCCTGGCTGCGCTGGGACTGCTGGGCCAGGGTTTCGGCAATGGTGCGCATGTCGCGGATGGGCACCTTCTCTTCCAGCAGGTTCTGCAGCACCTGAACCACGGTGGTCAGCGGCAGGGCGCGCGGGACCAGATCCTCGACCAGCTTGGGCGCGGCCTGCTTGAGGGTTTCCAGCAACTGCTGCACTTCCTCGTAGCCGAGCAGTTCCTGCGCGTTGTCCTGCAGAATCTGCGACATGTGGGTGGCGATCACCGTGCTGGCATCGACCACGGTGTAGCCCAGCGCCTGCGCGTGCTCGCGGTCGGCCGGAGCGATCCACACCGCCTCCAGGCCAAAGGCCGGATCGGTGGTCGTGATGCCCTTGAGCGTGCCATGCACCTGGCCCGGGTTGATCGCCATCTCGCGATCGGGGTGGATCTCGCCCTGCCCGATCGGCACCCCATGCAGGCTGATGCGGTAGGCATGGGGCGCCATGTCCAGGTTGTCGCGGATATGCACGGCCGGCACCAGGAAGCCCAGCTCCTGCGACAGCTTCTTGCGCACGCCCTTGATGCGGGGCATCAGCTGGCCGCCCTGGTTGCGATCGACGATCGGGATCAGGCCATAGCCGACCTCAAGGCCGATCACGTCGACCGGCGGCACATCCTCCCAGGTCAGCTCGCGGGTTTCCGGCCGCGCGGCCTGCGCCGATTCGACCGGCACAGGTGGCCTTGCCTTGCCGGCCTCCTCCCGCTCGCGCGCGATCCACCACGCGCCGAAGCCCGCCAAGGCCGCAAGGCTGAGGAAGGCGAGGTTCGGCATGCCGGGGACCATGCCCATGCCGCCCATGATCCCTGCGGTCACCCCCAGCACCTTCGGGTTGGCAAACATCTGCTTGAAGATCATCTCGCCCATGTCCTGCGACTGGGTCATGCGGGTGACGATGATGGCGGTGGCGGTGGACAGCAGCAGCGCCGGGATCTGCGCGACCAGGCCATCGCCGATGGCGAGCAGGGTGTAGGTCGTGCCGGCCTCGCCAAAGCCCATGTCGTGCTGGGCCATGCCGATCACCAGCCCGCCGATCAGGTTGATGACGAGGATCAGGATGCCGGCGATGGCGTCGCCGCGGACGAACTTGCTGGCACCGTCCATCGAGCCGTAGAAATCGGCCTCCTGGGAGACTTCCGCGCGGCGGGTGCGCGCCTCGTCCTGGGTGATCAGTCCGGCATTCAGGTCGGCATCGATCGCCATCTGCTTGCCGGGCATCGCATCCAGGGTGAAGCGCGCGCTGACCTCGGAGACGCGCCCCGCGCCCTTGGTGACCACCACGAAGTTGATGATCACGAGGATGATGAACACCACCACGCCGACCGCGAAGTTGCCACCGATGACGAATTCCGCGAAGGACTCGATCACATGGCCCGCCGCCGCCCCGCCATTGTGTCCTTCCAGCAGGATCACCCGGGTCGAGGCGATGTTGAGCGCCAGCCGCAGCAGGGTCGAGACCAGGATGATGGTCGGGAACACGGCGAAATCGAGCGGCCGCAGCACATAGACCGCCACCATCACCACCACCAGGCTGAGGGTGATGTTGAAGGTGAAGAACACGTCCAGCAGCAGGGGCGGCATCGGCATGATCATCATCGCCAGAAGAATGACGATGATCATCGGCGCGCCCATGCCGCGCCCGCGCCAGCCGCGCGCCTGCGCCAGCAGGGCCTTGGGATCGAGTCGCGGCAGGGGCAGGTCGGCAAGTTTCATGGATCCCTCATGCAGGATGACGACGCCCCGACGGGGCATTGCCCTCCCCAAGCATGGATCATGCCTATTCACGCCAGCCGACGTGCAGGGCGTGGGCGAGATTCACGAAAGATTCACCAAAACCTATTGAAACACTCAGGAATTGTGGTAATTTTTATTTGTCCATTAACGTTATTGAGAAGCGCCATGAAAGCATCCTTCGACAATCACGCCCCTTGGCGCATCGTCCATGCCGCCATTGCCGGCCTGATCACCCTCAAGGCCGTCATCGTCGGCACCCTGATGCTGACCCTGGGCATCGCGGTCGAATAAATCCCCTGCCCCACGCAGACCCCAAGCCCCGGCTCACGTCACCGTGACCGGGGCTTTTTTTCGGGTGCTCCTTGCCCGGGCCCGCAGTCAGCGCCCCGGATGACGGCCCACGGACCTTCATCCGGGCCACGCTGACCCCTGGCGGCAGGAGCGCGCTTGCTCGCGATGACGTCGCCGATGTGTAGGAGCGGCGCCTCGCCGCGATGAAGGCCGCGCCACCCTTCGGCCTGAAAGCGCTGTCAGGAACAGCGCTGGAACGCGAAGCGGACCCGAAGGGGGCCGGGCAGGATCGCCCGGCATCCGTGATGACGTCGCGGGCACGAATGTGCACATGAATGCTTCACAGGCCCTCAACTCACCCCGGGTGTCCACGGCCCCTCGGGCACATCGACCTGCGGCCGGGGCGGGGCCGTGGCGCCCTGCGCCCGCGCCTGCCTCAGCTGGTACACGTAGGCCAGCACCTGGGCGACGGCGCGATACAGCTCCGAGGGGATCGGCTGGTTCAGGTCGGTGGTCTGGTAGAGGGCACGCGCCAGCGGCGGGGCGGAGAAGATCAGCACGCCGTTCTCCTGGCCGATCTCTCGGATCCGCGCGGCAATCAGGTCGCGCCCCTTGGCCACCACGATCGGCGCATCGCCGCGTTCGCTGTCGTACCGCAGGGCCATGGCGAAATGGGTCGGGTTGGTGATGATGACGTCCGCCCTGGGCACCTCCTGCATCATGCGGCGTTGGGCGGCCTGCATCTGCATCTGGCGGATCTTCTGCTTGACCTCCGGCTTGCCCTCGGTCTCCTTGTACTCATCCCTGATCTCCTGCTTGGTCATGCGCAACTGCTTGACGTGCTCCCACAGCTGATAGGGCACGTCGATGGCGGCGATCAGCAGGGTCGCGGCGCTCATGAGCAGCAGCCCCCAGCCAAGGGTTTCCAGCGCCGCAAACAGTCCACCACGCGGATCGGCCAGGCCCAGCCTCAGCAGTTCGTCCAGCTCCAGCCCGATCACCAGCGCGGCCACGCTGCCCACCAGCAGGAACTTGAGGATGCTCTTGAACAGCTCGATCAGGGCGCGCATGGCGAACATGCGCTTCAGGCCCTTGAGCAGGCTGATGCGTTCGTATTTTGGCGCCAGCGCCTTCCAGCTGAAGCCGATGCCGCCCATCAGCAGCGGGCCAAGGACAGCGGCGAGGATCAGCAAACCGATCAGGGGAAGGATGGCGAGAAACCCGCGCCAGGCCATCTCGCCCAGGGTGCGGGTCATCCACATCGGGTCGTGGATCATCTCGCGCGTGGGGGATAGCCCGATACGCAGCTCATCCAGCAGGTCCTTGCCGATCATCGGGCCGAGCAGCAGCAGGCCCGCGGCCGCGATCATCAGGACCACGGTGGTGCCCAGCTCCCGCGAGCGTGCGATCTGCCCCTGCTCCCGCGCCTCGCGCTGGCGCTTGGGAGTGGCCTGTTCGGTACGTTCCTGCCCGCTGTCCTGCTGTTCTGCCATCGAATCGATCCCGTGCCCGTCAGCCGCCGATGAATTGACGGATGGCGATCAGGCCATGTTCGAGCAGGTTCTCGAACTGGGGTTTCATGACCGGTGCCGCCAGCAGCAGCATGATGAATCCCACCACCAGTGTGAGCGGGAAGCCGATCGAGAAGATGTTCAACTGCGGTGCGGCCCGTGTGATCACCCCGAGGCCTAGGTTGGTCAGCAGCAGGGCCGTCAGCGCAGGCAGGGCCACCCACAAGGCGCCTTCAAACATGGTGCTCGCCCAACCCGCCACCCGCCAGAAGGCCTCGCGCCCCATGGTTTCGGCCGTGACCGGCATCAGCCGAAAGCTGTCGGCCAGCATCTCGACCAGCATCAAATGCCCATCCAGGGCCATGAACAGCAGGGTGACGACGATGGTGTAGAACTGGCTGATCACCGGCACGCTGATACCGTTCTGCGGGTCGATGGCCGAGGCGAAGCCCAGCCCCATGGTCATCGCGACCACCTCCCCCGCGTGGACGAACACCGCGAACACCAGCTGCAGGATGAACCCCATGCCCACCCCGATCAGGATCTGGTTGGCGGCCATCAGCACGGCCTCGGGCGAGAACGGATCGACCCTCGGCGCCTCCGGCACCAAGGGCATCATCATCAGCGTGACCAGGACGGCGGCAAGGATGCGAATGCGCCTAGGCAGGGTGCGCGCACCGAACGGCGGCGCCACCATCAGCAACCCGCCGATGCGCAGGAAGGGCCACATGAACAGGCCGAGCCAGGCCATGATGTCTTCGATGGGAAGGATCAGCGGCGCCATGACGCGCCCTCAGCCGATCAGGCCGGGGATGGCGTCGAACAGGCGGCGGGTGTAGTCGACCAGCACGCCCAGCATCCACGAGCCCGTAAGCAGGATGACCACCACCAGCGCGAGCAGCTTGGGGATGAAGCTTAGGGTCATCTCGTTGATCTGGGTGGCCGCCTGGAAGATGCCGACCAGCAGACCCGCCGCCAGCGCGGTCAGCAACATGGGCAGCGACAGCAGCAGGATGACCTCGAGGGCCTGGCGGGTGATGTCGATGACGGTATCGGCGTTCATGCCCGGCCCGTCAGGTGTAGAAGCTGGAGGCGAGCGTACCCATCAGCAGCGCCCAGCCATCGACCAGCACGAACAGCATGAGCTTGAAGGGCAGGGAGACGATCATGGGCGAGAGCATCATCATGCCCATCGACATCAGGGTGCTGGCGACGACCAGATCGATGATCAGGAAGGGGATGAAGATCAGGAAGCCGATGGTGAAGGCCGTCTTGAGCTCCGAGGTCAGGAACGCGGCCATCAGGGTGGTGAACGGCACCTGATCCGGGGATTCGAACGAATCCTTGCCGGCGATCCGGCCGAACAGGGCGATGTCCTCCTCGCGGGTCTGCCTGAGCATGAACTCGCGCAAGGGTTTGGCCGCCGCCTCGAGCGCGGGCTTGGCCTCGACCTGCTCGTTCAGGTAAGGCGCGACGCCATCCGTCCAGGAACGCTCGAACACCGGCGCCATGATGAACAGGGTCAGGAACAGCGCCAGTCCCAGCAGGATCTGGTTGGACGGGGTCTGCGCGGTGCCAAGCGCCTGACGCAGGATGGCCAGCACGATGATGATGCGGGTGAACGAGGTCATCATCAGCAAGGCGGAGGGCAGCAGGGTCAGCACCGTCATCAGCGCCAGCACCTGCAGGGTCAGCGAATAGCCTTGCCCGCCGTCCGCCAGTTCCTTGACGGTGACCACCGGCAGGCCGGGCTCGGCGAAGGCCAGCACCGGCAGCAGCGGCACCAGGAACAGCAGCCAGCGCAGGGCCTTGATCGCCTGGCTCATCAACGTTCGCTCCGCAGGGTCACTTCATCCAGGGCCTGGCCGAAGGCCGCATCCGAGCGGACGGGCTTCAGGCCTGCATCCATCAGCGCATCGGAAGGCTCCGCGTGCGCCTCGGCCTCATCGGTCGGCGGCAGGTGCAGCAGAGGCTCGATCCGCCCGCTGGATACGCCGAGCACAAGCTGATGGCCGTCCACCTCGATCCACACCACCCGCTCGCGCGGGCCGACGGCGAGGCTGCCCTGCACCTTCATGGCCTGCTGGCGGCCGGCACGCGGCAATCCACCGACGCGCTTGAGCACGGCGAGCAGAATGAACAGCAGCAGCAGGACACCCAGCAGGCTCAGGGTGAGCTTGATCAGATAGCGACCCGCCAAAGGGTCCGTGCCGACCTTGGGCAGGGCCTCTTCCGCCCACAGCGCAAGCGGAGCAGCCGTGAAGAACAAGGCCGCGCCGATGCGCGCAAGCCAGCTCACTTGAGCCTCCGCACGCGCTCGGACGGGCTGATGACATCGGTCAGGCGGATGCCGAACTTCTCGTTCACCACCACCACCTCGCCATGCGCGATCAAGGTGCCGTTGACCAGCACGTCCAGCGGTTCACCCGCCAGGCGATCCAGTTCGACGATCGAACCCTGGTTCAAATGCAGCAGGTTGCGGATCGGGATCTGGGTCCGGCCGATTTCAAGCGACAGGGACACCGGGATATCGAGAATGACCTCAAGGTTGACATCGGGATTGCCGGTCAGGCCGGCATCATCACCCAGGGCGCGCGGCTGGACCGATGACGCGGCGGGCTTTCCTGCCCCCGCCTGTTCGGCCATGGCGGCCGCCCAGTCGTCCATGCCGTCCGCTGCGTCGTTATCAGTGGCCATCGTGTTGGGCTCCATGTTTGGAATCGTGGTGTTCTTCGGGCTGGATGATTTCACTGATCTTCACCGCCGTATTGCCGCGATGCACGCCCCATTGTCCGCGAAAGATCGGCGCGCCCTCGACCGTCAGTTCGACCGATGCGGGCATGTCGATCGGAATGATGTCGCCGGGCTTCATGTGCATCAGGTCATACAGGCTGAGCTGGGCCTCGCCAAGACTGGCATGGATCTTCAGCGGCGCGCTGCCCAGCTCGCGCTTGAGCGAACGCGACCAGCGCACATCGATCTCGTCGCGGTCGCTCTGCACCCCGGCATCCAGCAGGCCGCGGATCGGCTCGATCATGTTGTAGGGGATGGCCAGGTGAAACTGCCCGCCCCCCCCCTCGAGTTCGATCCGGAACGCGCATACCGCCACCACTTCGCTCGGCGCGACGATGTTGGCCAGCTGCGGATTCATTTCGTGGCTGACCTGCTGGAACTGGACAGGCAACACCGCCTGCCAGGCCTTCTGCATCTCATCGAAGGCGATCTGCAGCACGCGCGTGATCACACGCAGTTCGGTGGGAGTGAACTCGCGTCCCTCGATCTTGGCGTGCCTCCCGCTGCCGCCGAAGAAGTTGTCCACCAGGGTGTAGACAAGACGTGATTCCATCATGAACACGCTCACGCCCTTGAGCGGCTTCATGTGCACGATGGTCAGGCTGGTCGGAACAAACAGGCTGTGCACCCACTCGCCGTACTTGTTCATCTTCACGCCTTCGATCGAGATCTCGACCGTGCGGCGCAACATGCTGACCAGGCGGATGCGGAACGCACGGGCAAAGCGCTCGTTGATCATCTCCAGGGTCGGAAGACGACCACGAACGATGCGCTCCTGACTGGCGAAGTTGTAGGCATGGACCCCCCTGCCACGCGGCGCGACACCGGCATCGGTCTCGACCTCGCCGCCATCGACCCCGGTCAGGAGGGCATCGATTTCAGCCTGGGATAGGATGTCCATGGCCATGTCCGTTCGCCCTTACTGCATCACGAAGTTGGTGAACAGGAGGTCTTCGATGTCTTCCGGATCGACCGTGTCGGTCATGCTGCCCATCACCTTGCGGACCTCCTCGAGCGCATGCAGGCGCAGTTGCTCGCGGCCCTGGGCAGTCTTGATCTCGGCCGATTTCTGCTGACTGAACAGGGCGCCCAGCTTGGACTTGAGCAGCGGCATGTGGGTCTTGATGGCGCCTTCCACGGCCGGATCCGAAATCAGCACCTGAACCTCGACCTGCAGGTAATCGGCCTCGCTGGTCTCGGCCAGATTGACGGTGAACGGGGCCTTCTCCTCGCCGATCAGCACGTAGGTCGGCGCGGCATGCGCCTTGTCCTTCTTCTCTTTCTTCGGCTTCTTGTGTTCGCCCTCTTCCGCATGCCCCTCAGCATCGGCCACCTGTGCGGCGCCCTGCGGGGTCAGCTTGCCGCTCAGGAACAGGTAGGCCCCGCCGCCCAGCACGCCGCCCAGCAGCAGAATCACGACAATCAGCAAAATCACCACCAGCTTGCTGCCGCCCGATTTCTTTTCGACCGCTTCTTCGGTCTTCTTCGCTTCGGCCATGGCCCCTGCTCCTTCGAATCGAGTTGAAATGAGTGATCGAAACAATCCTTCCCGAGTGTATCAATGCATCAAGGAGGCCCCAACCCTTCAGGCCGCGGACATGCTGGCGCGACGTTCGCGCTTGTCTGCATACAGCGCCGCGTCGGCCTGCTCGACCAAGGCAGTAACATCGGTATCCGCCCGCCAATGCGCAAGCCCCATGCTGCTGCGCGGTTCGACATGCAGGTCACCGTGGACCATGGGTGCGTTGGCCATGGCCTCACGCAGACGCTGCACGAGCCGGGCCGCCCCATCATGGCCTGTTTCAGGCATCAGCACCGCGAATTCGTCACCGCCAAAGCGGAACACCATGTCGCTTGTCCGGGCCGTCGCCTTGATCACGGCGGCAAAATGACGCAACAGCGCATCGCCAACGACATGACCGTGAGTGTCATTGACCGACTTGAATCCATCCATGTCGAGGATCAGCAGGGACAGTTCGCCGCCATACCGTTCGACCCGGGCCAGTTCACGCTGGATGGATTCATCAAAGGATTTTCGATTGCCCACCCCGGTCAAGCCATCGATCGAGGCCATGAGCAGGGTGTCCTGATAAAGCAGTCCGTTACGAAGCGGGTAAAGCAGGTAGGCAAGCAGGTCCTCGAAGACGTGCAGTTCATACTCCGCGAAGGGGCGATCACGCATCAGCACCATCTCGCCCAGCCCTTCGTCATTCAGGCGCAGGCTGTATTCGGCATGGTGCGGCGCCTCTTCGCCCCAAGCGAACGGTGGGTCACCCGCTGCACGCATGAAGCGCAGCCCATCGAACGGAAAGGCATCCCCTGCGATCCCGGCAAAGAGACTGAACATGGCGTGCACATCCAGCGTGCTCGGCAGCTGACGCGCCAGACGCATGATGGCTTGCTGGCGTCGCAGCTCAAGCTCGGCCATGGCGCGAGAGGTGCGCAGGGCATGCAGGTCACGGACCGGCATGGGGCGGCGCAAGGCGGCGGATGTCATGTTCAGGCTCATGGGAGACCTCCTGGAATCAACGCACCATGAAGTGCGCAGGAGGTTATTAGCGAATCCCATGCCAAAGAATGAATATCCAGCCATAACAGCGTGTTACAAGAAGATCAGCGACTGAAGAACATCCTGGGAAAAGCCCCGACAAGGGTTCGTCAATAAAATGGCGACCGCCTCTCAGCGCGGCCTGGGCTTTTCCGCCACCCGGTCGCGCAGGTAGACCGGCTGGGCCTGTTCCGCCGGCAGCAGCCCGCCATGCGCGGCCAGCTGGCCACCGATCAAGGCAACGTCATGCGCGCGGGGAAGAAGGTTCGGGTCGCGACCGGACTCGACCGCGCCACAACGCGAGCGCAGCGCCTCGTCATAGGCCGCCCAGCCAGGGCCCGCGGCGAACCAGCGGCCTCCCTCCGGACAGGGGACGTCAGCCGGCGCCACGACCCGCTCGGCATCCACCGCCTGGACATCCCCCAAACCCCGCACCCGCCAGCCCCCCCAATAGACCTCATGCATGCGCGCATCAAGCGCGGTCAGGACATGCTCGGCGCCATGCAGCCGCCATGCGGCATGCGCCAGGGCAGCGAGGCTGGACACCGGCACGACCGGCAAGCCCGCGCCAAAGGCCAGCCCCTGGGTGACGCCCGCCGCAATCCGCAGACCGGTGAATGCCCCGGGGCCACGGGCGAACGCGATCCCGTCCAGTTGCTCCAGACGCAACGCGGTGGCCGCCAGCAAACGCCCGACCATCGGCAGGATAAGCTCGGTATGGCGGCGTGGCGCGAGGGCATACTCCTCCAGCACCTTGCCGTCGATCAGCAATGCGGCGGAACAGGCCTCGGTGGAGGTGTCGATGGCGAGGAGTTTCATCGCGCAGAACCCGGAAAGATGAAGGGGCGCATTGTAGCGCCCCCGGCATAAGGTGTCCCTGAGGTGAAATCAGGGGTGCATCATGCCCTTGACCATGTTGATCAGGGCATTGGTGGAACCGTCATAGGCCGTCACCGCGCCCTCTTCGGACAAGCGCGGAAGGATGCTGCTGGCCATCTGCTTGCCCAGCTCCACGCCCCACTGGTCGAAGGAGTTGAGGCGCCAGAGGATGCCCTGGCAGAAGATCTTGTGCTCGTACAGGGCGACCAGCATGCCCAGGGTGTAGGGCGTGTGATCCCGCATGAGGATGGTGTTGCTGGGCTTGTTGCCGGGAATGACCTTGTGCGGGGCCAGCATCGCAATGGTCGAATCATCCGCGCCCTGGGCGCGCATCTCCGCTTCCACTTCGTCGAGCTGGCGCCCCCACATCAGCGCGCGGGTCTGGGCGAACATGTTGGCCAGCAGCATGGCGTGCTGGTCGCGCACCGGGTTGTGGGTGTTGGCGGCGATGATGAAGTCGGCCGGGATCAGGCGGGTGCCCTGGTGCATCAGTTCGAAGAAGGCATGCTGGCCGTTGGTGCCATTCCCTCCCCACAGCACGGCGCCGGTCGCGTAGTCGACCGCCTGGCCGTCACGGTCGACCGACTTGCCGTTGCTCTCCATGTCGGCCTGCTGGAGATAGGCGGGGAGGGAGCGCAGGCGGGTGCCATAGGGCAGCACCGCCTGGCTTTCCGCGCCGAAGAAGTTGGCGTACCAGATGCCCAGCAAGGCCATGATCACCGGCATGTTGCATTTCAGCGGCGCCTCGTGGAAATGGCGGTCCATGGCGTGGGCGCCTTCGAGCATCTTCTCGAAATGATCGAAGCCGACATGAACGGCGATGGACAGGCCGATGGAGGACCACAACGAGTAGCGCCCGCCGACCCAGTCCCAGAACTCGAACATGTTCTCCGGGGCGATGCCGAAGGCGCTGACCGCCTTCAGGTTGGTGGACACGGCGACGAAGTGCCTGGCCACATGCCCCTCGTCCCTGGCCTTGGCCAGGAACCACTCGCGCGCGGTGTGCGCGTTGGCCATGGTTTCCTGGGTGGTGAAGGTCTTGGAGGCGACGATGAACAGCGTGGTCTCCGGGTCGAGCCCCTTGAGCGTGCTGATGATGTCGGACGGCGCGACATTGGAGACAAAGTGCGCGCGCAGGTCGGCGCGCGCGTACGAGGCCAGCGCCTCGCACACCATCTTCGGCCCGAGATCCGACCCGCCGACGCCAATGTTGACCACATCGGTGATGGCCTTGCCGGTGTAACCGGTCCAGTCGCCCTTGCGCACGGCCCTGGAGAACTTCTCCATCCGCTTGAGCACGGCGTTCACCTCGGGCATCACGTCCTCGCCGTCGACGAAGATCGGGCTGTTGCTGCGGTTGCGCAGCGCGGTATGCAGCACGGCGCGGCCTTCGGTGAAGTTGATCTTCTCGCCAGCGAACATCTTCTCGCGCCACTCCTCCAGCCCGGACTCGCGCGCGAGCTGGATCAGCAGTTTCATGGTCTCGTCGGTGACGCGGTTCTTGGAGTAGTCAAGGAACAGCTCGCCCGCGCGCAGCGTGAATCGCTCGAAGCGCTCGCCATCGCTGGAGAACATCTCGCGCATGTGCAGCGCGCCAATGTCGGCTTGATGGGCTTGCAGTGCCTTCCAGGCGGGCAGTTCGGTCGGACGTGTCATGGGCTCCTCGCGCACATCGGTTGGGTTTGAAGGATGAAGAAAAACTGATTGAAATCTTGACTCAAAGCGCGTTGCGCCAGACATGGTCGTCCTGGTCGAACAGGCGGGAGGATTCCTCCGGCCCCCAGCTGCCCGCCGGGTAGGTGTGGATGAAGTCGCGCTCCTGCGCCCACACCTTGAGCACCGGGTCGACCACGCGCCAGGCCCACTCCACCTCGTCGTAACGCAGGAACAGCGACTGGTCGCCGTTCATCACGTCGAGCAGCAGGGCCTCGTAGGCGCCCAGGCGCGCGGCCTCGCTCTCGCAATAGGTCGCGTCCAGCTGGGTGGTGGTGGCGCGCAGCTCCAGCCCCTCGCGCTTGGTCTGCACCTCAAGGCGCAGGCTGTCGCAGGGCTGGATGCCCAGCAGCAGCCAGTTCGGCTTGAGCTGCTCGATCGGCGTCTCGCGGAACAGCTGCTGCGGCGGATGGCGGAAGCGGATGCTGACCATCGAGGAACCCTCCGGCAGGCGCTTGCCGGTGCGGATGTAGAACGGCACCCCGCGCCAGCGCCAGTTGTCGATATACAGCTTGAGCGCGGCATAGGTCTCGGTGGTGCTGTGCGGCGACACGCCCTCCTCTTCCAGATAACCCGGCACCGGCTTGCCGCGCACCATGCCGCGCGTGTACTGGGCGCGGAAGGCATGGGCATGCACCGCGCGCGGCGGAATCGGGCGGATCGAGCGCAGCACCTTGACCTTCTCGTCGCGCAGGGCCTCGGCCTCCAGGCAGGCTGGCGGCTCCATCGCCACCAGGGTCAGCATCTGCAACAGATGACTCTGGATCATGTCCCGCAGCGCCCCGGCCTGGTCGTAATACCCGGCGCGGCGGGCGATGCCCTTGTCCTCAGAGTGCGTGATCTGCACATGGTCGATGTAGTTGCGGTTCAGCAACGGTTCGAGGAACAGGTTGGCGAAACGGAACACGAGGATGTTCTGGATCGTCGACTTGCCGAGGTAATGGTCGATGCGGAAGATCTGCTTCTCGGTGAAAAAGCGATGCAGGCGCGCATCCAGCATCCTGGCGCTTTCCAGGTCGTAGCCGAACGGCTTTTCCACCACCAGGCGGCGCCAGCCGGCGGATTCCTCATGCAGGCCGGACTCGCCCAGGCGCTCGCTCACCACGCTGTACAGGTCGGGCGCGATGGCGAGGTAGAAGATCAGGTTGGTGGAGCCGCCTTCTTCGAGAAGGCGGGCCCGCAGGCGCTGGTAATCCTCGGCCGCCTGCAGGTCGCCCTCGACAAAGCGCAGGCGCCCCAGGAAACGTCCGAGCACATCGTCCTGGATGGTGGTCTTGAGCTGCTCGCGCAGGCTTGCCGCCACATCCTCGCGCCAGTCGGCGTCACTCCAGGCGCGCCGGCCGAAACCGACGATGGTCATCGATGCCGCCAGACGACCATGGCGATCCAGGTTGTAGAGCGCGGGCAGCAGCTTGTTGACCGCGAGGTTGCCGGTCGCCCCGAAGATCACGAAGGCGCAGGGATGGGCCAGGCCGCTCGGCCCGCCCGATGACGCAATTCCACCGGGCATGATGATCACTCCGCCTTGATGGCGTGACCGCCAAAGCCCCGGCGCATGACCGCCAGCAGCTTGTTGCCGTAATCCGCGTTGCCCTGGCTTGCGAACCGCATGTGCATGGCCAGCGAGATGACCGGCGCGGCGACGCCAAGGTCGATGGCCTCCTTGGCCGTCCAGCGGCCCTCGCCGGAGTCGGACACATAGGGCGCGATGGCCTCCAGCTGCTGGTCGCTCGCCAGCGCCTCTGCGGTCAAATCGAGCAGCCAGCTCTGCACCACGGAGCCGTGACGCCACATTTCGGTGACCTCGGCGAGGTCGATGTCGAACGGATCCTTGGCCTTGAGCAGGGCCAGGCCCTCGGCCAGCGCCTGCATCATGCCGTACTCGATGCCATTGTGGACCATCTTGGTGTAGTGCCCGGAACCCAGCGGGCCGACATGCGCCCAGCCCCGGTCATGCGCGGGGGCCAGCGCCTTGAGCACCGGCTCGATGCGCGCGCCGTCCTCATCGCTGCCACCGGCCATCACGCAGTAACCGTTCTTCAGCCCCCACACCCCGCCGGACACGCCCACGTCCATGAAATGCACGCCGGTCGGGGCGATGCGCTCGCCGCGCCGCTGGGTGTCCTGGTAGAAGGCGTTGGCGCCATCCACCAGCAGGTCACCCTTCGACAGGCGCGGCAGGATGGCCTCGATGGCCGCCTCGGTGGGCTCGCCGCAGGGCAGCATCAGCCAGACGATGCGTGGCGCGGGCAGCTGTTCGAGAAACTCCTCGATCGAATAGGCCGGCAGGAAACCCGCGCCCTCGGCACGCAGCTCGTCCACCGGGCCGGGGCTGCGATTCAGCCCCACCACCTCGATGCCGGAACGCACCAGGCGACGGGTCATGTTGGCACCCATCCGGCCCAGACCATAGATTCCTACACGCATGCTGTTTCTCCCTGTCGAAATCATGTTTGAACACAGGTTCCAAACATACACCTACGCGAAGCGCACGGCATTCTGGCTATAATGCGGGACCTTTGTGAACAAATGATGCGACGCTCGCCCTTCACGCGGCGCCCAGCTGAACCACGGTAAGAAGCCCATGCGCAAACGTCCCGCCTCCCCCAAGCACGATGCCGTCCTGCGTGCACGCGTCAGACTCTTCGGCCAACTGCTCGGCGAGATCGTCCTCGAGCAGATTGGCGAAGAGGTCTTCGAAGCGGTCGAAACCCTGCGCAAGGGCTTCATCCGTCAGCGCCAGCAACCCAATCCGCGCACCCAGGCCAGACTGATCGAGACCATCGAGGAGCTGCCTGCCGGCCAGATGACCCAGGTGGTTCGCGCATTCAGCATCTATTTCAGCCTGGTCAATATCGCCGAGGAAGAGTTCCAGCACCAGCAGCGCCGCCGCATGGTGCGCCGCGGCCTGAACCTGTGGAAGGGCTCCTTCCACGACACCCTGCGCGAGTTCAGCAAGGATGGCATGAGCGCCGGCCAGCTGCAGGAACTGCTCGACAACCTGCAGTACATCCCCGTGTTCACCGCCCACCCGACCGAGGCCAAGCGCCGCACGGTGATGGACCAGCAGCGCCGCGTGTTCGTGCTTGCGAGCGAGCTGGACCGCCCGGGCCTCGGCGAGAGCGAGCGCGAGGAAATCACCCGCGCGATCAAGACCCACATCCTCGCCCTGTGGAAGACCAACGAGGTCCGCAGCGTGCGCCCCAAGGTCGAGGACGAGATCCGCCAGGGCCTGTACTACTTCCGCCAGAGCATCTTCAACGCCGTGCCGGTGACCTACCGCTACCTGGAAAAGGCGATCGCCACCAACTTCGGCCGCGACCTGGCGCAACAGGTCAAGGCGCCCAGCTTCCTGCGCTTTGGCTCATGGATCGGCGGCGACCGCGACGGCAACCCGTTCGTCACCCCCGAGACCACCGAGCTGGCCGTCGCCATGGCCGCCGAGATGGTGCTGGAAGAATACCGCCAGCGCATCTTCGCCCTGGGCCGCACCCTGACCCACTCCATCAGCCTGTGCCCGGACATCTGCGTGCGCCAGCTGGCGCTTGAAAGCGACCAGCGCTTTGTCGAGGCCGTCTTCGGCACCGAGGGCGACGAGTATTTCGAGGACGAGCCTTACCGCACCAAGTTGCGGATCATGCATTACCGCCTCGGCCTCAACCTGAACTATGTGCGCCAACTCAAGGATGGCGAGCCCATGGCCCTGCCGACCGCGGCTTACCGCGGCCCTGAAGAATTCATGACCGACCTGTATCGCATCCACGACTCGCTGATCGAGAACGGCGATGCCCTGCTGGCCGAGGCCGATCTGAAGGATCTGATCCGTCTGGCCGAAACCTTCGGCTTCCATCTGTTCAAACTGGATATCCGCCAGGAATCCACCCGCCATACCGACGCCGTTACGGAGATCCTCGAGCAGATCGAGCCTGGCCTGAACTACGGCGATCATGATGAAAAAGATCGCATGCGCGTGCTGGCCGAACGCATCAGGCGCCCCGTACCCGGCATGGACATGGATGCACTGACCCCCGAGACCGTGCAGACCCTGCGCGTCTTCCAGGTGATGCGTGACATGCGCGACAACGTCAGCCGCGAGGCCTTCGGCGCCTACGTCATCTCCATGACGCACGAAGCCAGCCATGTGATGGAGGTCATGTACCTCGCCCACCTGGCGGGCCTCGCGGGCTTCGACGCCGCAGGCAAGCCGTTCTGCGACCTGCTTGTTTCCCCGCTGTTCGAGACCATCGAGGATCTCGCGCACATCGAGCAGGTCCTGACCCTGCTGCTCGACAACCCGGTCTACCGCGAACTGCTCAAGACCTCGGGCGACCTGCAGGAGGTCATGCTGGGCTATTCCGACTCCTGCAAGGATGGCGGCGTGCTGGCCTCGGTCTGGAACCTCTATGAGGCCCAGCTGAAGGTGCTGGAGCTGACCCGGTCGCGCGGCGTCGAATTCCGCCTGTTCCACGGACGCGGCGGCACCGTCGCGCGCGGCGGCGGCCCGACCCACGAGTCCATGCTCTCCCTGCCCCAGGGCACCGTGCTCGGCCAGATCAAGTTCACCGAACAGGGCGAGGTGCTGTCCTCCAAGTACAGCAACACCGAGACCGCCATCTACGAGCTGGTCATGGGCACGACCGGCCTGATGAAGGCCACCCGCCACCGCGTGATGGACGTGGCCCGCACCCGCCCCGAGTTCGAGGAAGCGATGGCGGAGATGGCTCGCTACGGTGAGGAGGCCTACCGCACCCTGACCGACCGCACCCCGGGCTTCATCCCCTACTTCTACGAAGCCACCCCGGTGCGCGAGATCGGCCTGATGAACATCGGCTCGCGCCCCTCCCATCGCAAGAAGGGCGACATCTCCAAGTCCTCCGTGCGCGCCATCGCCTGGGTGTTCGGCTGGGCGCAGGCGCGCCACACCCTGCCGGCCTGGTTCGGCATCGGCAGCGCGCTGGAGCATTGGCAGAAGAATCATCCGGGCCAGCTGGAACTCCTCCGCGCCATGTTCGACGGCTGGCCGTTCTTCCACAGCCTGCTGCGCAACACCCAGATGTCGCTGACCAAGGGCGAGATGAACATCGCCCGCGAATACTCCGAGCTTGTCAGGGACCGCGCCATCGGCGAGCAGGTCTACGGCATGATCAACGGCGAATACCAGCGCACCCTCAGCGAGGTGCTGCGCGTGGCGGGTGTCGAGGACCTGGTGGAGATCGATCCCGTGCTCGGCACCTCCATGCAGCGCCGCAACCCCTACCTGGACCCGCTCAATCACATCCAGATCACCCTGCTCAAGCGCTACCGCGACGAGGGGCTGTCCGACGAGGAGCGCGAGATGTGGCTGCTGCCGCTGCTGCGCTCGATCAACGCCGTGGCCGCGGGCATGCGCAACACGGGCTGATCGCCCGGCGCTCCGGACGTAAAAAGGCCGCCTTTAGGGCGGCCTTCTCGTTTCCGGTTAACCGAAGGCTTACGGTGCGGGAAATGCCCGCACCGCCCCCATGCCCTCGACGCGCGGATCGCTCGCCGCGTCCACCGCATTCCTAGCCTTGTCCCACAGCACGGCCTGCATGTTGCCCCAAGTCGGCTGTTCCAGCAGAGCATGACCACGCGCCTCCAGCGCCGCGCGTGCTGGCCCGTCGAACGCACCGGGCTCGTGGTAGACGACATCCGGCAGGTACTGGTGGTGGACGCGCGGGCGGGCGACCCAGGCCAGCGGCGGCTTGCCGTCCACCGCCTCCAGCGCGCCGAGCAGGACCATGGTGATGATGCGGCTGCCCCCCGGCGACCCCAGGATCATCAGCTGATCATCACTGCGGATGAAGGTCGGCGTCATGCTCGAGAGCATGCGCCTGCCCGGCGCGATGGCGTTGGCCTCCGCGCCCACCAGTCCGTAAGCATTCGGCACGCCGGGCTTGATGGAGAAGTCGTCCATCTCGTCGTTCAGCAGCACGCCCGTGCCCGGCGGCACGAAGGCCGCGCCGAAGGGGTAGTTGATGCTCAGGGTGGCGGAGACGGCGTTGCCGTCCGCATCGAGAATGGAGAAATGTGTGGTGTCATCGCCCTGCTTCACGGGCTGCGCGCCCGGCAGACTGGCGCTGGGGGTGGCCTTGTCCATGCGAATGGAGGCCCGCAGGCCATCCGCATAGAAAGGGTGCAGCAGGCGTTCGGTCGGAATGGCGACGAAGTCCGGATCGCCAAGATATTCAGCGCGGTCGCGGTAGGCGCGGCGCATGGCCTCGACGATCAGGTGCGCGCGCCCGGCCTCGTCCAGCGCCGCAAGGTCGAAGCCTGCGAGGATGTTGAGCATGGTGACCAGTGCGATGCCGCCGGAGGACGGCGGCGCGGCGGAGATGATCTCGAAGCCGCGATACTGGCCGCGCACGGGCTCGCGCTCGACCACCTGGTATTCGGCCAGGTCCTTGTCGGTCCAGATGCCGCCGGCCTTGCGCACGCCCGCCACCAGCCTTTCGGCCACCGCCCCGCGATAGAAGCCGTCCGCGCCCTCCCCGGCCATGCGCTCCAGCACCCAGGCCAGTTCCGGCTGGCGGACAAGATGGCCAAGCTCCGGCGGCTGGCCGTCCCGAAGAAACAGGCGGGCGGCTTCGGGATCCTTGTCGAAGGCCTCCAGCCGGAAGGCGGCCATGCGGCGGTAATGCGGGGTGACGGCAAAGCCCTCGCGCGCCAGCCGGATGGCCGGGGCCAGCGATGCGGACAGCGGCAGGCGGCCATACTCGCGCGCCAGATGATCCAGCGCCGCCGGCACGCCAGGGATGCCCGCCGCCAGCGCGCCGTCCATCGAGGCCCTGGGGATCGCCTCGCCCCTGGGATCGAGGTACATGTCCCGGTGGGCGGCCAGCGGCGCCCGCTCACGCCCGTCGATCATGACATCGCGACTGGCATCCGCATCATGCAGCAGCCAGAACCCGCCGCCGCCGAGGCCGGAACTGTACGGCTCCACCACCGCCAGCGCGGCGCTGACCGCCACCGCGGCATCGAAGGCATTGCCGCCCTGATCGAGAATCTCGAAGCCCGCCTCGGTCGCCAGCGGATGGGCGGAGGCCATCGCCGAGGCCGGCGGCTGGGCCGCATGCAGGGGGGCGACAGCCAGACAGAGCAGCAGGAAAAGGCGAATCAACATGCGCGGACTCCTTCGCCCCTTGTTCGGGCTTGGAACTATCCGTAACGGATCTTGAAGAACAGGATGCCTCCCGCCAGCACGACGGTGATGGCATTGGCGATGATGATGGGCCAGGAGCCGAGCAGCAGGCCGTAGATCAGCCAGCCGATGACGCCGAGGGTGAAGAGCAGGAACATGCCCAGCGAGAGGTCGCGCGCGTGGCGCGAGCGCCAGGTCTTGAGCGCCTGCGGCACGAAGGCGAGCGTGGTCAGGGTTGCGGCGATGGCGCCGACCACATCGACAAGGGCCATGGCCATCACACGCGCTGGTTGTCGATCAGGCGGGTGCGGCCCAGCCAGGCGGCTGCGAGGATGACGAGTTCGTCCTGCTTCGACTGCGGCGGCGCGAGATCCTCGACCCGACGGATGGCGACATAGTCGGTGCGGAAGCCGGCGGCATCGAGCACGGCGCGACCCTCCTCCTCCAGCGCGCCGAAGTCGTCGCGACCCGCGTGGATCTGCCCGGCGAGGCTCTTGAGCATGGCGTGGATCATCGGCGCCCGGGCCCGCTCGTCGGCATCGAGGTAACCGTTGCGCGAGCTCATGGCCAGGCCGTCGTCCTCGCGCCGCGTGGGGTGGCCGATGATCTCGATCGGCATGTCGAGATCAAGCACCATGCGACGCAGGAGGGTCAGCTGCTGGAAGTCCTTCTCGCCGAACACGGCCACGTCCGGCTGCACCAGGTTGAAGAGCTTGGCGACGATGGTGGTCACCCCGACGAAATGGCCGGGACGGGCCGCGCCGCAGAGGATGTCGCCCAGCGCCGGCACCTCGACGCGGGTGCAGTCGTCCTTGCCATGCGGGTAGAGGGTGTCGATGGCGGGCAGGAACAGCAGGTCCGCCCCGGCCTCGGCCAGCAGGGCGGCATCGCGCGCCTCGGTGCGCGGGTAGCGTTCGAAGTCCTCGCCCGCGCCGAACTGGAGCGGATTGACGAAGATGCTGGCCACCACGGCATCGGCCGCCTGGCGGGCGCGCTCGACCAGGGCCAGGTGCCCGGCATGCAGGTTGCCCATGGTGGGCACGAAGGCGATGCGCTTGCCATGCGTCTTCAGGGCGCGCACGGCGGCGCGCAGGTCGGGGATGGATATGACGGTACGCATGCGGTTTGAATCCTGGGTCGTCCATGCAGCCCCATGGCTGCACAAGCATATCGCGGCGGAGGCGCCGCTCCTACAGCCCCACCCGTAGGAGGCCCGCCCCCGGGCCGAAGGGTTTGGGGCGCTCGTTCGCGCCTGGCCCATTCAGGTGAAGCCGTTTTCCGGGCGCGGAAAGATGCCGCCACGCACCTCGTCCACGAAGGCCTTGAGCGCCCGGTCCGGCGCGCCGTGCTCGGCGGCGTAATTGCGCGCGAACTTGGGCGGGCGGGCGGTGAAGCCGAGCAGGTCGTAGCTGACCAGCACCTGACCGTCGCAGGCCGGGCCCGCGCCGATGCCGATGACCGGGATGGCGAGCGCCCTCGTGATGCGTTCGGCCAGCTCGCTCGGAATGCATTCGAGGATCAGCAAGTCGGCCCCGGCCTGCTCCAGCGCCACGGCATCCTTGAGCATGGCCTCGGCAGCCTCCGGCGCGCGGCCCTGCACGCGGTAACCGCCGAGCTTGTGCACGGACTGCGGGGTGAGCCCAAGATGGGCGCAGACCGGGATGCCCTGGCGGCCGAGCGCCTGCACGGTCTCCAGCTGCGGCGCGCCGCCCTCGAGCTTGACCACCTGCGCCCCACCCTCCTTCATCAGCCGCGCCGCGCTCTGGAGCGCCTGCCCGGGCGTGGCATAGGCCATGAATGGCAGGTCGGCGATCAGCACGGCGCGCTTCAGGCTGCGGGCCGCGCAGCGGCTGTGGTAGACCATCTCGTCGAGGGTGACAGGGATGGTGGTCTCATGCCCCTGAACCACCATGCCCAGCGAGTCGCCGACCAGCACCAGCTCGGCGCCAGCCTCGTCCACCAGACGGGCCAGGCTGGCGTCATAGGCGGTCAGGCAGCTGATGCGCTCGCCGCGCGACTTCATGCCACGCAGATCGACCAGGGTCAGGGGGCGTGATGTCATGCTCCATCCTCCACAACGGTACAGGTGTCATCCGCGCGCGCGGCGAGCAGCTCGGCCAGTGGCGCGAGACCGGGAATGATCAGATCGGGATTCAGATCGGCCAGCGGACGCAGCACGAAGGCTCGCTCCGGGATGCCGGGATGCGGAAGGGTCAGCTCATCGGAATGCATGCAAACATCAGCGTACATGAGCAGATCCAGGTCGATGAGCCGCTCGCCCCAGTGGCGCAGCCGCACACGCCCCAGCTTGCGCTCGATGCCCTGCAGCGCATGCAGCAACTCAAGCGCTTGCATGGGGGTGTCGATGAGCGCGACGGCGTTGATGTAATCGGGCTGATCCTTCGGCCCCATGGGCGGGCTTCGATACAGGCGGGAGGCCTTGAGCAGTCGGGCACCTTGATGCCCGGCGAAGGCCTCCAGGGCACGCCTGATCTGCGCCACCGGCTGATCCAGATTGCTGCCCAGGCCGATGTAGGCAAGCGCCATCGGTTATTCGCCGTGTGCCGCCGGACCCTCGCCCCTGGGCTTGCGGCGTCGCGGTGTGCGCCGACGCTTGAGCTCGCCTTCACCCGATGGCGAGAACACGGCATGCTGGTCGCCGGGACTGGCCTCGACAAACGCCTTCCACCAGACCGCGTCCTCGGCCGCCTGCCGCTCGCCGCTCTGGGCCCGCAGCAGGAGGAAGTCATACGCGGCACGGAAGCGCGGGTGACCATGGAGGCTTGCAACCCCGCGCCCCTGATGGAGCGAGAAGCGGGGCTGCATTTCCCATATTTCCCGGGTCAGAAGCTGCAGATGGCGCGGAAGGGCCACGCGCTGCTGCAGCAGGCGCAGTGCCTCGTCCCCGGCCTGTTGCAGCACCACGCTGGGTGGCTGGCCTTCATGATCGAGCAGCTGCGCGCGCAGCACCGCCACCGGCCACAACAAGGCGGCATAAAGGAAGGCGCTGGATAGCGGCAGATCCTCGGCCACGCGCCGATCGGTATTCGCCAGAGCGGTCTCGATGAAGTGAAGTGCCGCGCCCTCGTCGCGGGTCAGGGCCAGGGCCTCGTCGACCGGCGGCAGCAGCCAGCGCAGGAGGTCCAGGCGACGCAATTCGTGCAGCGATGCCTCGCCATGGCCCGTGTGGAACAGCTTCAGGCATTCGTCGAACAGTCGGGCCGGGGGGATGCCCTCCAGCAACGGGGCCAGCTCGGCGATCGGCCGTTCGGTGTCCTCGTGCAGGCGAAAGCCGAGCTTGGCGGCAAAGCGCGCTGCGCGAAGCATGCGCACTGGATCTTCGCGATAGCGGGTTTCCGGGTCGCCCAGCAGGCGGAGCACGCCGTCCCGCAGATCCCGCATGCCGCCGACATGGTCGATCACGCTGAAATCGGCGATGTCGTAGTAGAGCGCATTGACGGTGAAGTCACGACGCTGGACGTCGTCCTCAAGCGATCCATAGACGTTGTCGCGCAGCAGGCGGCCACTGTCATCGGCCGCGCGACCGGGCATGTCGTCACCCGATGCACGGAAGGTCGCGACTTCGATGACCTCCTTGCCATACAGGATATGGGCGAGGCGGAAACGGCGACCGATCAGGCGGCAGTTGCGAAAAAG
The DNA here is from genome assembly GCA_006212015.1 of Halothiobacillaceae bacterium. GTDB lineage: Bacteria > Pseudomonadota > Gammaproteobacteria > Halothiobacillales > Halothiobacillaceae > Thiofaba. Next base: position 47,881 of record SDAY01000002.1, read on the forward strand.
CTTGCGAATCTGTTCCGGGGTCGCATCGGTGGCGATGTCGAAATCCTTCGGCTCCCGGCCGAGGAGCACGTCGCGCACGCCGCCGCCGACAAGACAGGCACGGAAACCGGCCTCATGCAGGCGATACAGGACGTTGAGGGCGTTTTTGCTGATGTTCCTGCGTGAAACACTGTGCTGGTCACGCGGAATGATGGGAGAAATAGGCGATGAATCCACGGGGTTCCGTTTGCGGTATGGAGGTTTGCGGCCGGCCAGAAAGGGCCGAAAGATTACCATGAAAGCATTGCGAACATGGCTGAAGTCGATACGTCTCAAGTGATTCCCTGACCGGTAAGAGCCACGATAGGTGGATTTTACACGTCTGGCCCGGCTTTGCCTGCGCCCATGGCGGCAAGAACGGGAGAAATCTCCGTCAAATCACGGATTTCCGCCGTGGGCCGGGGCCGATGACCGGGCCATGCCTGCCCCTCGCGGTTGAGCCACACCGAGCGGATGGCGGCCCGCTGCGCCCCCAGGACATCGTGCTCGGGGTGGTCGCCCACGTGAACCATGGCCTCGGGCCCTTCGCCAAGCCGTTCGAGCGCATGCCGGAACATGGCCGGATCAGGCTTGCCCGCCCCGACCATGGCCGAATTCACGGCCAGACGGAAGTAGCGGGACAGGCCCGTGCGTTCAATGCAGGCATTGCCATTGGAGAGGGCGACCAGCGTGTAATCCCTGGCAAGCGCATGCAAGACCGGCTCGACCTCGGGGAAAAATTCGACCCTGTTGCGTGCCTGGTAGAACACCTCGAACGCCTGTTCGGAAAAATCCTCGGCATACATGGCCTGCCGACCAAGATGCCCCAGGAAGGCCTTGCGCAAGGCCGTCAGGTCGTGGCGCTCATCGGGGCGTCCACGCATGTATTCGAGACAGACGGCGTGCAGGCTGTCCGGCGTGTGATCGCGGGTGATCCGCGGATAGCGCGCGTCGATCCAGGCGAACAGGGCGTGATTGGCGCGCCGAATGACCGGGGCTATGGCCCACAGGGTATCGTCGAGGTCGAAACCGATGACGCGGACCCGCCCCTTCATGCCGCATCCTGCAGGAGCCCGGCGGCCTCGACCAGGGTGCGGGTGTAGGCTTCGGCCGGATGGGCCAGCAGTTCGAGGGTCTCGCCCTGCTCCACCACGCGCCCCTCGCGCAGCACCAGCATGCGATGCGCCATGGCACGGATGACGCGCAGGTCGTGGGTAATCAACAGGTAACTCAGGCCATGACGCCGCTGCAGGTCCTGCAGCAGGGTCAGCACCTGTTTCTGCACCGACACATCCAAGGCACTGGTCGGCTCATCCAGCACCATCAGGCGGGGACGCAGCACCAGCGCGCGGGCGATGGCGATGCGCTGGCGCTGGCCGCCGGAGAACTCATGCGGATAACGCCACAGCATGTCCTCATCCAGCCCGACTTCGCGCAGGGCCTCGACCACGCGGGCACGGAGTTCCGCCGGCTCGAGCTCGGGTTCGTGCACCCGCAGCCCCTCGCCGATGATGGCTTCGATGCTCATGCGCGGCGAAAGCGCGGCGAACGGGTCCTGGAACACGACCTGCGCGGCGCGTCTCGCCCGACGCAGGGCCTTGCCCTCCAGGGCCTGCCAATCCGCCCCTCCAAGCTGGATGGAGCCCTCGCCGGGTAGCAGGCGCAGCAACACGTTGGCGAGGGTGGTCTTGCCCGAGCCGGACTCGCCGACCACGCCCAGCGTCTCGCCATCCCTCAGATGCAGATCGATGCCGTGCAGGATGGTTTGCCCCCTGGCCTTGCGGAACAGGCCGCCACCCTGACCTGCACGAACGCAGCGAATGCCCCTGGCCTCCAGCGACAGACTGCCCTCCTTCGGTGGCGCAATGTCGCGCACCGGGGAGCTGTCGAGCAACAGGCGGGTGTAGGCATGCCGTGGATTGGAAAACACGGCGCTGACGGCCCCCTGCTCGACCACTTCGCCATGGCGCATGACCACGACCTGCTCGGCAAAGCGTCGAACCAGGGGCAGATCATGGGTGATCATCAACACCGCCATGCCCATCTCTTTTTGCAGGTCGATCAGCAGTTCGAGGATCTGCGCCTGCAGGGTCACGTCCAGCGCGGTGGTCGGCTCATCGGCGATCAGCAGGCGGGGCTTGCAGGCCAGCGCCATGGCGATCATGGCGCGCTGGCGCTGACCGCCGGACAGCTGGTGGGGCAAGGCATCGATCTTTTGCAGCGGGTCGCGGATGCCGGTCAGCTCAAGCAGTTCGAGGACCCGCTTGCGTGCCGCGTAGGCATCCAGGCCCTCATGGACCCGCAGGGTCTCGGCAATCTGCCTGCCGACCGGATGCAGGGGATTGAGCGCGCTCATCGGCTCCTGGAAGATCATGCCGATGGAGCGTCCGCGCAGGGCGCGCATGCGCGACTCCGCGGCCATGCCCAGGTCCTCGCCATCGAACAGGATGCGCCCCCCGTAATGGCGGGTCGATGGAGGACTCAGCAAGCGAAGGATGGAAAGCGCGGTGACCGACTTGCCCGAACCGGACTCGCCCACCAGCGCCACGCGACCGCTTGCGGGCACCTGGAAGCTGACACCGCGCAGGACTTCGCGCTCGCCTGCCGGACTGGCAAAACCGAGGTGCAGGTTTTCAACGCTGAGCAAGGGGGACGTCATACGGGCAGGATCGGTGAGGCATTGCGCGGGGAGGGTTCATTCATCCAGCATGGTGTCGGAGGTCTGGCCCTCGGCCTGACTGATGCAACGCAGGCGTCTCAGGGCCTCGAGCTGAATCTGGCGGACGCGCTCGCGGGTGACGCCGAGGATGTCGCCGATGGCCTCCAGCGTATGCGGTTCATGCCCATGCAGGCCGAAGCGACGTTCGACCACCTCGCGCTGCTTTGTGTCGAGCCTGGACAGCCATTCATCGACCCGCCCGTGAACCAGATCACCCTGCAGCAGCTCGGCGGGGTCGTGATTGTTCTCGTCGGGGATCAACTCCATCAGCGCGTGTTCCGGGTCGCCGCGGAGCGGGGTGTCCATCGACGTGATGCGTTCGCCATAGGCCATGTGCCGCATCACGTGGTCGAGATCGCGATTGAGGCTGGCTGCGATCTCCTCGGGGCCGACCTCGTGGTTCAACGCCTGGGTGAGCTTGCGCGCCGCGCGGTTGTAGGTGTTGATTTCCTTGACGACATGGATGGGCAGACGCACGGTGCGGCCCTGATTCATGATCGCCCGCTCGACGGTCTGGCGAATCCACCAGGTGGCGTAGGTCGAGAAGCGGAAACCGCGCTCCGGATCGAACTTCTCCACTGCGCGCATCAGGCCGAGGTTGCCCTCCTCGATCAGGTCGGAAAGATCGAGCCCGCGATGCATGTAGCGCCTGGCGATCTTCACGACCAGGCGAAGATTGCAGACGATCATCCTTTCCCGCCCGGCCTTGTCGCCAGCCCGGGCCAGACGGGCGAAATGACGCTCCTCGTCGGGGGTCAGCAGGCTATGGCACTCGACATCGTTCAGATAAAGCCGGGTCACATCGGGGCCTTCGGCACCCACCTTGCCTGCGGCAAAGGATACGACCTCAGCCTCATCATGGTCCTTGAGCTGATCCTCAGCCTCGTCAGACATCAGCTCGACAGGGTCGGAATCAAGAACATCGTCTTGGCTAGCCATCATTGATCCTCATGATTCACTTCAGCGCGGCATCCGGGGCAGCTGACGCAAGGGGTCGATCGGATTGCCATCCAGGCGGATTTCGAAATGCAGCCTGGGCCTGTCGACTTCCGATTGCCCCATGTGGGCAATGATTTGTCCAGACTGCACGCGTTGCCCTTCGCTGACCAATAAGTCCTGGTTATAGGCATATGCACTAAGGATTCGTGAATCATGTTTCAAAATGATGAGATTGCCGTAGCCGGCGAGGCCGGAGCCGCTGTAGACGACCTCCCCTGCCGCCGCGGCACGGACGGGCTGTCCCAGTGTGCCGGCGATGTCGATGCCCTTGCGCGTGGCATGACCATGGAGGAAGGTCGAGACGACGCGTCCCTCGGTCGGCCAAACCCAGCGGGTAGCGCCGATGGGCGGGGCTGGGGCGTCATTCGGTTCATCCTCATCGTTCGACGACCTGGATGCCCGCGCCTGGGGGGCATGTCCCGGGCTCTCGTGCGAGGAGGCTGGGCCGGTCACGCGCAAGCGCTGCCCAACCAGGATGGTGTACGGGGGGTGCATGCCATTGCTGCGCGCGATTTTCTTCCAGTCCATGTCGTAGGCGGTCGCGATGGAGTACAGGGTTTCGCCGCGCTGAACGACATGCACGCCATTTTCCGGCGCAAAGCGGACCGCCGGACCGCAGCCTGTCATCGCGAACGGAAGACTCACCAGAAATACCCCGACCAACCGGCGCATCAGGCCTCAGTGTCGCATGATCAGATAGGCTAGCACGACCACGACGACCGCCCCCCAGCCGAGCCACTCCATGAAGGGTCGAAGGCGCGGCTCGAAGGCCGGGCCAAACCGGCCCATCAACCAGGCCACGAGAAAGAAACGCCCCCCTCTTCCGACCGCCGAGGCGATCACGAAGGGCAGCAGCGGCATGCCCAGGGCGCCCGCGGTAATGGTGAAGGCCTTGTAGGGGATCGGCGAGAAGCCGGCCAGGAATACCGCCCAGAAGCCCCATTCCATGAACCAGACGCGCGCCTTTTCAAAGGCGCCCGCGTACCCCATGCGCTCGATCATGGGCGTCAACAGATCCAGGAACCAGACGCCGATCAGGTAACCCAGAAGCCCTCCCAGCACCGATGTCACGGTCGTCAGCAGGGCGAGGCGCCACCAGGCCGGAGGACGCGCCACGCACATCGGCGCAAGAAGGACATCGGGCGGAATGGGGAAGAAGGAAGACTCGGCGAAACTCAAGCCACCCAAGGCCCAAGGGGCGCGCGGATGGCGACTGAGGCCGATCACCCGATCATAGAGCGGTCCAAACAACTTCATGCGACCGCTCCCGCGATGAGAGGCACGAAACTCGCGCCTTCGAGTATTTCTTCACGCAGCACGCCATCCACACGCCGGATCATCAGCAATCGCTGCACACCGCCCTGCGGGCCGACGGGAATGACCATGCGTCCGCCCTCGGCAATCTGCTCCAGCAGGCGCGGGGGAATTTCATCCGGCGCCGCCGCCACCAGGATGGCATCGAACGGGCCATGCGCGGACCACCCCTGCCAGCCATCGGCATGCCGCAGGCGCACGTTGTAGCGATCGAGCACTCTCAGTCGTTCGCGTGCCAGATCCTGCAGGCTCTTGATCCGCTCGATGCTGAACACCTGATTGGTCAAGTCGGCAAGAATGGCGGTTTGATAGCCCGACCCCGTGCCGATCTCCAGCACCTTGTTCGGCACGCCATCGCGCAGGATGGCCTCGCTCATGCGCGCCACCGTGTACGGCTGGGAAATGGTCTGCCCATGCCCGATGGGCAGGGCGGTATCTTCGTAGGCGCGACCGGAGAAGGCCTCCTCGACGAAGAGGTGGCGGGGGGTGCGGCGCATGGAACGCAAAACCCGCTCATCGCTGATGCCGGCGTCCTGCAAACGCTCGATCAGGCGTTCCCGCACCCTTGGCGAGGTCAGTCCGCTGCCGCGCAGGTAGACCTCAGTCGGTGACAGCATGAGGCAACCACCGGGCCAGCGCGCCCAGAGCATCGTGCCGGGTCATGTCGAAGTGGATGGGCGTCACCGAAATGCAGCCCTCGCGCAGGGCGTGGAAGTCGGTGCCCTCGCCCTCGTCGGCGGCCGCGCCGGCCAGGCCGATCCAGTAGATGCGCCTGCCACGCGGGTCGGTATCCGCCACCATGGGCGCGGCGGGGTGACGCTGCCCCAGGCGGGTGGAACGCAGGCCGCGAATGTCCGCCCAGGGGCGATCCGGAACGTTCATGTTGAGCAGGGTGTCGCCCGGCAGGGGGTGGCTGGCCATGTCGCGCACCAGCATGGCGACGGCGCGACAGGCGGTGTCGAAGTGCCGGGGCTCGAAGGCGTCCATCGACACGGCGATGGCGGGAAGCCCGAGGGAGCGCCCCTCCATCGCCGCGGCCACGGTGCCGGAATAGAGCACGTCATCACCCAGGTTGGGGCCGTGGTTGATGCCGGAGAGCACGATGTCGGGCGTGAACGGCAGCAGCCCGGTCAGGGCCAGGTGCACGCAGTCCGTCGGGGTGCCGTCCACCGCCCAGACATGCTCATCGAGCTGCTTGGGGCGCAGGGGGCGGGAGAGGGTCAGGGAGTTGCTCGCCCCGCTGCGGTCGCGATCAGGCGCGACGATGACGACCCGCCCGAACGGGCGCATGGCCTCGGCCAGGGCAAGCAAACCGGGGGAATGCACGCCATCATCATTGGAAACCAGGATATCCATGCAAACCCGCCCTAGCCTTGAACCGTCGCCTTGAGAGATTCACTCACTATACTGATGGCGACCGCCACGTCCAGCCCCGCCCAAGAGCCCTGTATGAATGAGGACGACATCCAACTCTTCCGCGCCACGATCGGCGCCCTGACCGGCGAGATCCGCCCGGTCACGCACGACCGCGTCGAGCATCGGCCGCCGCGCCCTTCCGCGCGTCCGCGCCGGCGGATGCAGGATGACGAGCTCATCGTCAAGGACATGCTCAGCGACTACGATCCGGGAGAGCTGGAACACGGCGAGGTGCTGCTCTACCTGCGCGGCGGGGCCTCGCGCCAGACGCTGCGCAAGCTTCGACGCGGCCAGTACAGTATCGGCGCGGCGCTGGACCTGCATGGTCACACGGTCGATGAGGCCCGGGTCGCGTTGACCCAGTTCCTCAACCGGCAGCGCGGCGCCATGCATCGCTGTGTGCGCATCATTCACGGCAAGGGGTACAGCTCACCCACCGGGCAGGGCAAGCTCAAGCGCCTGCTGAACCGCTGGCTGCCCCAGCGCGACGACGTGCTGGCCTTCTGTTCCGCGCTGCCGACGGATGGCGGGACCGGTGCGGTGTACGTGCTGCTGAGGGGATGACCCGGGGTCAGGGGTCAGGGGTCAGTCATCGTGAATCGAGGAGGATTCGGCGGTGAAGGGGAAGTCCGCCGTCCACATCTCGTCGCCCACCACCACGCTGACCTTGGCGACCCAGTCGCTGCGCCCGATGCTGCAGACCGGCAGGATCACCTTGGCCCGATAACTGCCTTCGGCATGGCGGGTGAGGGTGTAGCGGTTCAGGCCCATGTCCATGCCGACCATGATGAAATCCACGTTGGCCGCGCCGCTCTTCGGCAGGGCCGCGTCGGGCAGGCGCAGGCTCAGGTCGATGGGCCTCAGGGGACGCACGTCGCCGGCCAGTTCAAGTTGCAGGGAACGCCCCTGGGCATCGGTGACGGTGCAGGGCCCGCCCACCGGCGAGCAGGCCGGGGCCGGCAGCGGCACCACGCTGCCGGCAAAGGGAACGTCAGGGGCGCGCAACCCGGAAAAGTCGTGCTGAAGTACATAGAGCAGCACGCCAATGACTACCGCGCTGCCCAGCCACCACTTCGCATCGCTCATCGACATACCCATCTGGATGGATCCTCACCGCCCACCATCGAAGCGGTGAAGGGTAACCGATCCACGGGGACAAGCCCAATCCCGGCGGCCGCCCCGCCCCCGCCGGGGTGGCGCCCGGCATCAATCCTTGAGGTGGGCCTTGATACGGCGGTAACGCTCGGCAATCTCGTCCTTGAGCTCCCGCGCCGCGTCGACCGTCTCATCCAGCGCCTCGGCCGCGGCATCCTTGAGCTTCTCCAGCAGCGCCGTCAGGCGGTCCCATACGCGCTCGGCCTCCTCCCACTCCTCGCGCGCCTCCATGCCCATCAGCTCGACCCGCACGCGCAATTCGTCACGCGTACGGCGCAGTTCATCCACGCCCTCGGCCAGCCGGTCCATCGGCTTGAGGCGCTGATACCGCCCCGTCAGCTCGTCCGCCAGCTGGCGGAAGGCCGCCGCCATCTCGTCGATCTGATCGGCGCCCTCGGCCCGAATCCTGTGCGCCGCGTTGCTCAGGCGTTCCCACGCGCGCTCGGCCTCCTGCCATTCGTCGTGCACCTCCATGCCGAGCAGATGCACCTGCAGGCGCAACGCGTCGCGCTGCTGTTTCAGGCCCTCGAACGTGGTATCCAGTTGTTCCTTGATCATGTCAAACACCTCTTTGGGTTAGGGACAGCTAGAGTGTAGACCATCACCACCAGGCGCGGATGCCGGCCACGCCCTGGGCGCCATGCGCCAGGGCCTGGGCAAGTTCGGGCTCGCCCACCCCGCCCAGGGCATACACCGGCAGGACATGATCGGCGGCAAGCCCGGCGAAGCGCGGCCAGCCCAGGGGTTCCGCGCCGGGGTGCGAGGCGGTCGGCAGCACGGGGGAGAGGAAGGCATAGTCCAGTCCGAGCGCGGCGGCGTGCGCCAGCTCAGGGGCGTCATGGCAGGAGGCCCCGACCCAGCGGAGGCCCGGCGGCCGATGCCTGAGCGTCATCAGGCGGTGGCGATTGAGGTGGACGCCATCCATGCCCAGCCGCAGGGCCTCGGCGGGATCGGCATTGAGGATGGCGAGCGCGCCCGCCGTGCGAATGCGCGCCATGCCCTCGCCCGCCAGCCCGAGCGCACGCGCGCCGCGCAGGATGACCATCCCCACGCCCCGGGCGAGGGCGGCCTCGAGATGTTCGAGAAAGGCGGCATCGGACGCGGCCTCGCCGGTGATCAGGCAGCGCGACGGCAAGGCCAGCGCGTTGACGACGGGGGCATTGGCGGCCGGGAAGTCCCGGGCCTTGAGCGCGGCGGCACGCACCCATTCCAGCGGTTGGCCCAGCCGCCCCTCGGGCTCGCCTCGCCACCCTGTCACCCGCCAGACATGCAGCATCACCTCCCGCTCGGGGTCATGATGATGCACATCCATCCAGTGCACGGCCTCGGTCGGAAGCAGGCCCACTTCCTCTTCAAGCTCACGGGCCAGCGCCTCGCGCTCGCGCTCGCCCGGTTCCAGCTTGCCGCCGGGAAACTCCCACAGCCCACCCAGGGGCTGGTGCGGCAGGCGGCGGGCGATGAGGATGTCGCCGTCCTCGCGCTGGATGACGGCGCAGACGACGCGCAAGGCCTTGGACGAGGTCATATGATCGACCCGCTGGAGAAATTCCGGCTCAGCTCCGGTACTCGGCGTTGATCCTGACGTAATCGTAGGAGAAGTCGCAGGTCCAGACCGTCTCCGCAGCGGCGCCGCGGCCAAGATCGACATGGATGGTGATCTCGGATCCCTTCATCACCGCCGCCGCCTCGGCCTCGACATAGGCCGGATGGCGACCGCCGTTCTCGGCCACCAGCACCGGGCCGAGCCATAGGCGCACGGTGTTCACGTCCAGGTCGGCGATGCCCGCATAGCCGATGGCGGCCAGCAGGCGGCCAAGGTTGGGGTCGGACGCGAACAGGGCGGTCTTGATCAGCGGGGAGTGGGCGATCGCCTTGCCGACCTTGAGGCACTCCTCGCCGTTGCGGCCGCCGCTCACCTCGATGGTGACGAACTTGGTCGCGCCCTCCCCGTCCCGCGCCAGCGCCTGGGCGAGGAACAGGGCAACCTCGCGCACGGCGGCGTGGAGGGCCTCGTAGCCCGCCGACGATTCGCTGTCGATGCTGACCCCGGAGGTGCCCGCCGCGATCAGCACGAAGCTGTCGTTGGTGGAGGTATCGCCATCCACGGTCACGCGGTTGAAGGAGACGTTGGCGATCGCCTTCAGCATCCGCTCCAGCAGCGGCTGGCTGACGGCGGCATCGGTCGCCACATAGCCGAGCATGGTCGCCATGTTCGGGTGGATCATGCCCGAACCCTTGGCGATGCCGGTCACGGTCACGGTCCGGCCGTCGATCTCGAGTTGACGTGACAGGCCCTTGGCGACGATGTCCGTGGTCATGATCGCCTCGGCGGCGACCTCCCAGTGGGACTCGGACAGGTTCGCGATGCAGGTCGGCAGACCGGCCTCGATGCGCTCGAAAGGCAGGGGCTCCATGATCACGCCGGTGGAGAACGGCAGCACCTGCTCGGGCTGGCAGCCGAGCTGGCCGGCAAGGGCCTCGCACACATGGCGGGCGCGGGCCATGCCGTCAGCCCCTGTGCCCGCATTGGCATTGCCTGTGTTGACCACCAGCGCGCGGATCGGGACGCCAGCCGCCAGGAACTCGCGGCACAGGGTCACCGGCGCCGCGCAGAAGCGGTTCTGGGTGAACACCCCGGCGACCCGCGCGCCTTCGGGCAGGGTCATCACCAGCAGGTCCTTGCGGTTGGCCTTGCGGACGCCGGCCTCGGCCACGCCAAGCTGGATGCCCTCGATGGGCAGGAGGCTACCGGGGGCGGGAGCGGTCAGATTGACGGGCATGGATGAGGTCTCCTGAGAGATGGTTGAATCGTAGGAGCGGACCTTGGGCCGCGATGACCAGGCTGATCGCGACGCGAGCGTCGCTCCCACAAGGCAACAGCGGACAAAAGCGTCAGTTCAGCTTGCCGTGGCAGTGCTTGTACTTCTTGCCGGAACCGCACCAGCATGGATCGTTGCGGCCCAGCTTCTCGCCTTCGCGATCCACGGGCTGTTCCTTGCCGGCCTCGCCAGCAAATTCGGCATCCACCACCTCGTCATCGCCCCAGGCCGATGTGCTGGCGTGGCGTGTTTCAAGTTGCGGGCTTGCGGGCGGCTCCTCGAACTCGGCCATCGCCTCGGGCTGCTGCACCTGCACGCGGCAGAGCAGCTGCACGATGTCGTGCTGCATCTTCTCGAGCATGACGGTGAACAGCTCGAAGGCCTCGCGCTTGTATTCCTGGGTCGGGTTCTTCTGCGCGTAGCCGCGCAGGCCGATGCCTTGGCGCAGGTAGTCCATCGCGGCGAGGTGCTCCTTCCACAGGTGATCGAGCACCTGCAGCATGACGCCTTTCTCGAAGCGGCGCAGGCCCTCACGCCCCACCCGTTCTTCCTTGCGCGCGTAGTCGGCGGCGAAGGCCCCCTGAATGCGCTGCAGCAGGGTCTCCTCATGCAGGTCGTCGTCCTCGTCCAGCCACGCCTGCAGCGGCAGGGCGAGACCGAATTCCTCGGCAAGATTCTGCTCGAGGCCCGCGACATCCCACTGCTCGTCCAGGCTGCCCGGCGGAATGAAGCGACCGAACACACCGGCCAGGACTTCTTCGCGCATGCCGGTGACGGCCTCGCTGATATCCTCGGCCTCCATCAGCTGGCGACGCTGGCCATAGACCACCTTGCGCTGGTCGTTGGCGACGTCGTCGTATTCCAGCAGGTGCTTGCGGATGCCGAAGTTGTGGCCCTCGACCTTGCGCTGGGCGTTCTCGATGGCCTTGGTCACCCAGGGATGGGAGATCGCCTCGCCCTGCTCCATGCCCAGCTTCTTCATCAGATTGCCGACGCGATCGGAGGCGAAGATGCGCATCAGGTTGTCTTCGAGCGACAGGTAGAAGCGGGTCGAGCCGGCATCGCCCTGACGACCCGAGCGCCCGCGCAGCTGGTTGTCGATGCGGCGGGATTCGTGGCGCTCGGAGCCGATCACGTGCAGGCCGCCCGCCGCCAAAACCTCGGCATGGCGCTGCTGCCAAGCCTCGCGGACCTTGGCTTCGGTCGAATCGTCCACATGGCCCAGGGCCAGCAGCTCCATCTCGAGGTTGCCGCCAAGCACGATGTCGGTGCCGCGACCGGCCATGTTGGTGGCGATGGTCACCGCGCCAGGACGCCCAGCGTCGGCGACGATCTCGGCCTCGCGCTCGTGCTGCTTGGCATTGAGCACGTTGTGCCTGATGCCCGCCTGGGTGAAACGCTCGGCCAGCAGCTCGGACACGTCAATGGAGGCCGTGCCGACCAGCACCGGCTGGCCGCGCGACTGGCAGTCGGTCACATCATGCAGGATGGCCTCGTACTTCTCCTCGGCGGTCAGGTAGACCAGGTCGCCATGGTCGATCCGGGTGACGGGCTTGTTGGTCGGGATGATGACCACTTCCAGGCCGTAGATCTGGTGGAATTCGGGCGCCTCGGTGTCCGCCGTGCCGGTCATGCCGGAGAGGCTGGCGTACAGGCGGAAGTAGTTCTGGAAGGTGATCGAGGCGAGGGTCTGGTTCTCGGGCTGGATGGGCACGCCCTCCTTGGCCTCGATGGCCTGGTGCAGGCCCTCCGACCAGCGGCGACCCGCGAGGGTGCGGCCGGTGAACTCGTCCACGATGACGACCTGCTGGTCGCGCACGATGTACTCGACATTGCGGCGGTAGATGGCATGGGCGCGCAGGGCGGCGTTGAGGTGATGCACCAGCATGATGTTCTTGGTGTCATACAGGCTCTCGCCTTCGGGCAGCAGGCCGATCTGGCGCAGCAGTTCCTCGGCCTTCTCATGCCCCTGCTCGGTCAGGAAGATCTGCTTCTGCTTCTCGTCGACGGTGAAATCACCGCGCTCCTCGTCGGTCAGTGGCGGCTCGTCGTCCTTCTTGGGCTCCTCGCGCGCCTGACGCTTGAACTCGGGGATCATGCCATTGACCGCCTGATAGGTGTCGGAACTGTCCGCTGCGGGGCCGGAGATGATCAGCGGGGTGCGCGCCTCGTCGATCAGGATGGAGTCCACCTCGTCCACGATGGCGAAGTTGAGCGGGCGCTGCATGACCTCGTCCAGGCTGAACGCCATGTTGTCGCGCAGGTAGTCGAAGCCGAGCTCGTTGTTGGTGGCGTAGGTGATGTCGCAGTGGTAGGCGTCGCGCTTGGCCTGCGGGTCCATGCCCGGCACCACGATGCCGACGCTCAGGCCGAGGGCGCTGTACAGGCGCCCCATCCACTCGGCATCGCGGCGGGCGAGGTAGTCGTTCACCGTCACTACATGCACGCCCTTGCCGGTGAGCGCATTGAGGTAGGCGGCCAGGGTGGCGACCAGGGTCTTGCCCTCGCCGGTGCGCATCTCGCTGATCCTGCCGGAATGCAGCACCATGCCGCCGATCAGCTGGACGTCGAAGTGGCGCATGCCAAGCACGCGGCGGCTGGCCTCGCGACAAACCGCGAAGGCCTCCGGCAGCAGGTCGTCCAGCGCCACCCCCTGGGCAAGGCGATCGCGGAACTCGACGGTCTTGCCCGCCAGCTCCTCCATCGACAGGGCCTGCATGGCGGGCTCGAGCGCGTTGATGGCGGCGACCTGCTTGCGCAGGCGGCGGAGGATGCGGTCGTTGCGACTACCAAAAACCTTGCTGAACAACTTGCCAATCATCTCGAACACTTTTCCTTTACGCCGCATCAAGGCGCGGCAAAATCGCATCATCTTAGACCAGCGGGCCGGCCTTTGGTAGGCTGCCAGCCATGCCCCGCAAAGGCCCCGCACAGGATTCCCATCATGGCCCTAGAGCGCCCAACGCTTCCGTCCGGCCTTCTCGCTCAGATACGCCGCAGACAGGCCTTGGAGAAAGCCCTTCGGGAGGCCTTGCCCAGGGAGCTTGCCAGCCATGTGTTTCTATTGAATGTCCAGGGGGAAACGCTGGTGCTTGGATCGGACACCCAGGCCCTCATCACTCCCCTGCGTTTCCAGGCGCCACTGCTCCTGGCCGCCGCCCGCAAGGTGCTGAAGGACAGCCCCCCGGTCCGGGTGGCATGGCGCACCATGCCGCACGCCATGCCTGAAAAGACGGCGCTTCATCCTCAGCGCCCCTCCGCCGAGGTAGCAAGCAACCTGGAAAGCGCCGCGGGTTCTGTCGAGGACCCCCAGTTGAGCGCCGCGCTTCATCGACTGGCCAGCGCCATGCGCAAGGCCCCCAAGTAAAACGGGGCGCATCAAGCGCCCCGTTCTCATCCCTCAGCTGACGAAGATCAGGCTGCGGCCATCAGCGGATGATGGTAGGCGATGGGCAATTCCGCGTCGTTCTGGAAGGTCACCTCCTCCCAGGCCTGCGAGTCGGCAAGCAGGGCGCGCAAGAGCGCATTGTTCAGCGCATGCCCCGTCTTGTGGCCGGTGAAGGCACCGATCAGGCTGTGTCCCAGCAGGTAGAGGTCGCCGATCGCATCGAGGATCTTGTGCTTGACGAACTCGTCGCCCAGACGCAGGCCATCCTCGTTGAGGATGTGCTCATCACCCACCACGATGGCATTGTCCAGACTGCCGCCCAGCGCAAGGTTGCGGGAACGCATCATCTCCAGGTCCCTCATGAAACCGAAGGTCCGCGCACGGCTGACTTCCTTGACGAAGGTCGTGGTCGAGAAATCGATCTCGGCTGTTTGCGCGGTCTCGTTCAGGACCGGGTGATTGAAGTCGATGGTCATGTTCACACGGAAGCCTTCGTGCGGATCGAAGCGGGCCCACTTGTCGCCATTGCGGACCTCGACCGGGCGCTTGATGCGGATGAAGCGCTTGGGGGCTTCCTGCTCCTCGATGCCGGCCGACTGGATCAGGAACACGAACGGGCTCGCGCTGCCGTCCATGATCGGGGCCTCCGGCCCGTCGAGATCGATGTGCACGTTGTCGATCCCAAGCCCTGCCAGCGCGGACATCAGATGCTCGACCGTGGAGATCTTGAAGCCCTCATGCACCAGGGTCGTGGAAAGGGTCGTCTCGCCGACATTCATGGGATGCCCCTGAATGCTGGCGTCCTCGCCGATATCGGTGCGGTGAAAGACGATCCCGGCATCCGGGGCGGCCGGACGCAAGGTGAGCATGACCCGCTCACCGGTATGCAGGCCGATCCCGCTGGCGCGGATGGTGTTTTTAAGCGTGCGCTGTCGAATCAAAGCTCTGTCCAGACCCGGTTCAATCGCGAGATTATGGCACAGCACGCCGTCATATTCCCGTCATCAGGTGGTTGAGCTGTTGCACAAAGGCCGCGCCGTCCTCGAGCTGCGCCCCCTCGGCAAGCATGGCCATGCCCAGCAGCACGCCCGACCAGTCCTTCATGCGCGCCTCATCGGTTTCCGCCTGCATGCGCCGCACCAGCGCGTGTCCGAGATTGACCTCAAGGATCGGAAGGGTCTCCGGCAAGGGCTGGCCGGCCTCCTTGTACAGGCGGCGCAGATGCTGCGGCAGGTCGTGCGCGCCGATCACCACACAGGCGGGTGAATCGACCAGGCGGGTGGAGGCGCGCACCTCCTTGACCTTGCCTTCGAGCGCCGTTTCGATGCGCTTGAGCACATCCGCCTGCTCGGCATCCGGCTCCACGTTCTCGTCTTCCGGGCGCACATCCTCGCGGGTGATGTTGCGGATCGGCTTGCCATCGAACTCGGTCAGATGGGCAAGCACCCACTCGTCGATCGCATCGGACAACAGCAACACCTCGGCGCCGCGGGCGCGGAAACCTTCCAGATGCGGGCTACGGCGGGCGGCGGCGTCGCTCTCCGCGGTCAGCACATAGATGGCGTCCTGCCCCTCCGGCATGCGTGCCACATATTCCGCCAGTGAAACGTCCTGACCCCTGCTGTCCTCGTGGGTCGAGGCAAAGCGCATCAGGCGTGCGAGCGGGTCGCGATGGGTCACATCCTCGGTCAGGCCCTCCTTCAGCACCCGCCCGAACAGCGTCCACAACCTGGCATAGGCCTCAGGCTTGTCCCTGGCCTGCTCCTCCAGCAGGTTGAGCACGCGCTTGGTCAGGCCATTGCGGATCTGGTTGAGCACCTCGGAGGACTGCAAGATCTCGCGCGAGACGTTGAGCGGCAGGTCGGCCGCATCCACCACCCCACGCACGAAACGCAGGTAACGCGGCAGCAGGCGCTCGGCATCGTCCATGATGAACACGCGGCGCACGTACAGCTTGACGCCCTGCTTGGCATCGCGATCCCACAGGTCGAAGGGCGCGCGACCGGGGATGTAGAGCAGGTTGGTGTATTCGGTGCGGCCTTCGACCCGGTTATGCGTCCAGGCCAGCGGGTCGTCCCAGTCGTGGAAGGCCTGCTTGTAGAAGCCGGTGTAATCCTCGTCCTTGAGTTCGTTGCGCGGGCGTGCCCACAGCGCGGTCGCCTGGTTCACGCGCTCAAGCTCGTCGCCATCATCCTTCGGCATCATGATCGGGAAGGTGATGTGCTCGGAATAGCGGTGAACGATGTTGCGCAGGCGCCAGCCGTCGAGGAATTCGTCCTGGCCCTCCTTCATGTGCAGCACGACCTCGGTGCCGCGCGCGGGTCGCTCGACATTCTCCAGGGTGTAGGCGCCCGTGCCCTCGGAACTCCAGTGCACGCCATGTTCGGCGGACAAGCCGGCACGCCGGGTGAACACATCCACCTTGTCGGCGACGATGAAGGCGGAATAGAAGCCCACGCCAAACTGGCCGATCAGCTGGGTATCCCTCGCCTGGTCGCCCGACAGGCTGTCGAGGAAGTGCCGGGTGCCGCTTCGGGCGATGGTGCCGAGGTTGTCGACCACGTCCTGGCGCGACATGCCGACACCGTTGTCGCGCAAGGTCA
Organism: Halothiobacillaceae bacterium; assembly: GCA_006212015.1. GTDB lineage: Bacteria > Pseudomonadota > Gammaproteobacteria > Halothiobacillales > Halothiobacillaceae > Thiofaba. The sequence goes on from SDAY01000002.1 coordinate 64,312, forward strand.
GGGTGCGCGCGTCCTTGTCGACGGCGATTTCGATGCGAAGCTCGCTGTCGCCCTCATACAGGGCCGCATCGCCCAGGGCCTCGAACCGAAGTTTGTCACAGGCATCCGAGGCATTGGAAACCAGCTCGCGGAGGAAAATCTCCGGATTGGAATACAGCGAATGGATCATGAGGTGCAGGAGTTGGCGCACCTCGGTCTGGAATTCAAGGGTTTCGCTTTGACGCTCCACGGTTCGACGCTCCTTTTAACAATGCGCGGGTGAATGGCGGTTAACAGACTGGGGACACTCGCCCCGATTTCAAGCCGCGCTCATGACCCAGAAGCCAACGCTTGCGCGACAAGCCATCCACGCTCGATCCTCCATAGCCCCCCGGCCCGGAAGCGGAAACAACGCGATGACAGGGGATGAACAGGGGGATGGGATTGGCCCTCAGGGCCCCACCCACGGCGCGCGGGGCCGTATCGAGCTGCTTCGCCAGGGTGCCGTAGGTCACCCGCTGGCCCTCCGTGACCGGGGACAGGGCCGACCATACCGAACGCTGGAAGGACGTGCCACCGGGGGCCAGGGGCGGCATGGGCGGGAGCGGCGTCCCCTTGAAATAGGCGGCAAGCCACGCGCACGCCTGATCCAGGCAGGCACTCTCGTCGCGTGAGTATCGGGCAGGAGGAGTCGCGATGAAATCAACGGATACCAGCGCCTCCGCCGCGCATTGCAGGCGAATCCAGCCGAGCGGGCTGTCCAGACAGGCTGCTTGGCGGGACATGAGGCCCAAAACAAAAAAGGCCCCGAAGGGCCTTTCTGTCAGCGTGCTGCGCGCGGAGCCAGCTTTTCCTTGATACGCGCGGACTTGCCGGTACGACCACGCAGGAAGTACAGCTTGGCACGACGCACGTCACCACGACGCTTGACCTCGATGGCCGCAACGTTCGGGCCGTACAGCGGGAACACGCGCTCCACGCCTTCGCCATGGGAAATCTTGCGCACGGTGAACGCGGAGTTCAGGCCGCGGTTGCGCTTGGCAATCACCACGCCTTCGAAGGCCTGGAGGCGCTCGCGGTCGCCTTCCTTCACGCGCACGCTCACAATCACGGTGTCACCCGGCGCGAAATCCGGACGCTCGATGCCGGCCATCATTTCGGCTTCAAGCTGCTCAATCACATTGCTCATGTTCATTACCTCATCTTTGATTCGTCGTTTGCCGTCCGTTTGCTCGGCTCGGTTTCGCATGTCTCACGCGACTCCTCCAGCAAACGACGCTCACCTTCCGTCATACGCCTGACCGCGAGCAGCTCGGGCCGCCGCGTCCAGGTTCGCTCCAGCGCCTGCTTGAGGCGCCAGCGCTCGATCTCTTTGTGGTGCCCCGAAAGCAGTGCTTCCGGAACGCCGCGCCCTTCGACCACTTCGGGGCGCGTGTAGTGCGGGCAATCCAGCAGGCCCGCCATGAACGAGTCCTGCACGGCGGACTCCGCATGACCGAGGGCGCCGGGCAACTGGCGGATGACCGCATCGATCAGCGCCATCGCCGCCGGCTCGCCGCCGCTGAGGACAAAGTCCCCCAGCGAGAGTTCTTCATCCACGTCGGCCTCGAGCACCCGCTCGTCCATGCCTTCGTAGCGCCCGCACACCAGCACCATGCCAGGCAGCCGAGCCAGACGATTGACCTCGGCCTGATCGACCCGTCGCCCCTGCGGGGTCAGGGCGATCACCCGGCTGCCCGGCGGGGCCGCCTTGCGTGCCGCGTGGATCGCGTCCCGCAATGGCGCCACCTTCATGAGCATGCCGGGGCCGCCGCCGAAGGGCCGGTCATCCACCGTGCGATGCCGGTCATGGGTGAAATCGCGAGGATTCCACAACCCGAACCGGACCAAGCCAGCCTGACATGCCCGACGCGGTATCCCGTGCTCGGCAATCACCCGCACCAGCTCGGGGAACAGGGTGACGACATCGATCTGCATCATCCGTTCCTCAAGCAAGCTTGATCAGAATTCAGGATCCCAATCCACCGTGATCCGCCGCGCCTCCGGGTCAACCTCGAGCACGACCTGCTCGAAGATGTACGGCACCAGGCGCTCGCGCTCACCCTTGAGCACCATGACATCGTTGGCGCCCGTTTCGAGCATCTGCTCGACCTCGCCGAGCTCGATGCCCTCGCGGGTCACGACCTGCATGCCGATCAGGTCGCGCCAGTAAAATTCGCCTTTCGGCAGACGTGGCAGCAGCTCCGGGGCAATGGCAATGTCCGCGCCGGCAAGTGCTTCCGCCTGATTGCGGTCGCTCACACCGTCCAGCTTGGCGATCAGACCCTTGCCCTGCACCTTGACCGACTTCACCCGGAAATCAGTCCAGCCATCCTTCAGCTTGAGCTGCCAAGTCTTGTAGCGACCGATGTCCATCATCGGCCGTGACTCGGAATGGATCTTCAACCATCCCTGTATGCCGAAAGCCGCGAGGACCTTGCCAAGAGAGACACGTTCCGCAGCTTGAGTCATGCGTCAACGGCGCCTTGTTTCAAGGCGCCCCTCCGACTCAGGCAGCGGCCTGGACCTTGCCGAATTCCTTCCACAGGGAAGCGACGCGATCGCTCGGCTGCGCACCCTTGGCAAGCCAGGAGTTCATGCGCTCCGCGTCGATCTGAAGACGAACTTCCTGACCGCGAGCCACCGGATTGAAGAAACCAAGACGCTCGACGGAGGCGCCGCTGTCGCGGGCCTTGCGGCTGTCGGTCACGATGATGTGGTAGAAGGGGCGCTTCTTGGCGCCGCCACGAGCCAGACGGATGGATACCATGCGATTCTGAAACCTTGTGTCAAAAGCCAGGACCGCGGAAACGGCCCATCAAAATAAAGCCCGGTATTTTAACCACCGGAAATAAAAAAGAAAGCTTTTTCGTACAAAAACCTTCAAGCGACCTTAAAACGGCATGCCCGGCATGCGTCCTTTCATGCCCCGCATGAGCTTGGCCATGCCGCCGCCGGACAGTTTTTTCATCATGTCACGCATGTCGGCATGCTGCTTGAGCAGCTTGTTGACATCCTGGACCTGCATGCCGGCCCCCATGGCGATGCGACGCTTGCGCGATCCCTTGATCAGCTCCGGGTTGCGGCGCTCCTTCGGCGTCATGGACTGGATGAGGGCGATCATGCGCTTCACCTCCTTGTCATTGGCCTGCGACTTGACGTGATCCGGCAGCTTGCCGACGCCCGGCAGCTTGTCCAGCAGGCTCGCCATGCCGCCCATGTTGAGCATCTGCTCAAGCTGGCTCCTGAGATCCTCCATGTTGAAGGCCTTGCCGGACTTGACCTTGTCGACCAAGGCCTGGGCCTGGGCCTGATCGACCTTCCTGGTGACTTCCTCGACCAGCGAGAGCACATCGCCCATGCCGAGGATGCGCGAGGCCACCCGTTCTGGATGGAAGGGCTCCAGCGCCGCGAGCTTCTCGCCCCGACCGAGGAACTTGATCGGCTTGCCGGTCACCTGGCGCACGGACAGGGCCGCGCCGCCGCGCGCATCGCCGTCGGTCTTGGTCAGCACCACGCCGGTCAGCGGCAAGGCATCATTAAACGCCTTGGCGGTATTGGCGGCATCCTGACCGGTCATGCTGTCGACCACGAACAGGGTCTCGACCGGCTTGAGCGCGGCATGCAGACGCCGCACCTCGTCCATCATCGCCTCGTCGATGTGCAGGCGACCGGCGGTATCCACCAGCAGCACATCCATGTGACGGATACGCGCCTCGTGCAACGCCGCCTGGCCAATGGCGACCGGGTCCTGCCCCTGCTCGGAGGGGAAGAACTCCACCCCGACCTGCCCGGCCAGGGTCTCGAGCTGCTTGATCGCCGCCGGACGATAGACGTCGCAGCTCACCACCATGACCTTCCTCTTCTGCTCCTTGAGCAGAAGCGCGAGCTTGCCCACCGTGGTGGTCTTGCCGGCGCCCTGCAGGCCCGCCATCAGCACCACGACGGGTGGCTGGGCGACAAGGTTCAGGCCCTCGTTGGCCTCGCCCATGATCGCCACCAGCTCGTCGTGGACGATCTTGATGAAGGCCTGGCCCGGCGTGAGGCTGCTCAGCACCTCCTGACCGACCGCGCGCTCCTTCACCCTGGCGACAAACTCGCGCACCACCGGCAGGGCGACATCGGCCTCCAGCAGCGCCATGCGCACCTCGCGCATCGCGTCCTGGATGTTCTCCTCGGTCAGGCGGCCCTGGCCGCGCATCTTGTCGAGCAGGCCGGACAGGCGTTGGGTCAGATTGTCGAACATGAACATGCCCTCAAAGCAGAAACCCGGACAAGCCGGGTTCTCATAATGTACGGCTGACTCCATCCATGGATTGCATCAGCTCGCTCAAGTCCGGTTCATGCCCGGACCTGGCTCCATGAACCGATTTCATCGGTTCATGTTGGGACATCCTGCCCCAAGCCGACGAGCACGGAAGATCGTTATCACTCGCTGGAAGAAGGACGACCGAAGCGCTTGCGATCCTGCTCGGTGAGGTACTTCTTGCGAATGCGCACCGACTTCGGCGTGACCTCGACCAGTTCGTCGTCGTCGATGAACTCCAGCGACTGCTCCAGGGTGTAGCGAATCGGCGGCACCAGGGTGATCGCCTCGTCGGTGCCGGAGGCGCGCATGTTGGTCAGCTTCTTGCCCTTCAGCGCGTTGACCGTGAGGTCGTTGTCACGCGAGTGGATGCCGATGACCTGGCCTTCGTACACCTCTTCGCCATGGCCGATGAACATGCGGCCGCGCTCCTGCAGGCCGAAGATCGCGAAGCCCAGCGCCTTGCCGGTCTCGTTGGCGATCAGCACACCGTTGATGCGCTGGCCCACGGTGCCCGGACGGAAATCGCCGTAGTGGTCGAACACCGAGAACATCAGGCCGGTGCCCTGGGTGGAGGTCAGGAACTCGGTGCGGAAGCCGATCAGGCCGCGCGACGGGATGATGTACTCCAGGCGCACGCGACCCTTGCCGTCCGGCTCCATGTTCTTCAGCTCGCCGCGACGGATGCCGAGCTTCTCCATGATGGTGCCCTGGTGCTGCTCCTCGATATCGACGACCAGCTGCTCGTAGGGCTCCTGCTTGACGCCGTCCACCTCGTGGATGATGACCTCGGGGCGACCGACGCCCATCTCGAAGCCTTCGCGACGCATGTTCTCGATCAGCACGGACAGGTGCAGTTCGCCCCGGCCGGAGACGCGGAATTTGTCCGCGTCAGGCATGTCTTCCACGCGCAGGGCCACGTTGTGCAGCAGTTCCTTGTGCAGGCGGTCGCGGATCTGGCGGCTGGTGACGAACTTGCCTTCCTTGCCGGCGAACGGCGAGGTGTTGACCTGGAAGGTCATGCTCACGGTCGGCTCGTCCACGCTCAGCGGCGGCAGCATCTCGACGTTGTCCGGGTCGCAGACGGTGTCGGAGATGTACAGCGGGTCCAGGCCGGAGAAGGCGATGATGTCGCCCGCCTGCGCTTCCGGCACCTCGATGCGATCAAGACCGTGGAAACCCATCAGCTGCAGCATGCGGCCACTGCGGATGTTGCCGTCGCGGTCGATGACCTTGACCTGCGAGTTGGACTTGATCTTGCCGCGGGTGATCTTGCCCACGCCGATCACGCCCATGAAGGAGTTGTAGTCCAGGCTGGAGATCTGCATCTGGAACGGGCCTTCCGGATCGACGTCCGGCGCGGCGACGTTCTTGATGATCGCCTCGTACAGCGGAGTCATGTCGCCTTCGCGCACATCGCTGTCCAGGCTCGCGTAGCCGTTCAGTGCGGAGGCGTAGACGATCGGGAAGTCGAGCTGCTCCTCGGTCGCGCCCAGGTTGTCGAACAGGTCGAACACCTGGTCGATGACCCAGCCGGGACGCGCGCCCGGACGGTCGATCTTGTTGATCACCACGATCGGCTTCAGGCCGTGCTGGAAGGCCTTCTGGGTCACGAAACGGGTCTGCGGCATCGGGCCACCGACGGCATCGACCAGCAGCAGCACGGAATCGACCATCGACAGCACGCGCTCCACCTCGCCGCCGAAGTCGGCGTGGCCCGGGGTGTCGACGATGTTGATGCGGTACTCCTCGCCCTGCGGGCTGGTCCAGCGAATCGCGGTGTTCTTCGCCAGGATGGTGATGCCGCGCTCTTTTTCGATCGCGTTGGAGTCCATGATGCGCTCGCCAAGCTGCTCGCGCTCGCCGAAGGTGCCGGACTGACGCAGGAGCTGGTCAACCAGCGTGGTCTTGCCATGGTCGACGTGCGCGATGATGGCGATGTTGCGAAGATTCTGAATCACAAGGAGTTCTCTGGAAAACGGGGAGGATTTTGCGTTAGGGGGCGCATTATACGGATTGCCGGTTAAAATGGCATTTCATTGAATTCATTGATGGGGTATCTGTTCCGTGAATCAACCCACTCCCTACGAAAAAATCGGTGGCGAAGAAGGCGTCCAGCGCCTCTGTCATCGCCTCTACGGCGTGATGCGCGACCTGCCTTCCGTGAAGCCGTTGCTGGACATCCACCGCGACCTGGAGGACAGCGAGCAGAAGCTGTTCGAATTCCTCTCCGGCTGGCTGGGCGGACCGCAGCTGTTCATGGAGCGCCACGGCCACCCGCGCCTGAAGATGCGCCACATGCAGGTCGCGGTCGACACCAGCATGCGGGATCAATGGATGCTGTGCATGCGTCACGCACTGGATGAAACGGTGACTGATCCGGCGTTCCGGGAAGAGCTTTACCAATCACTCTGGGGCGTGGCCGACCACATGCGCAACCGCCCCGAGTAGGCACAGGCACGCCTTTCGCTGAGAAAACGCCATTCACCGGCCCAAAACATCGGGGTACAGGGAGGCCGTTTTTGGGGACACCGACCCAAAATCAGCACCCCCGATCCCTTTCCGGCCAAGGCAAGGCGAAACCCAAACAAAAACCCCGCCAAATCGTTGATCTGACGGGGTTTTCAAGGTGTTTGGCGGAGAGAGAGGGATTCGAACCCTCGACACCCTTTTGAGGTGTACTCCCTTAGCAGGGGAGCGCCTTCGGCCTCTCGGCCATCTCTCCAATGAGGTGCGCATTCTAGCCGCTAGGATGCCCTTCAGGCAAGGGTTGGATAAGGAAAACCTTACTCCGCCTCGTCATCCACGATGGGTGCGCCACCCTCTTCGCGCTTGATGCGCTGGTAGATCTCTTCGCGATGCACGGCGACATCCTTGGGCGCATCGATGCCGATGCGCACCTGGTTGCCCTTGACACCCAGAACGGTGATGGAAACATCGTCACCGATGCGCAGCACTTCGCCGATGCGGCGGGTCAAAATCAACATAATGGCTCTCCTTAGGCCGTCCAGTCTGCACTAAACATAGCAGACCGAGTGGAGGTCGACGGCGGTTTGATTAAAAATTGTCAGGCTGCTTTATCAAGACCAAAGGCATCGTGCAAAGTTCGCACGGCCAGTTCCAGATACTTTTCGTCCACCACCACGGAAATCTTGATTTCAGAGGTGGAGATCATGTGGATGTTGATACCCTCGCGCGCCAGCGCGCCGAACATGGTGCTGGCGATGCCGGCGTGCGAGCGCATGCCCACGCCGACCACGGACACCTTGACGATCCTGGCGTTGCCGGAGACCTCGCGCGCGCCGACCTCGTCGGCAACCTTGCGCAGGATGCCCATGGCCTTGTCGTAGTCGTTGCGATGCACGGTGAAGGTGAGATCGGTGGTGCCGTCGGCGCCGACATTCTGCACGATCATGTCGACCTCGACATTGCCGTCGGCCACCGGGCCAAGGATGCGATAGGCCACGCCCGGCGCATCCGGCACGCCCTTGATGGTGAGCTGGGCTTCGTCGCGGTTGAAGGCAATCCCGGAAATGAGGGCCTCTTCCATTCCGTTATCCTCGTAGGTGATCAGGGTGCCGGGGCCGTCCTCGAAACTGGACAGCACGCGCAGCGGAACATTGTATTTGCCGGCGAACTCGACCGAGCGGATCTGCAGCACCTTGGAACCGAGGCTGGCCATTTCCAGCATCTCCTCGAAGGTGACCTTGTCCAGGCGACGGGCATTCGGCACGACGCGCGGATCGGTGGTGTAGACCCCGTCCACGTCAGTGTAGATCTGGCACTCGTCCGCCTTGAGCGCGGCCGCGAGGGCCACCCCGCTGGTGTCGGAGCCGCCGCGCCCGAGGGTGGTGATGTTGCCTTCCGCGTCGACGCCCTGGAAACCGGCGACGACCACGACGCGGCCTTCGCGCAGGTCGTCGCGGATGCGCCGGGTGTCGATCTCGCGGATGCGCGCCTTGGTGTAGGCGGCATCGGTGAGGATGCGCACCTGCGCCCCGGTGTAGGAGCGCGCTTCCTGACCGCGCTTTTGCAGGGCGATGGCCAGCAGGGCGATGGTGACCTGCTCGCCGGTCGCGGCCAGCATGTCCATCTCGCGCGGGGAGGCGTTCGGATCGATGGACCGGGCCATGCCCAGCAGGCGGTTGGTCTCGCCGCTCATCGCGGACACGACGACCACGACATCGTGACCCTCGCGCCGGGAGCGGATCACGCGCTCGGCCACGTTCTCGATGCGTTCGACGGTGCCGACCGAGGTGCCGCCGTATTTCTGAACTAACAATGCCATGAACGACTTGCCATAAAAACGTCACACATGGACGCGAATCAAATAAAGAGCCCGCCATGAAGCGGGCGCCGACATTCTAATCAATGACTGGACAAAAATCAGCCCGAACCTCAAACCAGCTTGCCACGCACCCATTCCTGCACGCCGGCGAGCGCCCGCGGCAGGGCCTCGGGCTGGGTGCCGCCCGCCTGCGCCATGTCCGGACGACCGCCCCCCTTGCCGCCCACCTGCTGGGCGACGAAGTTGACCAGCTCACCCGCCCTGACCTTGCCGGTCAGGTCGGCGGTCACGCCGGCGATCAGGGTGACCTTGCCCTCGCTGATGGCGGCCAGCACGATGGCGGCGGACTTGAGCTTGTCCTTGAGCTTGTCCATGGTCTCGCGCAGGGCGGTGACATCCGCGCCTTCCAGGGTCGCGGCGAGCACTTTGGCGCCGTTGATATCGACCGCCTGATCGACCAGATCGTCGCCCTGCGAGGCGGCGAGCCTGGACTTGAGGCGCGCCAGTTCCTTTTCCAGCGCTCGAACATGGTCCAGCACCTGAGAAATCTTTCCCGGAACCTCGTTGACCGAAGCCTTCAGCGCCGAGGCAACCTCGTCCAGCAGTCCCTCCTGGCGCTGGACATGGGCCAGCGCGTTGTCGCCGGTGATGGCCTCGACACGACGCACGCCGGCCGCCACGCCGGACTCGGCCACGATCTTGCACAGGCCGATGTCGCCCGTCCGGGATACGTGCGTTCCCCCGCACAATTCGCGGGACGAACCGATGTCGAGCACCCGCACCTCATCGCCGTACTTCTCGCCGAACAGCATCATCGCGCCCAGGGTCTGGGCCTCGGCGATCGGCAGCACGCGGGTCCGGGTGTCTTCGTTCGCCAGCACCTCGGCATTGACGATGGCCTCGACACGGCGGATCTCCTCGTCGCTCATCGGCTGGTTGTGGACGAAGTCGAAGCGGGTCTTGTCCGGATCGACCTGCGAACCCTTCTGCTGCACGTGATCGCCCAACACCTCGCGCAGCGCCTTGTGCAGCAGGTGGGTGGCGGAGTGGTTGCGCATGGTGCGCTGGCGGGCCGCCACGTCGACCTTGGCGCTCACGCCGTTGCCGACGGACAGGGTGCCGGTGGTGACCACGCCATGATGGCCGAACACGCTCGCCTGGATCTTCTGCGTGTCCTCGACCGCGAAGATGCCGTGGGTGGAGCGCAGTTCGCCGCGATCGCCCACCTGACCGCCGGATTCGGCGTAGAACGGGGTGTCGTCGAGCACGACCACGCCCATGTCGCCCTCGTTGAGCTGGTTGACCGCCATGCCGTCCTTGTACAGCGCAAGGACGTTGCCCTGGGTCTCCAGTTTTTCGTAGCCATGGAAGGCGGTCGCCGGGCCGTCGTAGTCGAGGTGGGTCGCCATCCTGAACTTGCCGGTGGCGCGCGCCTGCTCCTTCTGACGCGCCATGGCGGCATCGAAGGCGGCGGCATCGACGCTGATGCCGTGTTCGCGGCAGATGTCCTGGGTCAGATCGAGCGGGAAGCCGTAGGTGTCGTGCAGCTTGAAGGCGGTCTCGCCATTGAAAATACCGCCCTCGCCCATCGACCTGAGCTCGCCGTCGAGGATGGCCATGCCATGCTCGATGGTATCGAAGAAGCGGTCTTCCTCCTGCTTGAGCATCGCCATCACGCGAGTCTGGTTCTGCACCAGCTCCGGATAGGCCTCGCCCATCTCGGCCACGAGATCCGGCACCATCCGGTGGAAGAAGGCGGCGCGGACGCCCAGCTTCCAGCCGTGGCGGATGGCGCGGCGAATGATGCGACGCAGCACATAGCCACGGCCCTCGTTGCCCGGGATCACGCCATCGGCGAGCAGGAAGGCACAGGCGCGGATGTGGTCGGCCAGCACCTTGAGGGACGGGGAATCCATGTCCGTACAGGCGGTCTCGCGCGCGGCGGCCTTGATCAGCGCCAGGAACAGGTCGATCTCGTAGTTCGCATGCACGCCCTGCAGTACGGCAGAGATGCGTTCGAGACCCATGCCGGTATCCACCGACGGCTTGGGCAGCGGGTGCATCACGCCCTGCTCGTCGCGGTTGAACTGCATGAACACGTTGTTCCAGATCTCGATGTAGCGGTCGCCGTCCTCCTCGGGCGATCCCGGCGGGCCGCCCCAGATATGCTCGCCGTGGTCGTAGAACACCTCGGTGCACGGGCCGCAGGGGCCGGTGTCACCCATCGCCCAGAAGTTGTCGGAGGCGTAGCGCGCGCCCTTGTTGTCGCCGATGCGGATCACGCGCCCCTCGGGCACGCCGATCTCCCTGGTCCAGATGTCGTAGGCCTCGTCATCCTCGGCATAGACCGTGACCCAGAGCCTGTCCTTCGGCAGCCTGTAGACCTCGGTCAAGAGCTCCCAGGCGTAGCGGATCGCGTCATGCTTGAAGTAGTCGCCGAAGCTGAAGTTGCCCAGCATCTCGAAGAAGGTGTGGTGACGCGCGGTGTAGCCCACGTTCTCCAGGTCGTTGTGCTTGCCGCCCGCGCGCACGCACTTCTGGCTGCTGGTCGCGCGGGTGTAGGGGCGCTGATCGAAGCCCAGGAACACGTCCTTGAACTGGTTCATGCCCGCATTGGTGAACAGCAGGGTCGGGTCGTCGCCCGGCACCAGGCTGCTGGAGGGCACGACGGTATGGCCCTTGGACTGGAAGAAGTCGAGGAAGCTCTTGCGGATTTCGGCGGTTTTCATGCCAGTTCAATCATCCTGGGAATCGTTGGAACGCACCGCGGTGCGCGCGACGGAGGCGGAAAACCCCCGCGTCATCAAAAAACGTATCTGTCTGGCCTGTGCGTCGGCCGTGGCGGGCAGTTCATCGCCAAATCGCTTGCGCCGTACATGGCGGGCCTGACCGAGCCAGTCGACCTCCAGCGCCTCCAGCGCCTGCGCGACCGCCCCATCCTTGACGCCCCGCGCCTGCAGGGCGGCGCGGATCTTCAGCGGGCCGTCGCCGCGCGCCGCGTGATCGGCCGCGAACTGCCCGGCGAAGCGCTCGTCGCTCTGCCAGCCCTGTTCGGCCAGCTCGACGATGGCCTCGCGTGCCCCGGCACGATCGACGCCCCGCTGTTCGAGCTTGCGCCGCAACTCCCCCGCCCCATGCTCGCGCCGGGTCAGCAGGCGCAGGGCGATCTCGCGGGCATCGGGCGCGTCATCCTCGCCCGGGGGCACATCGTCATCGCGGAGCCCGAAGGGCCGCGGCGAGCCGAGGCCTTCCGCTTCGGCGAACGGGGATGACGTCCCGGCACGGCTTTCGGCTTCGCGATCCAAGGTAGCGTCGATTGCTCCGCCATCAGCCGCCGACGCCCCCCCGGCCTCGACCCGAGCGATGGCCTCACGCAGCCGTTGCAACTCAGCCCTCTTCGACAAGGGCCTCGTCGCTCGCGGTCGCGCGGCCTGCGCTGCCCGGCATGACCTTGGCGCGGATATTCTTCTCGATCTCCTGCGCCTTGTCCGGATTGTCCTTCAGCCACTGGCGGACGTTTTCCTTGCCCTGGCCGATCTTCTCGCCGTTGTAGCTGTACCAGGCGCCGGACTTGTCGATCAGACCATTGGCCACGCCCAGCTCGATGATCTCGCCCGCGCGGGAGATGCCCTCGCCGTAGAGGATTTCGAACTCGACCTGCCTGAACGGGGGCGCCAGCTTGTTCTTGACCACCTTGACGCGGGTCTCGTTGCCGACGATCTCCTCGCCCTTCTTGACCGCGCCGATGCGGCGGATGTCGAGACGCACGGAGGCATAGAACTTGAGCGCGTTGCCGCCGGTGGTGGTCTCCGGGCTGCCGAACATCACCCCGATCTTCATGCGGATCTGGTTGATGAAGATCACCAGGGTGTTGGAGCGCTTGATGTTGGCGGTCAGCTTGCGCAGTGCCTGGCTCATCAGGCGGGCCTGCAGGCCGACGTGGGAATCGCCCATCTCGCCCTCGATCTCGGCCTTCGGCACCAGCGCGGCGACGGAGTCGATCACCACCACGTCGATGGCGTTGGAGCGGACCAGCATGTCGGCGATTTCCAGCGCCTGCTCGCCGGTGTCCGGCTGGGACACCAGCAGGTCGTCCACGTTCACGCCAAGCTTCGCGGCATAGGTCGGGTCCAGCGCATGCTCGGCGTCCACGAAGGCGCACACGCCGCCCTTCTTCTGCGCCTCGGCGATCGCCTGCAGGGTCAGGGTCGTCTTGCCGGAGGATTCCGGGCCGTAGATCTCGACCACGCGACCGCGCGGCAGGCCACCGATGCCCAGGGCGATGTCCAGCCCCAGCGAGCCGGTGGAGATGACATCCACCTCGCGCGAGGCGGTGGAATCGCCCATGCGCATGACGGAACCCTTGCCGAACTGGCGTTCGATCTGGGTCAGTGCGGCGGCTAGCGCCTTCTTGCGGTTCTCGTCCATTGCTGCTCGTGCACCACTTAAAGCCTTAAAGAACAGGCATTATTCCACAGAAAAAAGGGCCTGCCCAATGCCCGAGTCATGCCGCAAGAGGCCCGCCCTCGGGCCGGTTTCAAGGCGTCTTTCGCGGCGAGGGCGCCGCTCCTACAAGAAACGCCCCAGCGTCACGCGGTCGTGGCCCTGCAGATCGGCCAGCGACTCGACCGCCGTAAAACATGCTTCACGCATCAGCGCCGCCACGCCCTCTGCCTGGTCGTAGCCATGCTCGAACAGCAGCCAGCCCCCCGGCTTCAGGTGTACGGGCGCGCAGGCGATGATGGCGCGAATCGCGTCCAGGCCATCGGCGCCGGAGGCCAGCGCCATGGCGGGTTCGAAACGCACATCGCCCCGGGCCAGATGCGGGTCATCCTCGCGGATGTAGGGGGGATTGCTGATGATGGCATCGAAACGCCCGTCCGCATCCAGGGCCGCGCACCAGCTGCCTTGCAGGAAACGCACATGGGCCAGACCAAGCCGCCCGGCATTGGCACGGGCAACCGCCAGCGCCTCCGGCGAGGCATCCACCGCCGTCACCTCGGCATCGGGCCGCTGATCCGCGATGGCCAAGGCGATCGCCCCGCTGCCGGTGCCGAGATCGGCCACGGCACAGGGGCCGGGCGGCAGGTGCGCCAGTGTCGCCTCCACCAGCAACTCGGTCTCCGGGCGGGGGATCAGCACCGAGGGAGAGACGGCGAGATCCAACCCGAAGAAGCCGCGCGTCCCGACCAGATAGGCCACCGGCTCACCGAGGGCGCGGCGCCCGACCAAGGCCTCGAAGGCGGCCCACTCCGCCGCCAAAAGCGCCCTCTCCGGCCAGGCGAACAGGTAGCTGCGCGGCCTGCCGAGCACATGGGCAAGCAGCAGTTCCGCATCCACCCGCGGACTGTCCGAATCATTCAGCCTGCCGATCGCCCAGGCAAGCGCATCGCCGATCGAGTGCGCGGAAGGGTTGCCCGCACCCATCGCTGCCCCGCTCACCCCAGGACCACCTGGTTGCGCCCGGAGGCCTTGGCCTTGTACAGCGCCTTGTCCGCCCGCAATAGCACGTCATCCACGCGCTCATCCGTAGCCATCATGCGGGTGCAGCCGATACTGGCGGTGACGCGAGCATGCTTGCCGCCAAAGACGAAATCATGCCCGCAAAGCGCCGCGCGCAAGCGTTCGGCGACGACGGACGCCGAGGCCTGATCGATCTGCGGCAGCAAGACGACAAACTCCTCACCGCCCATACGGCCCGGGGTATCGATCTGGCGCAAGCTGCCCCGCATCAGCGCCGCCCAGATCGTCAGGACCACGTCGCCCGCGGCATGCCCGAATTCGTCATTGATGCGCTTGAAATGATCCAGATCGACCATCAGCAGGCAGCCCTCGCCCCCGAAACGCCTGATGCGGGCCAGTTCATGGTCCATCTCCTGCAGGACATGACGCCGGTTGGGCAGGCCGGTGAGCGTGTCGCTGGTCGCAAGCCGCATCAGCTCGTGCTCCATGCGCTTGCGTTCCGTGATGTCCTGGAAGACCGCCACCGCGCCGGTGACCTCCTGGCCGTCCATGATGGGGCTGACCGTGAGGCTGACGGGGAAGCCCTCGCCGTCCACACGGAAAAACCATTCGTCGACACGGCGTTCAACGCCATCCCCGAGGGTCCGCGCGATGGGGCAGTCCGCCTCCATGTAGGGGCTGCCGTCCCGATGATGGTGATGAAACATCTCATGCTGGTCCTGCCCCAGCACCTCGGCCTCGGTGACCTCGAGCATGTCCAGCGCGACCGGGTTGATGAAGGTGCAGCGCCCTTGGGCGTCGACGCCATAGACCCCCTCCCCCAGACTGTCCAGCAACCGCTGATGCCGAACGCGAAGCCGCTTCTCACGCCCCAGCACCTGCAGGAGGCGAATCACGAGAGTGGCAATGACAAGCATGCCGACCATGATGCCCAGCAGGGGGTAGGCCCAGCGCTGCAACACGTCGAGGAAGGTATAAGGACGGGGCCTGGTCATACGGCGGCAGCCGCAGCTTCCGGGTCAGGTCCTCGATGGCGAGGTAATCGGCGGGGATGGTGTAGCCGTAAATGCCCGCCTCCCGCGCGGCGGGATCGTTCGGCTCAAGCGCGAACAGCGCGGCGGCCACCTTGCGCACCAGCGATTCATCGACATGCGGCAGGGCGAACACCGGCCATTCGGGGTACAGGACCGTCGAGGCGATCAAGGGAAATCCCGGGTGATGCATGGGGTGAATCACGCGCAGATCCTGCAGGCGGATCTCCCCGTCCCTGACCATCCCCTCCAGCACGCCGCTACGGATGAAGCCCACGTCGACCCGACCATCGAGCACCGCGCGCACGACCTCCTGATGCGTCTTCATCTCATGGATGCCACGCACATCCTCGGGCAGCCGGATTCCCGCAAGCAGCAGTTCATAGGCCTGGGTGCGGAAACCTCCGAGATTGGACCGGCCGGGCGTACCCACCCTCTTTCCGCGCACATCCTCGAGATCGACGATATCCGTGCGAGCGGCCTTGGCAAGGATGACCCCGCCGAGTCGATACAGGGGCTCGCCATCGTCCAGCTCGACCAGCGTCGCGATCACGCCGGAGAGTGGCTGTTGCGCGCGCGCGTTCAAAAAATGCGTGGGGTTGGTGGTGACCAGATCCAGCGTGCCGTCCCTGACCCGTCGGTCGATCTCCGACTGGGGGAGGACCTCAAGCTGGATTTCCGTGGGCGCGAGCCGCTGATTGAGGTCATCGACGATGGGCTGGTATTGCTTGCGGGTCTGCTCGATGCCGATATAGGCGAAGACGCCCAGCGACAGCCTTTGGGCGCCGCTCGCGCCCGGCTGCCCTTCGGCAAGGACGGGAGAAAGGGCGCAAGCCGCGGTGAGGATCAGGGCGATCAGCCATCGCGCGGCGTACGGGAGGGGATTCATGTGTACAGCCTTCGGAACAGACCGGCGAGTCTATCCGAGACGCTCCGCGCGGTGAACACGAACGCACCCGGGACATGCTCGCCATCAGGTTTCGCCGCCCGCGCGAAGGGGGCCGGGCAGGATCGCCCGGCATCCGCGATGACATTGCAGGCGCGGGCGTGTAGGCGCGGCGCCCTCGCCGCGATGAAGGCGGTGTGCGAATGAATTCGCACCTTGTATCTACGAGGGCGCGCAGGTGCGAGCACCGCCCAACGTCGTGATCGGGGCAGAAATCGGGGCGCAGTCGATGGATTCACAAGCTCTCAGCCTGGCAGCCTGTCGGACTTGAG
>SDAY01000081.1 GCA_006212015.1 Halothiobacillaceae bacterium
GCAAGCCCGGCAATCGCCAGGGCCTTGAGGCCCTGCTCGCGCTCCACTTCCTGGATCGCGGACAGCTCGCCCTGCCCCTTCTCCTGACGATCCAGCAGCACCGCCACGCCGACCGCCTGCGCATCGGCGGCGCGGATGATGGCCAGGGACTCGCGGATCGCCGTGCCCGCCGTGATGACGTCATCGACGATCAGGATCTTGCCCTTGAGCGGCGCGCCGACGATGCTGCCGCCCTCGCCATGCGCCTTGGCCTCCTTGCGGTTGAAGGCCCAGGGCAGGTCCCGGCCATGGCGCTCGGCCAGCGCGATGGCGGTGGCCGCCGCCAGCGGGATGCCCTTGTAGGCGGGACCGAACAGCATGTCGAACTCCACCCCGGAGCGCACGATCACCTCGGCGTAATACTGGCCGAGACGGCTCAGGGCATCGCCGGTGTTGAACAGGCCGGCGTTGAAGAAATAGGGGCTGACGCGCCCGGACTTGAGGGTGAACTCGCCGAAGCGGAGCACCTCGCGCTCAAGCGCGTAGCGCAGGAAATCGTGGGAGAGCTTGGACATCTGGACGCGCCTTGGCCTGTGCATGATGGGTCAGGGCGCATTCTATCAACGATGGGGCATCGCTTCCTCAGGCTGTCGCGGATGACCGCCAGATCGAATGCCTTTTTGCAGCCCCGTGGCAAGCCCGATGATTGCGGCAGACCGCCCGCCGCCTGACCGTTACAATGGGCCATGAACATCCTGGAGGAAAGCCCAATGAAGATTCTGGTCATCGGTGCGGGCGGCCGTGAACACGCCCTGGCCTGGAAACTGGCTCAATCGCCGCGTGTCGCCCGCGTCTACGTCGCTCCCGGCAATGCCGGCACCGCGCGCGAGGCCAAGTGCGAGAACATCGCCATCAGCGCAACGGACGTTCCGGCCCTGTTCGCCTTTGCCAGGGATCGGGGCATCGACCTGACCGTGGTCGGCCCCGAGGCCCCGCTGGCCGCGGGCGTGGTGGACACCTTCCGCGACGGCGGCCTGCGCATCTTCGGCCCGACCCGGGATGCCGCCCAGCTGGAGAGCTCCAAGGCCTTCGCCAAGGACTTTCTCGCCCGCCACCGCATCCCCACCGCCGACTACCGCGTGTTCACCGAACTGAACCCGGCGCTGGACTATATCCATGACCGCGGCGCGCCCATCGTCATCAAGGCCGACGGTCTGGCCGCCGGCAAGGGCGTGGTGGTCGCCATGACCCGGCTTGAGGCGGAAGATGCCGTGCGCGACATGCTGGGCGGCCAGTTCGGCCAGGCGGGTGCGCGGGTGGTGATCGAGGAATGCCTCGACGGCGAGGAGGCGAGCTTCATCTGCATGGTGGACGGCGAGCACATCCTGCCGATGGCCACCAGCCAGGACCACAAGCGCCGCGACGACGGCGACCAGGGCCCCAACACCGGCGGCATGGGCGCCTACTCCCCCGCCCCGGTCGTCACGCCCGAAATCGAGGCGCGCATCATGGACGAGGTGATCAGGCCGACCGTGCAGGGCATGGCGCAGGACGGCCTGCCCTACACCGGCTTCCTGTACGCCGGGATCATGATCGACAAGTCTGGCGCGCCCAGGGTACTGGAGTTCAACTGCCGCTTCGGCGACCCGGAAACCCAGCCCATCATGATGCGCCTGCAGTCCGACCTCGTCGGCCTGCTGGAGGCCGGCATCGATGGCAGGCTCGACCAGACCGGCGCGGGCTGGGATCCGCGCGTGGCGCTGGGCGTGGTTCTGGCTGCGGGCGGCTACCCGGGCGAGATCCGCACCCACGACCTCATCCACGGCCTCGACACCCCGCTGCCGGAGCACGCCAAGGTCTTTCATGCCGGCACGCGCCTGGACGAGCAGGGCGAGGTCGTGACCGCAGGCGGTCGCGTGCTGTGCGTCACCGCGCTGGGCGACACCATTCACGAGGCCCAGCAGCGCGCCTATGCCGCCGTCGACAAGGTCGGCTTCGAGGGCGGCTTCTGCCGCCGCGACATCGGCTGGCGCGCCATCGAGCGCATGAAGGGCTGATCGCCCCTCGAACCGCACAAACAAGAACGCCGGCGTCTGCCGGCGTTCTGCTTTCTGGGATATGAAACGAATCAGCGCTTCATCGCATCCCAGAACTCGTTATTGGTCTTCATCTTGGTGAGACGGTCGAGCAGGAACTCCATCGCCTCCAGCTCGCCCATGTTGTGCAGGAACTTGCGCAGGATCCACATCTTCTGCAGTTCCTCCACGCCGGTGAGGAGCTCCTCGCGACGGGTGCCGGAGCGGTTGATGTCGATGGCGGGGTAGACTCGCTTCTCGGAGATCTTGCGGTTGAGGTGCACCTCGCTGTTGCCGGTGCCCTTGAATTCCTCGTAGATCACCTCGTCCATCTTCGAGCCGGTGTCGATCAGGGCGGTGGCGAGGATGGTCAGGCTACCGCCTTCCTCGATGTTGCGCGCCGCGCCGAAGAAGCGCTTGGGCTTCTGCAGTGCGTTGGCGTCCACGCCGCCGGTCAGCACCTTGCCGGAAGACGGCTGGACGATGTTGTAGGCGCGCGCCAGGCGGGTGATGGAGTCGAGCAGGATCACCACGTCGCGCTTGTGCTCGACCAGGCGCTTGGCCTTCTCGATCACCATCTCGGCGACCTGCACATGGCGGGTGGCGGGTTCGTCGAAGGTGGAGGCGATGACCTCGCCGCGCACGGTGCGCTGCATCTCGGTCACTTCCTCCGGGCGCTCGTCGATCAGCAGGACGATCAGGTAGCACTCGGGGTAGTTGGCGGTGATGCTCTGGGCGATGTTCTGCAGCATCATCGTCTTGCCCACCTTGGGCGGCGCGATGATGAGGCCGCGCTGGCCCTTGCCGATCGGCGCGACGATGTCGATCACGCGCGCGGTCAGGTCCTCGGTGCTGCCGTTGCCACGCTCCATGCGCATGCGCTTCTCGGGATGCAGCGGGGTGAGGTTCTCGAACAGCACCTTGCCCTTGGTGTTCTCCGGCGGCTCGAAGTTGATCGAGTCGACCTTGAGCAGGGCGAAGTAACGCTCGCCTTCCTTCGGCGGGCGGATGGTGCCGGCCACGGTGTCCCCGGTCTGCAGGCTGAAGCGGCGGATCTGGCTGGGCGAGACGTAGATGTCGTCCGGGCCGGCCAGGTAGGAGCCGTCCGGCGAGCGCAGGAAGCCGAACCCGTCGGAGAGGATTTCCAGCACCCCCTCGCTGTAGATCGACTCGCCCGTCTTGGCATGCGCCTTGAGGATGGCGAAGATCAGGTCCTGCTTGCGGGCTCGGGCAATGTTTTCGATGCCCATGGTCTCGGCCAGGGCGAACAGCTCGGCGGCGGGTTGTTTCTTGATTTCGGTCAGATTCATGCGGGGGAAGGCTTCAAAGCGGGAATCGCCACGACCAGAAAAGGGCATAGCGCGGGGGGGAGGGAAACAGGATGAGAATAAACTTGACCGGCGGGCGATGGCCTACCGTGCGTGCAAACTAACACGCCGTCTCGGCCACGTCCAGCTGTTGCAGGCGTGGCGCGAGCGGCGGCACGATCAGAGCTGGCCGTCGAGGAAGGCGGCGAGCTGGGACTTGGACAGGGCGCCCACCTTGGTGGCGGCGACCGCACCGTCCTTGAACAGCATCAGGGTCGGGATGCCGCGGATGCCGTACTTCGGCGGGGTGGCCGGGTTCTCGTCGATGTTCAGCTTGGCGACCTTGACGCGACCGGCATATTCGGTGGCGATCTCGTCGAGGATCGGGGCGATCATGCGGCAGGGGCCGCACCATTCGGCCCAGTAGTCGACCAGAACCGGAATCTCGCTCTTGATGACATCCTGCTCAAAGCTGGCGTCGGACAGGTAAACAATGTTCTCGCTCACGCGGGGTCTCCTTCGTGGCTGTCGGTGAGCCGGCCCGCCGGGCCGGTGGTGGGTGAAATTCTGCGGGCAGGTGGGGCACATTGCAAGTCGGGCGTATCAGTCCGCCACGCAGCGATTGCGCCCCGCTTCCTTGGCCGCATACATGGCCTGATCCGCACGCTCGAAAAGCTGCTCCAGGCTATCCTTGGCACGCAGCTGACTCAGCCCGCAGGAAAGCGTGATGGTCAGCGGCTTGTCGCCATAGCGGAACGGGGCGCCGGCAATGGCCTCGCGAATGGCATCGGCCTTGCCCAGCGCATCCTGCACGCTGGTGTTGATGAACAGCATGACGAACTCCTCGCCGCCATAGCGGCCGACAAAGTCGGTCTCGCGCACCTGCTGGGCAAGCTTGGTCGCCACGATGCGCAAGGCCTTGTCCCCGGCCTTGTGGCCGAAGCTGTCGTTGATCTTCTTGAAGTGGTCGATATCCCATACCGCCAAGGTCAGGGGCTGCTTGTGACGCTTGAAGCGCGCCCACTCAAGCTTGACCCGCTCATCCAGCGCCAGCCGATTGGGCACGCCGGTGAGGGCATCGACCAGCATGCGCTCGCGGCTGGCCTGCAGGTTCTCGCGCAGGCTCTCGGTTTCCTTTTCCAGCCGGACGATGCGGCCGCGCATGGCCGCCGTCGTGTTTTCCATCCGCTCGACCAGACGCGCCTCCGACGCGCGCAGGCCGTTCATGTGCAGCCGCAGGCGATCCAGGCGGGTGCTGATGATGCCCTTGAGCTGGTTGACGTCGTCAACCGCGGAAATATCCTCTTCCAGGCCGCGCATCTGGCTGTCGACCGCATCATGCAGGGCCAGGCGGGTGCCCGTGTCATCGTGCAGCAGTTCGATGTCGGCCTGCACGTCCCGGTCGAGCTCGCTGAGGGTGTCGGTCAGCTGCTTGAGGAAGCTGGCCAGGTCATCCTTCTCGTGCTCGAGCTGCTTGCGCATGTCGTTGACGAGCGAGGCTGCGCGGTCGATCAGCACGGTCGTGACCTCGCCCTCGCTCGGCAAGCCCAGCGTTTCGAGAAGGTCCGACTTGCGCTCTTCCAGATCATGGGTCAGGGCGAGCTTTTCCAGCAACACCGCAAGAAAACGGCGGGCCAGCGCGGCGCGGTCATCAAGATTCGGCTCGGCGGCTGCCGGGGATCCCTTTTCCGGCTCGATGTCCTCGCTGCGCGTTTCAATCGTGCGCAACGCGTTGACCACATCCTTGAGCTGATTGAGCAGACGCCCAAGCGGCAGCTTGCCCTCCGGCGCGGACTTGACCTCCTGGCGCAGGCTGGCAAGGGGTTTTTCCAGTGAGGGATAGGCCTTCTCCGCAGCCAGCGCAAGCCGCGCCAGGGAAAGCCGGATCAATTCATCCGAGGTCGCCAGACGCTCATCGCGCTCTTCCAGGGTATGCAGGGTATCGAGATAGCGGCCCTTCCAATCGTCACCTTCACTGGCTTGCGCGGTCATGACGTTCTCACAAAGTTAGACCTGGAGGCAGTTCAACCTCCACCGCCAGCGGCAGGTGATCGGAATGCGGCAGATGCAGCACCTCGGCCTCGCGCATGCGCAGGGTGGGAGTCACGAGAATATAGTCAATCATCCGGTTCGGGCGCCAGCTCGGATAGGTGTGCAATTCCCTGTCCGGCAGGACCAGCCCGGTCCTCGCCTGCATCATGCGCATTTCCGGCGCATGGGGCAGGCAGTTGAAGTCACCCATCAGGATGGCGTTGGACTCTTTTGCCAGCAGATCGGCCACGAAGCCCATCTGCCGCATGCGCGATCCGCGCCCGAGCGCTAGGTGCATGACCGCCACGGTCAGCCGGGCCTCGGGCGTGCCAAAGCGAGCCAGCATCACGCCGCGCCCGGGCAGCAACCCCGGCAGGGCGCGATGCTCGACCTTGTACGGCTGATAACGGGCCACCATGCCCAGGCTGTGCTTGGCAAGATGCCCCAGGTCGCGATTGGTCTGGTGCTCCCAGAACGGCATGTTCGAGCGCTGGGCAAGGTATTCGGCCTGGTTGATGAACTGGCTGCGAAAGCTGCCCGCATCGACCTCCTGCAGGCCGACGATGTCGTAGCCGCCGATCACCTCCGCGATCTGGTCAAGATTGCGCGTGCGGCACGGCGAGGGCAGCACATGCTTCCAGCCGCTGGTGAGGTATTCACGATAGGCCCGGCTGGCGATGCCGACCTGGATGTTGTAGCTGAGCAGCTTCAGCCGCTGCCCGGGATTCACCTCGGGATGAGGTGAGGCGTGCGGTATGTCGTGATGTTTCATCACATCGGGAACACCATGTCGCCAAGCCGCGCGGTCAGCTTGAGGTTTTCGCTGTAGTCCACCGGCACGTCGATCACGCAGACCGCGTGGCTGGCGATGGCCTCGCGCAGGGCATCCTGCAGGCCCAGTTCCGGCCCGACGCGATAGCCGCGCGCACCGAAGGATTCGGCCAGCCTGACGAAGTCCGGGTTGCCGAACTTGACGAAGGCCGGACGGCCGAACTGGGCCATCTGCTTCCACTCGATCAGGCCGTAGCCGCCGTCGTTCCAGACCAGCACGATGATCGGCGTGCCCAGCCGCACGGCAGTCTCCAGCTCCTGCACGTTCATCAGGAAGCCGCCGTCGCCGGTCGCCGCGACCACGGTGCGGTCGGGCCGGGCCAGCTTGGCGGCGATGGCACCCGGCAGGGCGATACCCATGCTGGCGAAGCCGTTGGAGATCAGGCAGGTGTTGGGGAACTCGCAGCGGAACATGCGTGCCAGCCACATCTTGTGCGCACCCACGTCGGAGATGACGATGTCCTCCAGGTCGAGCACGGTACGCAGGTCCCAGATCAGCTTCTGCGGCTTGAGCGGGAAGATCGCGTCGCGCGCGTGCTCGCCCATGTCGGCGATCATCATCTGGCGCAGCTTGCGGAGCGCCTGCCCTTCATGCGGCCGGGCGCGCAGGGCGATCCGCTCCAGGGTCAGGCCGATGTCGCCCAGCACCTCCAGCGTCACGCCGTAGTACTGGTCGATCTCCGCCGGGGTGTCGTCGATATGCAGGATGGCGCGGTCGCGGGTGGGGTGCCAGAGGTGCGGGTGGTATTCCACCACGTCGTAGCCGATGGCGATGATCAGGTCGGCATGGTCGAAGCCCACACCCACATAGTCCTTGGCCTGCAGCCCCACGCTGCCGAGCGCCATGGGGTGCTTGAACGGGATCACGCCCTTGGCCATGAAGGTGTTGGCCACGGGGATGTTCAACTGTCCGGCGAAGGCCGCCAGGGCCTCGTGCGCGCCGGCGCGGATCACGCCGTTGCCGGCCAGGATGATGGGGTTCCTCGCCCCGGAAATCAGCCGCGCCGCCTCCGATACCGTCCGCTCGGTCGGTCCCGGGCGATGGCCCTCGCTGTGTTTCAGCGGGGCACCCTCGGCGGGCATCTCGGCGATGTTCTCCGGCAGCTCGATGAAGGCCGCCCCCGGCTTGGAGGACTGCGCCAGCTTGAAGGCCTTGCGCACCGTTTCCGGCACGGTCGAGGGGGTCAGAACGCGGGTGGCGAACTTGGTGATCGGGCGGAACATCTCCACCAGGTCGAGCACCTGGTGCGATTCCTTGTGCAGCCGGTCGGTGGAGGCCTGGCCCGCGATGGCGACCAGCGGCGCGTGATCCATGTTGGCATCCGCCACCCCGGTGATGAGGTTGGTCGCGCCGGGACCGAGGGTCGCGAGGCACACCCCGGCCCGGCCGGTCAGGCGGCCGTGCACGTCGGCCATGAAGGCCGCGCCCTGTTCGTGGCGGGTGGGAATGAAGCGGATGGAGCTGTCGAGCAAGGCATCCAGCAGGTCGAGGTTTTCCTCGCCCGGCACGCCGAAGATGGTTTCCACCCCTTCGGCCTCAAGGCAGCGTACAAAGAGTTCGGCGGTGGTCATGCGTGGCGGCGGGCCTTGATGGATCGATGCCCTAGCATAAGGCCGCCCCCCGCGCGGACCCAAGGACTATTGCCCCGAAAGATGGCCCGGGCTATTGATAGATCCGCCCGCGATGGCGGAGCCAGCCCGCGGGATGGCGCCCGGCGGGGTCATGGTGGGTCCAGTGGATCACCCCGCCCTTGGGATTCCATTCGTACTCGCCAAGAAAGGCGATCTCGTCGCCGGCGGCGAGGCTGTCGATGCGCGGCGCGAGGTCGATGTTGTGGGCCACCAGCACGGTCTGCCCGGAGGCGAGGCGCAGGACGAAACGCTGATGCTTGTGGCCGTTGCGGTCATCCTTGAGCAGCTTCTCGACCACCCCGCGCCCCTCGACCAGGATATCGCCCTGCTGGCGCTGGAAGGCCTCGGCGAGCACCTGCTCGGCCGGTCCCCTCGCGACCGCCGGCTCGCCACGCGCCAGCGCGGCCTGCGGGCCGAGCCCAATCCAGGCCGCCAGCAGCAGGGCAACGATGAGGGAAAACGTCCGGTTCATCGGCAATCAGCCAGACAGCCCGCGGTTCAACGGGCGCCGGTTTCCATGGCGATCAGCGCATCCACCACCTCGACCATCTTTGCATTGGCGCCGGCCAGGCTGCCCGAGGTGCGGTACTTGCCCTGCACGATCATGGCCG
>SDAY01000082.1 GCA_006212015.1 Halothiobacillaceae bacterium
CAGCGCCGCGTTAGGCCAAAGGGTGGCGCGGCCTTCATCGCGGCGAGGGCGCCGCTCCTACACATCAGCGACGTCATCGCGAGCACGCGCGCTCCTGCATGCGGCGCCACGTCCAATATCGTGATCGAGGCGGCGTTCGGGGCGCAGCCGATGGATTCGCAAGGCATCAGGCCCGGCCGCCGCCCTCCAGGGCTCGCAACTGGGCCTCGACGCGGCCCGGCGAGACGGGCGCGGCGGTCTTGAGCTCCTGGGCGAAGAGCTGCACGCGCAGCTCCTCGAGCATGAATTCGAGACTGGCACGCGCCTCCACGTCCAGATCCTTGCGCGCCAGCAACCGGTCCGCGCGCAGGCGCAGCGGTTCGAGCTGGGCGCGCGCCTGGCGGTCGCGCTCCGGGTTCTGGTCCAGCCGTTCCAGTCGGCGGCCGATGGCCTTGAGGTAGACCGGCAGGCGCCGCCAGATCGCATCCGGGGTGTCGAGGATGAAGTGGCGGGCGAACAGCCGGTCGAGCTGGGCGCCGATGTCGCGAGCAACGCCGTCGGGAACGACGTTGGGTCGCCGCAAGGCGACCCCCGAAGGGCGGGGTCCAGGAATGACCCCCGCCGCCGGCTCGACCCAGGACAGCGCGATCGTGCCGCCGATCTTCTGGCGCAGGGCCTGCTGGTCCTTGAGCAGGTCGCGCAGCACGCCAAGCAGCTTCAGACCCTCGGCATACAGGCGCGGCCGGCAGGTGGCGACATGCGCCTCGAAGCTCGCCCGGTCACGCGGCCAGTCGCCTTCCAGGAACACGCCACGCGCGACGCGCCAGACCACCTCGTCCTGCAGGTCGGCGCAGGGCTTGTCGATGCCCTTCACGCCCGGCAGGGCGGAGTAGAGCAGGCAGAGCGCGTTGTCGCGCGCCACGTCGCGCTTGAGCGCCTTCACCTCCTCGCGCGCGGCAAGCAGGAACAGGCGGGTGAGGCCCTTGGCGGTCGCCTCGCGCGCGGCCTCGGCGGTGTCGAGCCGGGAGAGCGTCACGCTCTCGCCCGCATCGACCAGCGCCGGGTAGACGGTGACACTCCCCTCTCCCTTGAGGGGCGAGGGGCCGGGGGAGAGGGTGGGGGGCGCCGAGGCATCCATCAGCATCACCTCCGGCAGCGCGTCGAAATCCCACTCGGTCAGGCCCTTGCGCGCCTCGAAGCGCTTGACGAAGGCGCGCTTGGCCGCGCCGCCGAGCGCCTGCTGCATCTCGCTCAGGTCGCGCCCGCTGGCGCGCACCTCGCCCGCATCGTCCACCAGCTCCACGCGCAGGCGCAGGTGCGGCTCGATCCCGGTCAGCGGCCAGTCGGCCGGTTCGACCTGCGCCCCGCTCATGCGTCGCGCCTCGTCGGACAGGCGCTCGGTCAGGCGGCCCCGCGGCGGCCAGTCCTTCAGGCCATCGGTGATCCGTTCGACCAGCGCGCGCGCCACGTCCGGCGCGGGCACCAGCTGGCGGCGCTGCGCCTTGGGCAGGGCCTTGATCAGCGCGGCGACCTTCTCCTCCAGCAGGCCCGGCACCAGCCATTCGGCGGCCTGCGCGTCCAGCCGGTTCAGTTCGGCCAGCGGCACGGTCGCGGTCACGCCGTCGTCGGCCGCGCCCGGCTCGAAGTGGTAGCGCAGCGGGACCTCGATCTCGCCCAGGCGGATGCGATCCGGCAGGCGCCCGCCCGTCACCGTCTCCGCCTCGTGGCGCATCAGCGCCGCGCGGGTCAGGCGCAGGCGCGCATCCAGCGCCTTGTCCTTGCGCAGCGCGGCGGCAAGCGTCGGGCCGTCGACCACCTCCGGCGGAAGCTCGCGCTCGAAGAAGGCGCACAGCGCCTCGTCGTCGATGAGGATGTCCGGCCGCCGCGCCTTGGCCTCCAGCGCCTGAATGTCCTCGATCATGGCGCGATTGTACGCCATGAAGCCATGATCGGGTTGCCATGCGTCGGTCACGAGGCCATCGCGGATGAAGATCCGCCGCGCATCCGCCGGATCAATCGCCGCGTAGTTCACCGCGCGGCGCATGACCACCGGCAGGCCGTACAGGCTCAAGGTCTCATAGGCGGCGACGCGGCCGGATTCGGGCTGGTAGTGCGGCTCGCTGATCTCGCGGGTCAGCAGGTGGCGGGCCAGCGGCTCGATCCAGCGCGGGTTGATCGCCGCGTTGGTCGCGCCCCACAGGCGCGCGGTCTCGATCCACTGGGCGGACATCAGCCACTTGGGCGGCTCCTTGACCAGGGCCGAGCCGGGGTGGATGGCGAGCTTGCGGCCCTTCACCCCGCGATAGGCCACAGGTTCCGGGCGCCCCCTGGTCTTGGCGGGCGTGCTCTTGCGCTTCTCCTCGTCGCGCAGGGCGAGGTGGCCGAGCAGGCCGGTCATCAGGGCGCGGTGGATGGCATCATCCGGGGCTTCTTTTTCGTTCTCCTTCACGCCCTCCTCGTGGAACAGGCCGCGCAGCTCCTGATGCAGCGAGCGCCACTCGCGCATGCGCACATAGGAGAGGAAGTTCTTCTCGCACACCCCGCGCAGCTTGGCCTGCGAGAGGTGGCGCGCCTGCTCCTCGAACCAGCGCCAGAGCGCGAGCAGGGTGAGGAAGTCGGACTGCGGGTTCTTCCACGCTGAGTGCGCCTGGTCGGCGGCCTGGGCCTTGTCGGCCGGGCGGTCGCGCGGGTCCTGCACGGACAGGCCGCTGACGATCACCAGCATCTCGGCCAGGCAGCCGTCGTGTTCCCCGGCCAGCAGCATGCGCCCCAGGCGCGGGTCGACCGGCAGGCGGGCGAGGTAGCCGCCAAGCCGGGTCAGGCGGCGGTCTTCGTCGACGGCATGCAGCTCGAACAGCAGGTCGTAGGCGGCCTTGATCTGGCGGCCTTCGGGCATGTCGAGGAAGGGGAAATCGTCGACATGGCCGAGCTTGAGGCTCTCCATGCGCAGGATGACCGCCGCGAGGTTGGTGCGCAGGATCTCGGGGTCGGTGTGCGCGGGGCGCTTGTCGAAATCGTCCTCGCCATACAGGCGGATGCAGATGCCGGGACCAAGGCGGCCGCAACGTCCGGCGCGCTGGCGGGCGGCGGCCTGGCTGATCGGCTCGACCTGCAGGCGCTGCACCCCGGCGCGCGGCGAAAAGCGTGAGACGCGCGCCAATCCGGTGTCGATCACATAGCGAATGCCCGGCACCGTGAGCGAGGTCTCGGCCACGTTGGTGGCGAGCACGATGCGCCGCCCGGAATGCTTGTGGAACACGCGGGCCTGCTCGGCGGCGGACAGGCGGGCGTAGAGCGGCAGGATTTCGGTGGGTCCGAGATGCCTGGGGGGATGATGCTTGCTCAACGCCTCGGCCGCTTCACGGATGGCGCGTTCGCCGTCGAGGAAGACGAGGATGTCGCCCATGCCCTCGGCGGCCAGCTCGTCCACGGCGTCCAGCAGCGCCCTGGGCAGGTCGCGGTCACGGTCGTCATCACTGCCCTGCACCGGGCGGTAGCGCATGTCGACCGGGTAGGTGCGACCCTCGACCGACATGATTTCAGCCCCGTCGAAATGCCTGCTGAAGCGTTCAACATCGAGCGTCGCGGAGGTGACGATCAGCTTCAGCTCCGGGCGCTTCGGCAGCAGGCGCTTGAGGTAGCCGAGCAGGAAGTCGATGTTGAGGCTGCGCTCGTGCGCCTCGTCGATGATGAGGGTGTCGTAGCGCGAGAGCAGCGGGTCGGAATGGATCTCGGCCAGCAGGATGCCGTCGGTCATCACCTTGATGAGGGTGGCATCGCCCACCTGCCCGGCGAAGCGCACCTGGTAGCCGACCTGCTCGCCCAGCGGCGTGCCCAGCTCCTCCGCGATGCGCGCGGCGACCGAGCGCGCGGCGATGCGGCGCGGCTGGGTGTGGCCGATCAAGCCACGCACGCCTCGCCCCAATTCCAGCGCGATCTTCGGCAGCTGGGTGGTCTTGCCGGAACCGGTCTCGCCGCACAGGATCAGCACCTGGTTTTTCTCCAGCGCGGCGAGGATCTCCGCGCGGCGGGCGACGACGGGCAGCTCTTCGGGATAGCGGATCGCGGGCACATGGGCGCGGCGGGCCGACACCGCGTTGCGCGAGGCCTCGATCTGTCCGGCGATCTCCGCCAGTCCCTTGTCGATCGGCAGGCCCCTGGCGGCGCGCTTTTTCAGCCCGTGCAGACGCGCGCTCAGGGCGTGCGCATCGCGGGTCAGGCCATCAGCGAGAGCGGCTTCGAGGATTTGAAGATCGGGGGCGGCCATGCGTCGGGTGGGGATGTCGTTGCGGCTTGGTGAAGCCCGTCACCATACCTTCGGCCTCGGCAAAACGCCATGCGCCAGGGTCCAGTCCTTCCAGCGTCCACGGGCCCACCGCCCAGCGGATCAGGCGCAGGGTGGGGAAGCCTGTGGCGGCGGTCATGCGCCGGACCTGGCGGTTGCGACCCTCGCGGATCGTCAGTTCCAGCCATGAGGTCGGGATGGCCTGGCGGAAGCGCACCGGCGGGTCGCGCGCCCACAGCCACGCGGGTTCGTCGATGCGGCGCGCATCACCGGGCAGGGTCGGGCCGTCGTTGAGAATGACGCCCTGCTGCAATTGCGCCAGCGCCTCGTCCGTGACCTCGCCCTCGACCTGCACGAGGTAGGTCTTGGGCAGCTTGTGTTTCGGGTCGGCAATCACCGCCTGCAGCGGGCCGTGATCGGTCAGCACCACCAGCCCCTCGCTGTCTCGGTCCAGCCGGCCAGCCGGGTAGTAGCCCTTCTGGTCGACGAAGTCGGCCAGCGTGGCGCGGCCCTCGCCGTCGGTGAACTGGCAGAGCACGTCGAAGGGTTTGTTGAGCAGGATGAGTTTCGGCATGGCTGCATTGTGGCCGGAGGGTCGGGGCGTCACAAGGCGCCCTGGCCACCTTCAATCTCTACAGGATTATGACGGCGCTTCCGACTCAGCGGTCATCAGCGCACTCAACCGCGCCAGCGCATCCGCGACGATACGCCCCTGTACCGCGATGCTTTCGATGATCTCCGCAGGCGTGCGCTCGTCCACGATCATCACCGCGTTGGGGTTGACCGCCTTCAGATCGAACACTACCGCATCGATGGCGGCGGCCTCGGTCTCCAGGCCGCGCGCCGCTTTCTCGCGCTCACGGATATCAGCCTCCAGCGCCTCGATCCGTTCCTTGTCCGCCTTGTCCCTTTTCAACCGTTTGAGGTCTTCCTTCAGTTCAACCACCGCCGCCTTGATGTCAGCAGCCTTGTCCAGCAGCGGCTGCGTGTCCCCTCGCGCCTTGGCACGGCGAGCGGCGAAATCCACCATCCAGGAATAACGGCTTGCGCCGTCGGGCTGGCCACGGTGTTGCAGCATGCGGGCGTAACTGGGAAATGGCTTGCCTGTATTTTCTTCATCGGCCAGCCAGTCAGCCGTGAGGATAGCGGGCAAGGCATCATCAGCCAGCACTTCGCCATGCTTGCCAAAGCCGAAGTGCGCCAAGGTCAGCGGCGTTTTCTTGCCTACCTTGACCCACGACAGGTCGTAATACCAGATGTGCTCAGTCTTCTTGCCCTTGGTGAAAAACAGCAGATTAGTCTTCACGCCCGCACCCGCCGTGGAAAACACGCCGCCGGGCAGGCTGACGATGGCCCACAAATCACATTCATCGGTAAGCTTGCGCTTGGTTTCGACGAAGGCGTTTTCGTTGGTGCGGAACAGCAAGCCCTCATCCAGCACAATGGCGCAGGTGCCGTCCGGCGCAAGTTCGGACAGGATGTCCTGCACAAACAGCACCTGGGTGGAACTGGTTTCAAACGCGAAATTCTTCTGTGCATCCTTGCCCTCCTTGCCGCCAAAAGGCGGATTGGTCAGGATCACATCGAACTGCGCAGGCGCGTGCCGGAACAATTCGGCGTAGGTCGCGCGGCGCGTCAGTGAGTTGCCATGCCACAGATTCGGCTGATCGATACCGTGCAGCACCAGATTGGCCAGCGCAATGGGAAGCACCAGGTTTTCCTTCTCGCGCCCGAAAAAGGTGTCGTGCTTGAGCTGTTCAATGTGCGTGGCCGCCGCCGCATTGCCCAACGAACGTGCCATGTGCTCATAGGCGACCGCTAAAAAACCGCCCGTACCGCAGCAGGGGTCGTACACCGTCTGCCCCAAGCTGGGATTAACCGTATGCACCATGGCGCGAATCACCTCACGCGGTGTAAAGAACTGCCCGCCATCGGAATTCTTTTCGCCCATCTTCAACAGCAAATCCTCATACACCTGCGACAGCGTAAAGAAATGCGTGTCGTCGATGTGGTCGATGCTGATTTCGTGCACCCGGTCGAGGATGTCGCGCAAATTGGCCTCGTCATCCACCCGCACGCGCTCCACCGCCGTCATGATGCGGCCCATGATGCGCTGCTTCGGGCTGGCCGCCGGGTTGGGCAAGCCGCTGCGCACATCCACATCCAGCGCGTGCAAATGCGGCAGCAATGCCTTGTTGATGAAATCGAACAGCCTGCCGTCACCGGCGGCGAACAACTCTTGCCGCTTCCAACCCTGCACTTTGCCATCCGATGTCTTCGGGTGACCGGCTTTGTCCGACCACGGCGCAGCCCAATCCTGCCAGCGGTAGGGGCGGCGCAGTGCGGGCGAAAAATCTGCCCCCTGCACTTCAGCCTGCTCGGCCTCGCGTGCTTCCTGCGCGTCCAGAATGCGCAGGAACAAAATCCAGGTCAGCTCCGGCACATATTGCAAGGCGCTGGCGCAGTTGGAGCGGCGCATCACATCGCAAATGCTCTTG
The DNA here is from genome assembly GCA_006212015.1 of Halothiobacillaceae bacterium. Taxonomy (GTDB): domain Bacteria; phylum Pseudomonadota; class Gammaproteobacteria; order Halothiobacillales; family Halothiobacillaceae; genus Thiofaba. The sequence continues at coordinate 6,763 of SDAY01000082.1, forward strand.
ACGAAGCTGGATAGCGACTGGGTCGAGGCAATGGCCTTGGGGGCCTTGACTGGGTGAGTGGACGGGGCGGGCGGCTTGCTTGATGGGGCAGTTTTATTGGAACGGGGCATGGGGCAGCTCTAGAAATTCATTGTCAACAGGGGCTTGCATGGTCTATAGTGGCGCGCAAGTGGACTAGGGGTTCCTGGTCGGCGTTACAGCCTCGGTGAGTTTCATCGGGGCTTTTCGCTATCTAAAGGCGGGAAAATCTTAAGCCCCCAATTCTCGAATCCTTCCCCCAACTTCTCGCGACCACCGCTACAGAAAAATTTGCGCTTGAGTACCTCAAACGCCCGATTTTCCTGATGAGGCCGCAGCACGCTCATCCCTACCGGCCGCGCCACCAGGTCCGCGAGCTGCAAGCCGGAGGAGTTCACTTTCTTATCGGCAAAAATGATATCGAACGGAAGCGGTTTGCTCTTCGTGTTGGCGCCATCGCAAATACGACGGAAAGCCAGCTCCAGCTCGTTATCTTCCTTTTTGCCCCGGCATTCGACCACCACATGCGTCAGCGCCCCGTCCTGATTTTTTTCCAACAGGAACTCGTGCAGTGTCTCAAGGCAAAACCCTAGCGCCAGATGATAGGGGTTATCGGCCACACCTCCACGGGCGCGCAGCCTTGCCTTATCAATCACACAGCTCATCAGGATGAAATGGCTGGCCTCGATAATATCCGTCAGCTCGCTCAAGAACGCCTGCTTATGTTGCCGGTTATCAAACTTGAACGCGCCCTTTTCCTTGCGAATCTCATGCTCGTGCAAAACCACCACGTCGTGACCAAAGCAATTGAACTTGAACTTCTGTAAGGCAGGAACGACTTTCTCGCTGTAGTAGCGTTTGTGGAACACGCAGAACGCCAGCACAAACAACGGGTAATTTTCATCCAGCGATTGCATACCGTGGTCGCCGCTTTCGTCCACATAAACCACATAATTGCTGAATTTTCCTGTCGGGGCGCTTGCACCGCCGACCTCCTCCGCCGTCATGTCAGTCTCAGTATCAAATAGAGGGAGCTGCGGCAAGGTTTTGTCTCGATACACGCCCATGATCTCACCCGTGGCGCAGGCTTGCTGCGGCTTACCGATGCGCTTCGCGCTCATGCTCTGTCTCCTTGCAGCGCAAACGCCTGCGCCAGCAGTCGTTGCGGCAGGCGCTCAATCTCGGCCAGTTGCGCGGCGGCAGCTTGCGCCATGGCGTCGGCTTGGGCAAGTCGGGCTTTCAGGCGGGTGACGATGCGGCGTTGTTCGTCAATATCGGGCGCGGGAATTTCCAAGGCTTTGATTTGTCCGCCGCTCAAGGCAGACCTACTTCCACCGCGCCCCTCTGAAAGTTCGCGCAAGTCGGGGTAAGACGACTGCATCCAAAGTTGAAGGAAATAAGCATCCCAAGTGTCGTTTGGAAGAATCGAAACCGAGTGCTGGTTCGTTGTTGCAGCCATCTCAAGCACTGCCGAGCGTCCACGCGTTTTGCCTTCTCCGGTAATTGCAACGAGGACGGTTTTGGGAGGTAGCAGTGAGAGAGAACACTCCGCCAACGCTTTTTTTGAAATTGACTCTTGCACCGATGTAACTGGCACGAAATCAATCTCGCCAGTTTTTACCCACGGTATCTCAGCAGGCTGCCAGTAAG
>SDAY01000227.1 GCA_006212015.1 Halothiobacillaceae bacterium
ACCCGCACCCGTCCGGCTTCGATGCGCACCGCCCAAACCGGCACTTTGATGCCCTCATCCTCCATGCAATGGCCATCGCGCAGGCGGTAGTGCTGCTTGTACAGTGGCGAGGCGACCACCCGCTCGCCGCCCAGGTCGCCAAGAATGCCGCGTGCCAGCACATTCGCGCCGCTTTTGGGGTCGTGGTTGCTGAGGGCGAAGACTTTCTCGTCGCTATCCGGCAGGTGGAACAGGGCGATCTGGGTGTCGCCCAAGCGGGCAGCGAGGCCGACATTGGGCGGCAGGTCGGCAAGGGCGCACAGGTCGGTCCAGATGGTCATGGTCGGTCTCACTTAGGCGTTAAAGGCATCGAGTAGCGCAAAAAGCGCGTCGCGCATGGCAGGGTAGGCGGCGGTTTCGGCGCGCATCCGTGCGGCATCCTGCATCCAGCGGCCCTGCCCGGCGGGCGGGATGAGGTAGGCGGCATCCTCGCGGCAGAAGTCCTCCACCATCTCGGCGGTGGTTTCGATATGGCATTGCAGCCCAAGCGCCAGGCCGTCGGCAGCAAGGAACATCTGGTTGCGGCAACCTTCGCTGCTGGCGAATAGACGCGCGTCGGCGGGCAGGTCGAAGGTGTCGCCATGCCAGTGCAGCACGGTCAGCTCGTCCGGCAGGGGCAGGGCATCGGCGGCTTTGCGGATGGGCCAGAAGCCGACTTCGCGCTGGTTGTTGGGATAGACCGCCGCGCCGAGTGCAAGGGCGATTTGCTGCGCACCGAGGCAAATGCCGACAACCGGCTTTCCCGCATCCAGTGACGCCTTGATAAGGTCGCGCTCGGGTGCAAGCCAGGGGTGGACGGCCTGGTCGTGCACGCTCATATCGCCGCCAAGCACGACCAGGAGGTCAAATTCGCTTGGCTCGGGCGGCATCTCGTTTTGATAAAAGTGATGAATGCGTTGCGTGTGGCCGCGTGCGCTTGCCCAGTCGGCAATGCTGCCAGGGCCTTCGTGGGCCATGTGTTGCAGGATGGCGATGTTCATGGGGGTATGCGTTGATTTAAGGGGGCTGTTGTTTTGCCCCCTCCCCCTTGACGGGGGAGAGGCGTAGCCGAGGGGGCAGTTGGGGAGAGGGTGGAGCGGCTTGGAATAGTTTTCCACACACAAACGCCAGAGCCCCCTCTCCCTAGCAACCTGTCGGACTTGAGACGAACTGGCTGCAAAAGCTGCGGGCCGGTCCATATTTCGCCGCTTTTTTGGGCCATAGTCCCTGCTATGGCCCGGCAAAATCGTTATTGCTGTCCTCGTTCTGCGACATTTTTCGCTTCAGCCGCTCAAGCCCGACAGGCTGCTAGCTTCGGAGCACCTTGGAAAAACTCCCCACCTGGCCCAACAGCCGCATCGACGAACTGCTGCCGCTGAGGGGATGGACAGTGTTATAACGCGTCCAGGCCAAGAGGGGTAGGTGGGGCGGTTGGAGGCTTACCTTCGAGAGCGGCGTGGACAGTATCGTGTGCATGTCGGTCAACGACACCTTCGTCATGAACGAGTGGGCGAAGGACCAGAACGCGCCGAACGTGGCCTTCATCCCGGACGGCAATGGCGATTTCACCGACGGCATGGGCATGCTGGTCGACAAGGATGACCTGGGCTTCGGCAAGCGCTCCTGGCGCTATGCCATGCTGGTCAAGGATGGCGTGGTCGAGAAGATGTTCATCGAGCCGAACGTGCCGGGCGACCCGTACGAGGTCTCCGACGCTGACACCATGCTGGACTTCATCGCGCCGAATGCCGCCAAGCCGGCCTCCGTGCTGGTGTTCAGTCGTGAGGGCTGCCCGTTCTGCGCCCGCGCCAAGGGTATGCTGGCCGATGCCGGCATGGCGTACGATGAAATCATGGTCGGTGATGCGGTGGGCATCCGTGGCCTGCGTGCCGCCAGCGGCCGCGAGACCGTGCCGCAGGTGTTCATCGACGGCCAGCATGTCGGCGGTTCGGATGACCTGAGCGCGTGGTTCGCGGCAAAGTAA
>SDAY01000083.1 GCA_006212015.1 Halothiobacillaceae bacterium
AGATCGCGGACATCCGCGCCCAGGCCAAGCACCTGCCGGCCGGCATCCCGCACCAGGCTCCGGGCGCGCCCGGCCACGCCACGCGCCAGATCGTCGAGCCTCATGCGCGCAGCGTCCATCTCGCGCTGAACCAGCATCGTCACGTCCGAGCGGTGGTGCTCGACTTCCTGCCCCGCCCGGCCAAGCGCCTGTCGGGTATGGCGCTCCATGTCCTCCCGGTGCCCCTGCACCCTGGACATTGACAAGTGCAGGAGTGTCCGTGCCTGCTGCCCGATGCCCGCATGGGTTCGATCGGCCTGCTCCCGGGCCAGTTGAAGGCGCCCATGCGCCGACTCGCCGACCAGGCGGATCAGTCCCTCGGCTTCCTGGTGCGCCCGCATCACCTGCTGGCGGGCCACCTCCCCGATGAACTTCCAGTCCTCCGCGGCCTGCGTGGCGTTACGGGTGATGGTCTCTGCGATGTGGCGGATCACCTTGGAGGGTGTGTCGAACCGCGTCGCCACCTCGTCGAGGATGGTGTTGTCCCGCTCGTGGCCGATGCCTGTGAACACGGGAATGGAAATCCGGCATATCGCCTCGGCCAGCCGGAGATCGTTCAGCCACTGGAGATCCGCTCGGGCGCCGCCCCCGCGGATGATGACGAGGGCATCGTAAGGCGTAACCTGGTGATCCTCCCAGAGGGAGCGCATGGCGCTGTAGATGGCCTTGGGCGCCTCCCTGCCCTGGAAAGTGGCCGTTTGATAGTCGAAGGTGCAGACGCCGTGGGCCGCTAGCAGGTCCGCTTCGCGCCGGAAGTCGCCGAGCCCGGCCGCCTCGGATGGGGCGATGACGGCGACCCGGGTGAACTCTCCCGGTTGCGGAAGGCTGCGGTTGATGTCGTAGATCCCTTTGTCCCGCAGGTGCGCCCGGATCTGGCGCAGCTTGGCCTCCATGTCGCCCAGGGTGTAGGCGGGGTCGATGTCACTGATCACCACCGCGAGGCCGTACTGAGGATGGAGTTCGGCCCGGACCTTGATCATCACCTTGATGTCTGCCTCGAGCGCAGCGCCAGCACCCTGTTCGAACTTGGTGACAATGCTGAAGGCGGCGTTGCGCCAGATGACCGCCCGGACCTTGGCGATGATCTGACCGTGAGCGTCATGTTCGACGAGGTCGATGTAGATGTTCCCATTGCGTCTCGAGATCTGGCTGACCTCGGCACGCACCCAAGCCGGAGGGATCTGATTGCGCACGACCTGCTGGATGGCGCTCAGGTAGTTGTAGAGCCCCTGTCCTGCCGGTGCGTCGTCCCGTGCAATCTCCGCAGGCGTCTGAACCGGTGCGGCGTCGGCGAAGCCTGTATCGATGGGGATCGTCTGCACCGATTCGGCGATCATGGTTGCGTCCTCAGTGGTCTCTAAATTCCCAGGGAGGCACAGGGTCCGCGGCGGCCCACAACCCCTTGCCTTGCTGCCGGGCCTCCGCCTGCCGCGCCACCAGCCGCTCGTCGCGACTGTAACGGCCACGCCCCCAAGCCATGCCCCGCCCGACCTGCTCCGCGTTCACAAATAGATCCGCAGTATAGACTTTGCCCACGAAGCGTCCTGAGGCGTCCACGTCGACCACCGCCACGCGCACCGGACGCCGGAATACGAGGTCCGACAAGGATCGCTTGGCCGCCTCCCAGAAATCCTGGCGCTTCTCGGGCGCATCGAGGCCTGCAAGACGGATGCACACCCGCTCCCTGTCGTCCACACGGAGGATGAGGGTGTCGCCATCTATCACGCCGACCACCACGCCTTGCACAACCCGAGACTGGCCGTTCGGCATGATCACCGCGCCTATGGCCGACACCAGGATGGCCGCGCCCAGGGTCGCCATGATGCGGAAGGCCCATTTCCGACTAGGGGAGTCCTTCATGCTACCGTTTTGTAATGACCCGGATCGCCATGCCGGGCACGCTGGTAGGTGCGCTCCCGGAATCCCCGAGCGGTGATTTCGATAATTGTGAGATCGCCTCCATCGAAGCAGCCGCCCGTGTCGATGAAGTGCAGGTTGCCCAGCGTCATCCAGCGATCGATGACCGTGTGGCCGCAAAACACATGATCGATGTTTCTGACGGCCCACTCCCCATGGGGTATCTCCTGGACCTCCCTCTTGCCCAGCGCGGTCATGCGCTCGCGCGCCCAGGTCAGGTGGCGGCGGGTATGCTCGCAGCCCATGTGCAGGCGGCGACGGAGGTCCAGCCAGTCCGCCCCGATGGGGGGCTCGGCATGGCAGACGCCGATCGTACCGTTGGGGGTTTGGACCTCGATCATGACCGGGAGATTGGCCAGCGCAGCAGCGATGCCCCTAAGCTGGCTTGCGGGGACATCCACCCCCCAGGTGCCGCCACTCTTGTGCCAGGCACGCAGCACCTCGTCGTCCCTGTGGGTCAAGGCATGGAGTGCCATGGCCGGCATCTGGTCGTGGTTTCCTTGCACGGAAAAGAACCATGGCTGCCGGAGGAACTCCATCACCCGAGGAGAATCTGGACCCCGGTTGATCAGATCGCCGGTGGCGATGAGGCGATCTCGCTCGGGGTCGAATCCCACGCCCTCCAGCGACCGTTCCAAAAGACCGAACTCGCCATGGATGTCGCCGACGATGAAATCACGCCCCTCATGATTGAGACCCATCTTCAGCACCATTGGTGTCTCCGTTCAAGCCCCGCGCCGGACAGCGAATTCTGCGCCCTTCCATGGCGATCAGTCTCCCCGAGAGAGCATGGAACCCAGCAGGGCCTGGCGCCCCTGTTCGGTGATGAGCATCCATCTTCTGCTTCCTCAACCAGGCCATGCTCCACGAGCCCCGTCATGGCGTTCGTGTTGATGATGGTCGGCCGGCGCGTGATCGCCTTCCCACTCGAGGGGCGCAGCAGGAGTTGGCCGCGCGGGAGGTTGTGCAGCGCCGTCGCTGCCTTCTTGGCCGATCTGATCCTGATCTTGTACGGGCTCACGCGGCCTCCTTCATGTCGGCGTCTTCCCCATCCATGGATGCCACGCCGAAGGTCTTGGCCAGCGCCTCGATCAGGTTGCGGTACTCCGCCACCATCAGGTGAAACTCGGCGTCGAACAGGGCGGCACCATCCGCGTCGTCGATCCCGATCAGTGACTCGGTGGTCACGTCCGAGAGTTTAAGCCTGGTGATCACGAGGTTGGCATCGAGGGCAAAGCTCAAGCGATCGCGGAAGGCCAGTCCCAACTTTGCCACGATCTTGTTGCCGTCGAGGTGGCTGCGCACTTCATCGCTCAGCAGATCCTGCTTGCGCAGTGTGATGGAGCCGCCTTCGCCGTCCACATCCTTCAGCACCGCGTCCTCCAGCAGCTGGAAGTCCGCCGGCACGTCCTGTTTGGACAACCACTCGGTCATCAGACCCGCAGGTGCTTGCGCGGGCTTTATGGGTGCGACCGGGAGACTACCTAGTGCGGTACGCAGGGCGGAAGTGAAGGAGGATGTTTTGGTGGAGGTGGACTCGTTGATGACCAGCCGACCGTGATCCAGGTCGAGGTAGCCGTAGGTCACGCGCCGGCGCGTCGGCGCATGCGGGAGCATGGCATGCTCGATCTGCTCGCGTATTTCCTTCTTCTCCTTGCTGGAGATCACGCGACCCGGATCTGCCTCCATCATCTCGGCGACCTTGTCGGCAACCTTGTCGCGCACTGTGCTGGATGGGATCACCTTCTCCTCGATGGCGAGGGCCATCAGCATAGCCTTGGCGCCCGCATGCACGAGGTTCTTGCCCGGCTCGCCCATCGGCGGCACCCAACCCTCGGTATGCATCTCCAGCATCCCGCATGGACGGAAGGGGTTAGCGGCCAGAAGAGATTCGAGGTTCGCAATCTCAACTTCCATCGGCTGGGTCAGTTGGTATACGGTCAGATGTCGGAATTGCATGTTGTCGTCCTTGTTTGGAGTGTGTTTAGTCGCCGCGAATCTTTTTGATCGCGTGCAAATGGGTCCAGTCCAGCCCTTCTGGGCAATCCTGGTGTGCCTTGATGATGTCCATCATGCGGGTCAGTCGTGTTTTGGTTCCTTCCGGCCAGGCATCAGCCTTCAGGGCGTCATAGTGCGCGTCGAGGAATTCACGAACGCCGGGGGAGCCTGCCAGCCACGCGGAAGCATCGATCCGGCCGGACTCGATCAGGCGTCCAGTGGTGTAGCTCACGTGGTTGGTGCGGACATGCTTCAGGCTCTGGCGAATGCGATGCGCCACGGCCTGCAGGTCGTAGCCCGCGCCGGGCGCGATCTCGAGGATCATGGTCGCCACGGCTTCGTCGATGTCCTTGTCCGCCGCGGGGGGCGACGGGGCGGCGGCCGGTACCTCCGCAGGCTCCTGCACGGGCGGCTCCGGTTTCTTCCTGCGTCCGTTGCGCACGATGGATTGCCCAAGCGCCTGCAGGTCCTCGCTGAGACCGTGGTCGACGAAGTTCTCAATGATGCGGATGGCCCAGGTTCGCTGGGGTTCCTTCAGCGAGCGCAGGGGCATGAGTCGCGTGCTCTGATACTTGTTCTCCAGGATGTCCTTGATCAGGTCCTGGAGCACGGCCACGTCGTGATTTGGCGAGTCCGGGTCGGACAGCCAGCGTTTTATGAGTTCATGCTCTTGCATGGCCATACCTCAGCTCATTTCAGGCAGGAACGGCATTCCGGCGAGGATGTACGGAGAGCGAGCGCGGAGCCGACCCTGTCTTCGCCTTGATGATCTCGCCGAGCACCGGGGCAGCCCCATCTCGCTCAGGGTCGGTATGACTTCCCGGATCAGTCGGATCACCATTGAGGTTTCGCCGCGCTGGCGGAACACGTTGACGCGAAAGCGGCCAAGGACTTCCATCGAGAGGGCGAAGTTCACCTCGCCGTTAAGATCGAACTCGCTCGCCTGCGTCTCGTTCATGCCGCTTCGGTCCATGATGTCGTTGCCGATGTCGCGCAGCCGGCCATCCAGCATCATCTTGGGCCGGGCTCCGGTGGAGAAGTACAGATCGGACCCCGAACGGTTTGCCAGCAGGCTTAGATAAGGGGTAATGAGGTTCGATTGCATGTCCTTCGTCCTTTGCTGCAGAGTCCTTGCCCAAGGTGTCATACCTTGGCAGCCGCATCTTGCGGCTGGCCCAAGTTTAACGGCGACGACTGGTCGATGCCAACTGATTAACCTACCTCGCGGCGCATGGGTGGCAAAGCCCGAAGCATGTCTCGTCCATAGCCCTTGGTGATGATGCGGTTGTCGAGAATGGACACCCGTCCGGTGTCTTCCTCGGTCCGCAACAGGCGCCCCACCCGCTGGATGAGTTTGGTGCTGGCTGCGGGCACGGTGATCTCGAAGAAGGGTTTGCCGCCCCGTGCCTCCACCCACTCCGCCGTGGCCGCCTCAATCGGGGTGGTTGGCACGGTGAATGGAAGCTTCGCGATGACCACATGGGTGCAGTAGTTGCCCGGCAGGTCGATCCCCTCCCCCATCGAGTCCACCCCCATGATGACGCTCCCTTGGCCTGCGTCGACGGCAGCCTTGTGCAGCCTGATCAGTTCGCTCTTCGGTAGGTCGCCCTGTACCTTTACGATGGCCTTGAGCGCCTCGGGCAGCGCATCGCGCACCGCCCGCAGCTGGCGGTAAGACGAGAACAGCATCAGGGTTGCGCCTGCCGGGTCGATGCCCTTGCGGCACCAGCCGATGATTTCCGTGGTATGGGCTTCGGCGTCCTTCGGGTCGGCCTTGAACGGCGGCACCTCGATCACACCGTTGTTCTGGTAATTGAAGGGTGACTGCAACCTGTGCGTCTCCACGCCTGCGTGCTCGGTGAGGCCGGTGCGCTGAAGGAACAGGTCAAAGCGCCCGAGCGCGGTCAGGGTGGCCGACGTCACCACCACACCAGCGAAGCGGTTCCACACAAGGTTGTTGAGCATCGCGCCCGCATCAATGGGTGAGGCTGCCACGAGGTAATCAAGGCCGGTCGCGCCCTTGTTCTTGGCGGTAATCCAGCGCGCAAGCGGGGCGCGTTCAGTCTCATCGTCCTCAAGCATCAGTTTCCATGTGTCGACGACATTCTCTGTCCTGCTGAGCATGAAGCCCAACTCGGGCATCACTATCTCGGCCTTGGCCGTGTCGATCTGCTTTTCCTGAATACCCTCGCGGATCCTCTCGCTCAGGTCGCGGAGAGTCTTGTGGGTCTTCTTGGCCAGCGGAAGGATTTCATTGCCGAAGACGCGCATCTGCTCTGGCACCTTCCCATGCTGGAAGCGCCATGTGTCCTCATCCTGCTTCCCGTCGATCTTGAAGGGGCCGTCCGTGAATAGGGAGCCGCTCAGCCGGGATAGTACTGCATTCAGATCGCCCACATCCTTGTCGGTGGTGAACTGGAAGTTGGTTCCGAGTTGTTTCTTGTCGTTCTCGGGCAGGCAGGCATAGGCCGACTGGACGACCTTGCCCACCTTGCCAAGCCAGTCCCGCGCGCCGCCAACCCAATGGGCGGAGCTGCCATGCTCGAGCGCCTTGTCCGGCAGGTGATGACCCTCGTCGATCGCGAGCAGGGCCTCCTGAGGGTTGGGCAGGATGACCCCGCCCCCCATGGCAAGGTCGGAGAGTAGGAGGTCATGGTTAGTCACCACTACGTCTGCATCATCCATTTTGGCGCGCGCAGCGAAGAACGGGCATTCAGATCGATGTGAGCACTGGTATCCAGTACAGCCGTGACGGTCTGTTGAAATGACAGACCAATCCTGGTCGGGGATGTGTTCAGACCAAGCGTCACGATCTCCGCTCCAAGTTTTGTTCCGGAAGGCTTCCATCAGGCTGCTGTAAATCTGCACCCGTGCTGCCTGTCGATCCCCGCCCGCAGGGGCGTCATAACTCTCGAAGATGGAGCCCTGCTCGCTCCCGCCGGTTTCCTGCTGCAGGCGACTGGTGCATACATAGCGCCGCCGCCCCTTGGCCAGCACGAAGTTGAAGGGAAGGAGTGAGCGGGCGAGCAGGTCGGGCAGATCCTTGGCCACAATTTGTTCCTGCAGGGCCACGGTCCCAGTGCTCACTATCAATTTCTTGCCTTTACTCAGGGCCAGGGCGATCAGGGGGATGCTATACCCGTAAGTCTTACCTGTGCCGGTTCCAGCCTCGATCACCGAGATCGGCGTGGTGTATCCCTCCGGGCGCTTGTCGCCCTTGTAGGCCCTGCCGACGCGTGTGGCGATGCTACCGACCATCTGACGCTGGGCTGCGCGCGGGCGGAAGCCCGGGGTGTTCTCTCCGAGGTTCTTATACGCCTCGCGAATGAGGTTCTTGGCGTCTTCTTCGAGGGTGGTCATAACGGGTTCTCAACTGTTCTGTCAAACACCATGCTATGGGGCACGGGAAGCCTAGCGAATCTTCCTCAAGTCCCGAGTCTTCGAAACTTGAGGAAGGGATCGGCGCGCAGCCAATCCTCGACCTTCGCTGATAGCGGAGCGACCCGGCAGATGGCCTGAACCAGGAGGAAGGCGCTTTGCGCCCGGGCCGGGGCCCATGATTCATCCAACTGCTGCCGCGGTTTTTCTGGTCGGCGCCATCCTGGCTGACCGGGGCAACGCATCGGCTAATCCCCGCACCTCGTCTGACCGGTGCCGCCTTCTGGTTGTGGTTGTTCACTGGGTGCAACATCGTGTGTCGCGTTGTTCTTGAGACCTATTCTGCCACCGTCCGAAATTTGTCAAGCATTCGTCCGAGGGGGCATGGAGAGCGAACGCGTAGCCGACCGAGCCGCCGGAAGCCATGGACATGGGGTCCAGTCATTTGACGCTACAGGCGGCAGGACGGCCGGCGCCCATGGCGAAGGCCGAACCGATGCTGAGCAGGGCCGGGATGGACGCCCCGACAGGGACGCCCGGCCTGTACCTCAACACGGTGAGGGCGAGTTCACGGGGCACTCCGAATTTATTCGTTCTGACACAAAAAAAGGCCGGTGTTCAATTGAACATCCGGCCTTGGTTTTTCAGAACCAGCCTTCACGCGCGGCCGGGTGGACCGGCCTTTGCGTTGGGCTATAAGTGATCTCTTCTTCGTACATCTTCTCGGGTGCCCACACGGGATGGAATTCCCGGTTGAACACGGCGAGTGATCATACATCACCTCGATCAAAAAGATCGTCGTGCATGTGCCGTTCCAGAGCCTTGATGAACACCATCTCGTCTTCGGTGTTCACCAAGAAGGCCGTATGGGTACGCCCCCATCGCTCGATGGAGTAC
>SDAY01000014.1 GCA_006212015.1 Halothiobacillaceae bacterium
GCCCGAGCCGCCCAAGCCGGAGCCCAAGCCCAAGCCGGTCAAGAAACCCGAGCCGAAGCCGGTGAAGAAGCCGGAACCGCAGCCTGAACCCGTGCCTGAAACAAGGCCCGAGGTCACGCCCGCGCCGCAGCCGGTCCAGCAGGTCGCGCCCCGGCCCGCCCCACCGGCGCCCGAGCCCGCGCCGGTGGCGGAGCCTCCTGGCCCCACGCCGGAGGAAAAGGCGCGCATCGAGGCGAGCTACAAGCGCGCCCTGGCGGCGGCGATCGAGCGCAACAAGGTCTACCCGCGCATGGCCAGCCGCATGGGACAGGAGGGCGTCGTGACTGTCGGCTTCACCGTGCTGGCCGACGGCACGATCCAGGACATCCACATCGTCGGCGAGGGCGCCTATCCCAGCCTGAATGAGGCCACCCTCGAGGCCGTGCGGGCCGTGGGCCGCGCCATGCCGATCCCGCCCGAGCTTGGCAAGGGCCGCTGGGCCTTTGCCGTGCCCATCGCCTACCGGCTGGAAGAATAGGGGTGTTGCAGTGAAGATTCACACGGGCCTGATCGGCGCGCTGCTGGCCCTCCTGCTCGGCGCACAGGTGCAGGCAGCCGAGCCACCCACGCTGGGCGGGCTGTCCCTGCTATCCATCGAGGATGGCAGGTCACAGCGTATCGACAGCCTGGCCAAAGGGCCGCTATTGATGAGCTTCTTCGAGCCGGACTGCACCTGGTGCGCGCGCCAGATCCGCGACCTGGAGGCGGCCAAGACACAGTGCGCCAAGCCCTTGCCCTTCGCCCTCGTCGGCGTACACGGCGACCGCATGGAACTGCGCCTGATGCTGCGCCGCGCCAAGGCCGGGCACCTGCCCGCCCATGTCGCCAGTCCCGCCCTGCTGGAGGCGCTGGACGGCATTCCCGCCACCCCGCATGCGGTCATCCTCGATGCCCAGGGTCACCCGCTGGTGCGCATGCGTGGTTACATTCCGCTGGCCAAGCTGTGCGAGATCGCCGATCTGCTGGCCAATGCCCAATAACAGGGCCCAATAAACAGGGCCCAATAAACAGGCATAAATTCAGCGGATGACGAGGCGTCTGCCTGTGATAAAGTTGCCCACCCCCAACCCTTTGTCAGCCAGCGCATCCATGAACCTCAACACCACCGAGGACATCCTTGACGATCTCCGCGCCGGGCGCATGGTCATCATCATGGATGACGAGGACCGCGAGAACGAAGGCGACCTGCTGATGATCGCCGAGAAGGTGCGCCCCGAGGACATCAACTTCATGGCGCGCTACGGCCGCGGCCTGATCTGCCTGACCCTCTCGCAGGAGCGCTGCGAGCGCCTGCGCCTGCCGCTGATGGTCAGCCGCGCCAACGAGGCGTTCGGCACCAACTTCACCGTCTCCATCGAGGCCGCCGAGGGCGTCACCACCGGCATCTCCGCCGCCGACCGCGCGCGCACCGTGCAGGCCGCCGTGGCGAAGGACGCGAAGCCGGAGGACCTGGTCCAGCCCGGCCACATCTTCCCGCTCATGGCGCGCCCCGGTGGCGTGCTGACCCGCGCCGGCCACACCGAGGCCGGCTGCGACCTCGCCCGCCTGGCAGGCTCCGAGCCCGCGGCGGTGATCGTCGAGATCCTCAACGAGGACGGCAGCATGGCCCGCCGCCCGGATCTCGAGAGGTTCGCCGCCGAGCATGGTCTCAAGATCGGCACCATCGAGGACCTGATCCGCTATCGGCTCAAGCACGAGCACAGCGTCGAGCGGGTGGCCGAATCTTCCTTCCCGACCCGCTTCGGCGAGCTACGCCTGTTCGCCTATCAGGATCAGGTCGATGGCCTCGTCCACCTGGCCCTGGTGAAGGGGCAGCCGAAGGCCGACGCGCCGACCATGGTGCGCGTGCAGGTGCAGAACACCCTGTGCGACGTGCTGCACGGCGGGTCCGGCTGCGGCTGGCCGCTGGACGATGCGCTGCGCCGCATCGGCGAGGCGGACGCTGGCGTGCTGGTGCTGCTGCGTCCGGCCGAGGAGCCGCGCGAACTGGTGCGCCGCATCCAGATGCTGGCCCTTGCCGGCCGGGTCGAAGACCGTACCGGCGAGGGCGCCTCGCATGAACAGCGCACCTACGGCATCGGCGCCCAGATCCTGCTGGATCTCGGCGTGCGCAAGATGCACGTCATGTCCGCGCCAAAACGATTCCATGCGCTTGCGGGCTTCGGCCTGGAAGCGGTCGATTATGTGTCCGAATAAGGTAGAAATGACGATGAGCACCATTCGCACCATCGAAGGCGGCCTGACCATCGAGGGTGGCCGTTTCGCCATCCTCGTCACCCGCTGGAATGCCTTCATCACCGAATCCCTGCTCAAGGGCGCGCTGGATGGTCTCAAGCGCCATGGCGTGAAGGACGAGACCATCCGCATCGTCTGGGTGCCGGGCGCCTATGAGCTGCCGCTGGTGGCGCAGAAGCTGGCCCAGCGCGAGGAGTACGACGCCATCATCGCCCTCGGCGCGGTGATCCGCGGTTCCACCCCGCACTTCGACTATGTGGCGGGCGAGGCGACCAAGGGCCTGGCCAGCGTGGGCCTGGACTTCGGCCTGCCGGTGATCTTTGGCGTGCTGACCACCGACACCATCGAGCAGGCCATCGAGCGCGCCGGCACCAAGGCCGGCAACAAGGGCTTTGAAGCCGCCGTGACCGCGATCGAGATGGTCAATCTGATCGACCTGATCGAGGCCTGATCAGGCTTTAATACTGTAGGAGCGGACCTTGGGCCGCGATTCCACTGCAGGAAATCGCGGCCCAAGGTCCGCTCCTACATTTCCGCGCCTCGTTCAAGGCGCCTCATGTTCTTTGAAGGTTTTATCGTGACTGACCGACCCGCTTCCCCCCGTCCCCGCGTTCGTCCGGCCCCTCCGGGCATGGCCGCGCGCCGCCGTTCACGCCGCAAGGCCGTGCAGGCGCTCTACCAGGCGCAGATCAACCCCTGCACCGCGCTGGAATTGGAGGCCCAGTTCATGGAAGAGCCGGACATCCTCAAGGCCGACCTCGAGCACTTCCGCCGCCTGCTGCAGGGCATCCTCGCCAGCCGCGCCGAGCTGGATGCGCTGATCGCGCCGCTGGTCAGCCGCCCGCTGGTCGACGTGGACCCGATCGAGCACGCCATCCTCTGGGTGGGTGCGTTCGAGCTGCGCGACTGCCTGGACCTGCCCTACCGCGTGGTCATCAACGAGTCCATCGAGCTCGCCAAGATGTTCGGCGCCCAGGGCAGCCACGGCTTCGTCAACGGCGTGCTGGACAAGCTGGCGCCCACCCTGCGCGCCGCGGAGCTCGGCGCCGCCCGGGGCTAATGCCCCTCACGGCCTGACGGGTCGTCCTGCGGTCACTTCGGGCATTCCGTGGTCAGCGGCGCCGGGGGCTTCTCGCGCCCGCCCCACAGCGCCCGGTTGAGGATCTTCATCGCCAGGATGGGGGCCGGGCTGTCGGCGTAGGTGCGCGGCAGGGCGAGCATGCAGGGGCGGGTGTCGTCCGCCTTGCGCACCTCGGTGATCCTGAAGGTCGTCTCGCCCCAGGCGTTGATGCGCATCGCCGGCAGGCCTTTCTTCGCCAGCAGTCCGAAGGCATCCAGCTCCGCCCGCGCGCAGGGGGAGAGCAGTCCCTGGGCCAGGATGCCCAGGCCGGGCATGATCGATCGCGGATGCACCCGAATCTGGCTGAAGAAACCCTGCAGCTGCTGCAGCTCGGGCTCGGGCGGTTGCTCCCAGATGAAGGTGCGGCTGCACAGGTTGTCGTAGATGTCGCGGATCACGTATTCGGTGGTCGGGCGCCCGGCGACCTCGGGGCCGGCGCCGACCTTGCTCATGTCGAAATACAGGCGCTCGCCGCCGAAGAAGACCTTGCTGGCATCGGTGACGGTGCGCTCGCCCATGTCGATGAAGTAGGCTCCGGGCGTCTTCAGATCGGCGAGGACATAGGTATAGTCGCTCTTCTGGGTCTGGCCGCGCGCCCAGCCGTCGTGGATGGTGATGAGCGTGACCTTGCCCTTGCGGTCGGCCACCTCCAGCACCGTGAAGCCGAAGGCGCTCGGCGCGAGGGCAAGCATCAGCAGGGCGGTGAGCAAGCGTTGCATGGCGGGGTCCGCATGGGTGAGTTTGATCTGATTAAAGCCTATTTCACGCGCCCTGCCCATGGGGGCGGCGTGGTGCTGGGCGTGGGTGATGACTGCGCCCTGCTGCAACCCGAGCCGGGCATGCAGCTGGCCGTGACCACGGACACCCTGGTCAGCGGCATCCATTTCCTGCCGGACGACGCCCCGCGCGACCTTGGCCACAAGGCGCTGGCGGTCAACCTGAGCGATCTTGCCGCCATGGGGGCGACGCCGCGCTGGGCCTTCCTCAATCTCACCCTGCCCGCGGTGGACGAGGCATGGCTCGCGGCCTTCGCCGAGGGGCTGTTCGCCCTGGCCGAGCGGCACAGCGTGCGGCTCGCGGGCGGGGACACCACGCGCGGCCCGCTGAGCTTCGGGCTGACGGTCATGGGCGAGGTCCCGCCCGGCCAGGCCCTGCTTCGCTCCGGGGCGCGTGCCGGTGACCTGGTCTGCGTCAGCGGCGTGCCGGGCGAGGCCGGGGCGGGGCTGGCACATCGCCTCGGGCGGCATC
Source organism: Halothiobacillaceae bacterium (assembly GCA_006212015.1). Classification (GTDB taxonomy): domain Bacteria; phylum Pseudomonadota; class Gammaproteobacteria; order Halothiobacillales; family Halothiobacillaceae; genus Thiofaba. The sequence continues at coordinate 4,643 of SDAY01000014.1, forward strand.
TTCTGCCGGAAGGCTTGGCTGGACGGGCCCTGCAACGCCTGCATCGCCCCGAACCCCGCATCGAATTGGGCCTTGCCCTGCGCGGGCTGGCGAGCGGTTGCATCGACATCTCCGATGGGCTGGCGCAGGACCTTGGCCATGTCCTCACGTCCAGCGGCGTGGGCGCGGCGCTGGATCTGGCCTGTCTGCCGTCCTCGCCCGTGCTGGACGCCCTGCCACGCGACATGGCATGGCGTCACCAGCTCACGGCGGGGGACGACTACGAACTGCTGTTCACCGTGCCGGCGGCGCGGGCCGGCCTGCTGGCGGGCCTGCCGACGCCCGTCTCCGTGATGGGTGTTGTCGAGGCCGAGCCTGGCCTGCGCCTGACCGCCCCGGACGGCCAGGCTTTCACATTGGAGCGCAAGGGTCATGACCACTTCATCTAAGGACATGCTGAAAACTGCCATCCGTGGCCTTTTTCAGCGCGCCTCGTCGCGGCGCAGGTCCGCGACGGACTCCGTGAGCAAGGGCTCAAACCCTTGCTCACGTTGGGGCATCCTTGCCCCAAGCGGGAGGCGCTGACTTATGCCGCGCTTCCCTGAGTCCAGTCCCGGTCGGGTGCTGCGCGACCCCGTCCTGCTGCTCGCCCACGGGTTCGGCAGCGGCCTCGCGCCCAGGGCGCCCGGAACCTTCGGCACGCTGGCGGCCATCCTTCCCTGGCTGCTGCTTGTCCAGTTGCCCGCGCCGCTGTACTGGGCTGTCGTCGTCCTGGCCGCGCTTGCCGGCATCTGGATCTGCGGCGAGGCCGCGCGACGCATGGGGCGGGATGACCCCGGCAGCATCGTCTGGGACGAGTGGGTCGGCCTGTGGATCACGCTGGCGGTCGTGCCGCTGGAGTGGCCCTGGATTCTTGCCGGCTTCCTGCTGTTCCGCGTCTTCGACATCCTCAAGCCCTGGCCGGTCGGCTGGCTGGACCGTCGCGTCCATGGCGGCCTGGGCATCATGCTCGACGACATCGCCGCGGGCATCATGGCCGCGCTGGCGCTGCTTCTGGCGCGCTCGCTGCTGGCATGAAGCGCATGCAGCGCCTAGCAGCCTGTCGGCCTTGAGGGGCTGAAGCGAAAAAGTCGCCGGCCGAGGACAGGTTTTGACGATTTTGCCGGGCCATAGCAGGGACTATGGCCCAAAAAAGCGGCGAAATATGGACCGGCCTGCGGCTTTTGCAGCCCGTTCATCTCAAGTCCGACAGGCTGCTATATTCAGGGCATGCATTCCGCCCCGGAGTCATGCTCATGCGCCGTTCCTGCCTTGCCCTGCTTGCCCTGCTGGCCTCAGCCCCGCTCCACGCCCAGTCGCCGGACGATCCGGACTACGAGCGCATCGAGAAATCGCCGCCGACGCAGGAGGAGATCGACGGCGTCATCCTCATCCCCTCGATCCAGAACGGCATCAGCTACATCGGCGGCGGGGTCGGGGTGGTCGAGCGCAAGGCGCTGGATCAATGGGCGAGGGACTACACCCTGCGCATCGAGATGGCGCTCAAGAGCGGCGAGTACGTGGGCGACAAGCAGGTCCGCATCCTCGACGCACAGGGCGCGGTGCTGATCGAGGCGCGCTCGGATGGCCCGCTGTTCTACACCATGCTGCCGACCGGGCGCTACGTCATCGAGATCCGCAATGGCTCGGTTGAACCACAGCGGCGCGAGGTGACGATCAGCGCGGACCAGCAGCGGCGCGCCTTCTTTGTCTGGCCCTGATGCCTGAAAGGGATGCGCCGAGTCTGTCTGTTCAGCAGACGAACGGTGTGCCCCCTGAACGATTGACCAAGGGGAGTCGATGAGTCACGACGCGCATCAGTCTTCGGCCTTCTGGATTCTTGTGGACGGTGTCGCCTGCGGCATGTTGCTGATGATCGCGGCAACGGGTTTGGCGGTGCTGCTTGGTGGCTTGACCTCCATGGGATGGTGGACGTTGCATCATAGGATGCCTGGGCGTCGCAGGAACAGCGGGTACCGTCGCCGGTCGTGCGGGATGTGGCAAGGGGTTCAGGCCAGGTGTCGCGGTCATGGCCTCCTTCCTCGCGTTGCCGATTCTTCGTGGGCTGGAGTGGATCGCCTTCCTGGGCATGTTTCAGGCGGTGGCCTCCGGGGGGCGGGCGATCTCGCCCGAGCAGATTTATCTCGTGCTGACTATCCTTTACGCATGGGTCGGCCTTCCATTGGCAGGGGTGTTCGGCTTTCTTTTCCATCGGCGATGAAGGAGGGGTTATGACGACGCGATCGACTGTCTGGGTGGGTTTTTTCCTTGTCCTTGCCGTGGCGACCTTGGCGGCCGGATGCGCCAGGAAAGGTGATCCGGTGAAGCCCGTGGTCGCTCATTTCACGGCCCAGAATATGACTGTCGAGCCTTTCAATCCCGGTGATCTTGCGGTTGGAAGCGATCCGGTTCCGCCGATGATGAACAAGCTTTCCGCTTACCAGATGGGTAAGAGGTTGCGTGATTCTCCATCCATTTTCGATCGTTTTGTGGGCAAAGTGATCCGGCTCTCGGGCATCGAGACTGTTGAGTCCTACGTGGTCGGCGGTGTTCCCGTGTCGATCTTCGCCGCGCGCGACGAGATCTCTGCCCAGACCCTGTGCGGGGATGTCAGCGCCTATAACGTCATGGCGGAGCAGCAGATCAAGAATATGCGACGCATGGAGGCGGAGATGTCGAGCATGATGGCCTTGTACGGCATGTCGTCTCCTTATGCTTTAGAAGGCTACATGCAGCTGTTCGCCCGTGCCCACTGCAGGAGCAAGGGGAACGTCGGGGTGGTGGTGCATTACTCGCTGGCAGAGCGGGAAGGCAAGTCCTTCAGGCTTCGCAACAAAAATGGCGGCAGCATCAGTCTTGGGGTCAGCCGCGTCCTTGATGCGTTTGATCGTTACCAGCCTGTCGCGCGCTGATGTCCGGGAAATGGCTTGAGGGTTGACCGTCGCTGCGGACGGTCAACATCTGGGGGGCTCCAACATTGCCGCCGGGGATGACCCAGATGGCCTGGCTGGGGGGCGGCAGGGATTCAAAACGGGCCCCCGCCGGCGGCGGTCACTCCGCGAGGCCGCGCATGCGGGCGAACTGGGCCGTGGCGGTGTCCATGGTGCGTACATGCGGGTCGAACCAGGCCGGCCATTCCTCGAGGATGAAGTGGCGAAGCAGACCAAGATCTCCGCCGCCCAGGGCTGCGGCGACCATGCGCTCGATGGTCCCGAGCACACGTTCGTGCTCGCCGCGATGGATGGCGTAGGCCGGGAAGCCGCTCCGCTCCATCAGCGCGTGCTCGCGTTCGAAGTGCTGGCGGGTGTGCTCCAGCCATTCATTCAGCGCGGCATGCAGGCTCGATCGATCCAGGGCTGCGGCGTCTTGCTGGAGCAGCGCGCCGATACGGCCCACAAGCTCCACCTCCTCGGCATGGGTGGCATTCATCGAGGCCAGCGCGACCTGGGGGATGGCGTCCGGGGCGATGATGGTCATGGCGATTACTCCTTGTGGCGGTCAGCGTTCGAGCAGGCGCGGCATCAGCTCGACCAGGTTGCAGGGTCGGGTGCGGTAGTCGAGCTGCGGCTGGATGAGCTTGTCCCAGCCGTCGCGGCAGGCGCCGGAGGAGCCGGGCAGGACGAAGATGAAGGTGCCGTTGGCCACGCCACCGGTCGCGCGCGAATTGATGGTGGAGGTACCGATGTCCTGATAGGACAGGGCGCGGAACAGTTCGCCGAAACCATCCATCGCCTTGTCCAGCAGCGGCTTGAGGGCCTCCGGCGTGCCGTCGCGGCCGGTGAAGCCGGTGCCGCCGGTGGTGATGACCACCTGCACGTCGGCATCGACAATCCACTCCGACACCACCGCGCGGATGGCGTAGATGTCGTCCCTGACGATGCGGCGGGCATGGGCGCGATGGCCGGCGCCCTCCACCCGGTCCACCAGGGTCTGGCCGGAGCTGTCGTTGGCAAGTGTACGGGTGTCGGACACGGTGAGGATGGCGATGTTCAGCGGAATGAAGTTGCGTTCGGCGGTCATGGGCGGCTCGCTTCGGTGGCAGTGATTTGAGCTGATATTACCCCGGCTTGCGGGTGCGGGGCATCGAGCCGAATCAGACGCCGGATGAAGATGGAAAGTAGGGCGGCGAAGAAACACCACACGGAGGTGAAGGCGTGGTCGAAATACAGCGCGCTGAGGATCAGGGATAGGGCCACCAGCGCGCCGAACAGGCGCACATTCGCCCAGGGTGATATCAGGAGGGGGAGGGTGACGACAAGGGCGTAACCCGTACGGGATATCCATGCGTTCCATGGCTCGCCAAACAGCAGGTGCGGTTCGTAGAGGATGGAGTGCTGGACGATGGTGACGGTCAACCCGTTCGGATTCAGCAGCAAGGGCAGGTAGACCAGTGCGCCCATCGATGCGCTGAACAGGGCGAGCAAGAGCAGGGCTGCACGCGGGCGGGGGCGATCATCCAGTTGCCGCGCGGCGAGCGGCACCAGCACGGGCCAGAGCAGGTAGACGAAGAACAGGAAACCGAGGGCGGATGTTTGCGTGTATTCCGGGCGCAAGCCGCCCAAGTTAAGCCAGGTCAGGCCTTCACTACATTGTTGTAAGCCGAAAAGCAGTGGAAAGGTGGCCAGCGCGAGAAAGCGATGATCGGATCGCCAGGCCTGTTGCAGGGTGTGCAGGCCGAGAGGGATCAGTACGGCAGCGGCACCGAAACTGACGGTGGCGGAAAAACACATGGGGGCCTCGCTGGCTATCGGGGGGCCCCGGCACGGATCAGTCCGTGACCAGTACACCCCACAGGTCGTGTTCACCGTATTCGGTGATTTCCACTTCGACGAACTGGCCGGGTTCGAGATGCGTGGCGCCGTCGATGAAGACGTTGCCGTCGATCTCCGGCGCATCGGCCCAGGAGCGGGCGATGGCGCCTTCCTCGTCGATCTCGTCCACCAGCACGGTCATGCGCTTGCCGACCCGCGCTTCCAGCCGTGCCTCGCTGATGCGGGCCTGGTGCGCCATGAAGCGGTGCCAGCGTTCTTCCTTGACGTCCTCCGGCACGGCGCCTTCCAGTTCATTGGCCGGGGCGCCCTCGACCGGGGAGTACTTGAAGCAGCCGGCGCGGTCGATCTGGGCCTCGTCAAGGAAGTCGAGCAGATCCTGGAAGTCCTCCTCGGTCTCGCCGGGGAAGCCGACGATGAAGGTGGAGCGGATGACAAGATCCGGGCACACATCGCGCCAGGCCTTGATGCGGGCGAGCACGTTCTCGCTCGACGCCGGGCGCTTCATCGCCTTGAGGATGCGCGGACTGGCATGCTGGAACGGGATGTCGAGGTAGGGCAGGATCTTGCCCTCCGCCATCAGCGGGATGACTTCGTCCACATGCGGGTAGGGGTAGACGTAGTGCATGCGCACCCACACGCCCAGCTCGCCCAGCGCGCGGGCGAGGTCCAGGAAGCGGGTCTTGAGCGGACGTCCGCCCCAGAAATCGGTCGTGTACTTCAGGTCCAGGCCGTAGGCGCTGGTGTCCTGCGAGACGACCAGCAGTTCCTTGACGCCCGCCTTGACCAGGTTCTCCGCCTCGGTCATCACCTCGCCGATCGGGCGGCTGACCAGGTCGCCGCGCAGCTGCGGGATGATGCAGAAGGTGCAGCGGTGGTTGCAGCCCTCAGAGATCTTCAGGTAGGCGTAGTGCCTGGGTGTGAGCCTGATCCCCTGCGGCGGCACCAGGTCGAGGAACGGATCGTGCAGCGGCGGCAGGTGGTCGTGCACCGCGTGCATGACCTCTTCGTAGGCATGCGGGCCGGTGACCGCGAGCACGTTCGGGTGGGCGTTACGCACCATCGCGCCGTCCTCGCGCGCGCCCAGGCAGCCGGTCACGATGACCTTGCCATTCTCGGCCAGCGCTTCGCCGATGGTCTCAAGCGACTCCTCCACCGCCGCGTCGATGAAGCCGCAGGTGTTGACGACCACGAGGTCCGCGTCGTCGTAGCTCGGGGAGATGGCGTAGCCTTCGGCGCGAAGCTGGGTGAGGATGCGCTCGGAGTCGACCAGGGCCTTGGGGCAGCCGAGCGAGACGAAGCCGACGCGGGGGGCTTGTTTAGAGGTCATCAAGGGCCACGTCGGTCATCTCGCCGTCTTCGGTCTGGCGATGGGCCTTGAGGTTGTTGGCGCGGGCGAAGCCGAGGATCTGTTCGTACATCTCCGGGGCCTGCTCCTTCAGTTCCGGTTCGATGGCCAGGCATTTTTCGCCCTTGATGTTGACCGGGTGCAGGCGCTCGGAAAAGACCAGGCGCTGCTGGGTGAAGGTCGCGTCCCAGCTGGAGAGGCGGTCGATCCAGTCGCTCGGACGGAAACGCTTGCCGTCCTGGGAGACACTCTCGATGATGTAGCGGAAGGGTTGGGCCTGATCCATGGGGACACTCGGGTCATGAAGAAAATGACGCGCATTTTAAGGGATTTGGCTGCATGGCGCACCTTAATAAAAGGGGCCGAGGCTGGCTGGGTTGCCGTTTTTCAAAGGGGGGCGAGGATGGCGGGTGTGCTGGTGATCAATACCGGGGGCACGTTCAACAAGCGCTATGACGAGATCAGCGGGGCGCTGTTCGTGCCCACGGACGAGTCGGCCATCGAGGCCATTGTTGGCGAGTTTCGCGGCAACCTTGATCTGCGCGTGCTGGGCCTTGTCCACAAGGACAGTCTGCACATGACGGCGGATGATCGCGAGCGGATTGCGCGGGCGATTGCGGCGGCGGGTGAGCGCAAGGTGCTGATCGTTCACGGTACCGACACCATGCACCTGACGGCCGAGCATCTGGAGCGGGGCTGCCCCGGCCGGCGCATCGTGCTCACCGGGGCGATGAAGCCTTATGCCTATGACCGGCAGGAGGCGGCGGTGAACCTGGCCCTGGGCGTGGGCTGGCTGATGGCGGCCGATGAGGCGGGGGTCTTCATCGGCATGCACGGCCTGGTCAGGCCGCATGCGCAGATCATCAAGGACCGCGCGAACGGGGTGTTCCGCGCAGTCTGAGAGGCGCTAACAGGATGCTGAAAAACCTCATCCATGAGTTTTTCAGCCATACCAAGTCCGGTACACGCCCGGACTTGGTATGCGAAAATCAATCACTTAAGCCGGCGCTCATGGTCATTTGCCCATCCGCCATTGCATGCAAACATTCCGCGCAGATCGTCATGAATTATTTTTCTACCATCATCCATATGACGGATACCCATCTGGGCGATCAGCCCGATTTCCGGCTCTGGGGCCTGCCGGTCGGGGCGATGTTCGAGCGGGTGATGGCGGATGCCCGCGAGCGCTTTCCCAAGGTCGATCTCGTCGTGCATACCGGCGATGTGACCCATGACGCGGGTCAGGCGGCCGCGGCGCGGGTCGAGACCCTGCTGGGTGAACTGGGGGCGCCGGTCGGATTCACGCCCGGCAATCACGACCTGCCCGAGGTGATGGGTGGCGAGCCAGTCTGCTTCGACCTGCCGGGCTGGCGCGTCCTGCTGATCGACAGCCGCAAGCCGGAGGCGGTGGAAGGGTGGGTGGAGCAGGGCATGCTGGATTGGCTTGATGCGATGTTGCGACAAGCGACCACCCCCGTCCTGATCGGCCTGCATCATCCCCCCCTGCCAACCGGCACGGCCTGGCTGGATGGTATCGGGCTTGGGAACGCGGGCGCGCTGTGGGCGGTCATTCGCGGGCATGCGCGGGTGCGCGCCATCATCCATGGCCATGCGCACATGGAGCAGACCACGCTGAATGAGGGGGTGCTGGTGCTGGGGACGCCATCCACCAACGGCCAGTTCCGACCGCAGGCGCTGCGCTTTGCGCTGGATGACCAGCCGCCCGGTTACCGCTGGCTGCGGCTCCACCGGGACGGGCGGCTGGAGACGGGGGTGGTTCGCGTCAGTCTCTGAGGTCGGGCGCCGGGCCTTAGAACGGGTTCCAGGACATGGTCGGGGTGAAGTGGATGTAGCCGACATTGGCGCCCAGGCGCATGCCCACGCCCACGCGCATCGGCGCGACCACCATGTTGCCGCTGCGCGCGTAGTTCATGCTCGCGCCGCCGACGAAGTAGGCGCTGCCGTCCACGCCGGCAAAACGCTGGAACAGCATGTCGGCGTCCGGCAGGCCGTAGATCAGGATGAAGACCTTGCCGGCGTTGGCGCCGAAGTCCCAGCCCAGCGAAGGCCCCTGCCAGTAGACCTTGCGCTTGATGCCGCTCTTGGTGACCAGCTCGCCCTGGCCGTAGCGCACGCCGGCGATGATGGCGCCGCCGCCTTCCTCGCCGCGGATGTAGGCGTTCGGGCGACCCTGCTCGCTGAACGCCTTGTTCATCAGGTTGGCCATGCCTTCGGCGCCCTCGCCGAGGAAGTCGTTCGCCTCACGGGCCATCTGGCCCTGATCGTAGGTCTCGTTGGCATTGACCTGCGAGGGGCGAACCGGGTCGGCGGAGGTCTGCAGCGGCCCGCTGGAGCAGGCGGCGAGCAGGCCGGCCGCAAGCAGCAGGGCAAGGCCTCGGGCGGTTTTCTTCATGGTGGAGTTCCCTATCGATGCGGAATGCGATTGAAGTAATGTAGCATGCCGGGTTGCTCCCCCGATCCCCCGGGGGCATGCCCGCGATGACCGAGACGCGCCCTCATGGCGCGACAGGCCCTGGAGACCGTTGATGAGCATCAAATCCGACCGCTGGATCCGCCGCATGGCGGAGCAACACGGCATGATCGAGCCGTTCGAGCCCAACCAGGTGCGCGAGGCGCATGGCCAACGCATCATTTCCCACGGCACCTCCAGCTATGGTTACGATGTGCGTTGCGCGGATGAGTTCCGTGTCTTCACCAACATCAACAGCACCATCGTCGACCCCAAGGCCTTCGATGAGAAGAGCTTTGTCGAGATCCGGTCCGACGTCTGCATCATCCCGCCCAACTCCTTCGCCCTGGCGCGCACGGTCGAGTATTTCCGCATTCCGCGCTCGGTGCTGACCATCTGCCTCGGCAAGAGCACCTATGCGCGTTGCGGCATCATTGTCAACGTCACCCCGTTGGAACCCGAGTGGGAGGGACATGTGACGCTGGAGTTCTCCAACACCACCCCGCTGCCCGCCAAGATCTACGCCAACGAGGGTGTGGCGCAGATGTTGTTCCTGGAATCCGACGAGGTCTGCGATGTGTCGTATCGCGACCGTGGTGGCAAGTACATGGGCCAGACCGGGGTCACCCTGCCCAGGGCCTGATCAGGCCGTTTTCTTGTCCGCCTGGCGCAGCGAGATGTGCGGCCAGCCGCGCCTTTCGGCCTCGGCCGCCAGCACCGCGTCCGCATCCACGGCGATCGGGTGATCGACCCGCTCCAGCAGCGGCAGGTCGTTGCGGGAGTCGCTGTAGAACCAGCTCCGTTCGAACGGTTCCGGCTGGGCCTGCTTCCATTCATCGAGCGCCTTGACCTTGCCCTGCTGGAAGGTCGGCGTGCCGACATAGCGGCCGGTGTAGCGCATGCCCTCACGCTCCGGGCGGGTGGCGAGGATGTCCTCGATGCCGAGGCGGCGGGCGATCGGCTCGGACACGAAGGCATTGGTCGCGGTGATGATCAGCGGCCGGTGGCCTTGGGCGCGATGCTCCTCGATGAGGTCCAGGGCCCTGGGCAGGATGATGGGTTCGATCATCTGCTCCATGAACTGCCGGTGCCAGGCCTCGAGCTGCTCCAGCGGGTGCATGGCCAGTGGGGCGAGCGAGAAGCGCAGGAAGGCGTCGATATCAAGGTTGCCCTGCCTGTAGTCCTCGTAGAACCGCTGGTTGGCGGCCTCATACAGCGCCGCGTCGACGATGCCCATGTCGGTGAGGAAGCGGCCCCAGAGGTAGTCGGAGTCGCCGGCAAGAAGGGTGTTGTCGAGGTCGAAGATGGCCAGATTCATGCTTTCATCGTGCTATGGAAAAACTCGTCACATTGTAGAACAGCGTGCGCCTTTGCCCGCATTGGACGCTTGTGGAACAATCCGTTCCAATTATCGAAAACTTAGTTACTCCCGTGATCGACTCGGAAGGTTACCGCCCCAACGTGGGCATCATTCTCGTGAATGCCGAGGGCCGGGTGTTCTGGGCGCGTCGCGTGGGTCAGGATGCCTGGCAGTTCCCCCAAGGCGGCATCCGTTGCGAGGAATCGCCCATGGAAGCCATGTTCCGCGAGCTGCGCGAGGAAACCGGCCTGCTGCCCAAGCATGTGCGTCTTCTGGGCTGCACGCGTGACTGGCTGCGCTATCGCCTGCCCCATAACCTGGTGCGCAAACGCAATTTCCCGGTATGCATCGGCCAGAAACAGAAGTGGTTCCTGTTGCGCATGATCGGTTCGGATCAGACCGTCCAGCTGGACCATGGCCATCGCCCCGAGTTCGACGACTGGCGCTGGGTGGACTTCTGGCAACCCCTGCGGGACGTGGTGGCCTTCAAGCGCGAGGTTTATGACTCCGCCCTGCATGAGTTTGCGCCGCTGGTCTTTCCCTCGGATGACGTTCGCATGATGGCCTGCGACGCCGTGCGGCTGCGGTTTGGAGAAAGTGAATGATCCTTGAAACCCTGCGTCGCATCGTCGGCGAGGTGGGTCGTGCGCGTGACCTGAATGGCGCGCTCGAGGCCATCGTGCGGGGCGTGCGCGATAGCCTGGATGTGGCCGTGAGCTCGGTCTATCTGGTGCCGCGTTCGCAGATCGGGGAACGTGATGCGTCGCTGGTGCTGATGGCCACCGAGGGCCTGTCCAGGTCGGCTGTCGGTCGCGTGGTGCTGGGTCTGGACGAGGGCCTGGTCGGGCTGGTCGCCCAGCGTGCGGAGGCGATCAATCTCGATGACGCCTCGACCCATCCCCGCTACAAGCACATTGCCGACATCGGCGAGGAGCCCTACCACGCCTTCCTGGGGGCGCCGATCCTGTTGCGCGGCGAGGTGCTGGGGGTGCTGGTCGTGCAGGATCGCGCCCAGCGCCGTTTCTCCGACGATCAGGTGTCCTTCCTCGTGACCCTGGCCGCCCAGCTCGCCAGCAGCATCATTCAGGCCGAATTGAGCGAGGCGGTGACGCAGCCCCCCGCCGAGCGGGTTGCGCTGGAGGACGCCTTGCGCGGGGTGCCCGGTTCGGCCGGGGTGGCCTCCGGCGAGGCCGTTGTCGTCTATCCGCAGGCGGATCTCGATGCCGTTCCCGATCGTGTCTGCACTGATCCGGCAGACGAGCTTCGGCAGTTGAAGGCGGCCAGGGCGGCCGTCCGTCAGGAGCTTGCCACCCTTCGGCAGGGCATGAGCCAGCGGGTCTCCAATGAAGAGTGCGCCCTGTTCGACGCCTTTGCCATGATGCTGAACAGCGAGAGCCTGTTCGTCGGCATGGAACGCCGCATTCGCGCCGGTCAGTGGGCCCCGGCGGCGCTGCGGGACACCATCCGCGAACATGCCTCGGTATTCGAAGGCATGGATGACGATTACCTGCGCCAGCGGGCGGAGGACGTGCGTGACCTCGGCACCCGTATCCTGGAGCGTCTCCAGGATGTCGAGGGCGTGGTGCGCGAGTATCCCCCGCGCGCCATCCTGGTCGGCCGGGAGATCACCGTCACCCATCTGGCGTCCGTGCCGGAGGGGCGCCTGGCGGGCATCGTCTCCGCGCGCGGCTCAAGCTCGTCGCATGTGGCCTTGCTCGCCCGTGCCCTGGGCGTGCCGGCGGTCATGGGCGCGAGCGAGCTTCCGTTCGAGCGGCTCGATCGTCGCGAGCTGTTCGTCGACGGCTATCGCGGTGTCGTCCACGTCGAGCCGCGTGGCGCGCTGCGCATCGAGCTTGATCGCCTGGTTCGGGAAGAGGCCCAGCTTGGCGCCGAACTCGCCACCTTGCGCGATCAGCCGGCCGTCACCCCCGATGGCGAACGCGTTCATCTCTATGTGAACGTCGGCCTGCTCGCCGACATGGCCCCGGCCGATAAGGTGGGCGCCGAAGGCATCGGCCTTTACCGCACCGAGATCCCGTTCCAGGTGCGCGACAACTTTCCCGGCGAGGACGAGCAGACGCGCATCTACCGCGAGGCGCTGGCGGCCTATGCCCCGCGTCCCGCCGTGCTGCGCACGCTGGATGTCGGGGGCGACAAGCCGCTCGGTTATTTCCCGATCGTCGAGGACAACCCCTTCCTCGGCTGGCGCGGCATGCGCCTGACCCTGGATCACCCGGAGATCTTCCTGACCCAGGTGCGCGCCATGATGCGCGCCAATGTGGGGCTCGGGAACCTGCGCATCCTGTTGCCGATGATCAGCGGGGTGGGGGAGCTGGACGAGGCCCTGGGTCTGATCGAGCGCGCCCGGCTCGAGCTGCGGGATGAGAGCCTCGATGGCGTCCACGTGCCGATTGGCGTCATGATCGAGGTGCCGTCCGCGGTCTACCAGATCGACGCGCTGGCCAAGCGGGTCGATTTCCTCTCGGTCGGCACCAATGACCTGACCCAGTACCTGCTGGCGGTGGATCGCAACAATGCCCGCGTGGCGCCCCTCTATGACAGCCTGCATCCGGCGGTCTTGCGCGCCATCGCGGACATCGTCGCCGGCGGGCAGCGTGCCCATAGCCCGGTCAGCGTCTGTGGTGAATTGGCGGGGGATCCGCTGGGCGCGCTGGTCCTGCTCGGTTTAGGGATCGACTCCCTGAGCATGAGCGCCGGCAGCCTGCCCCGGGTCAAGCGCGTCATCCGCACGGTGCCGCTGGAGCGTGCCCGTGAGCTTGCCCGGCAGGCGCTGGCCTGTGAGCGAGGGGATGAGGTCCGTGCCCTGCTGCGTGGCGCCATCAAGGAATACGGGCTGGGTGGCCTGGTGCGCGGCGACGAATAGCCCCGCTGTTTTTGACGACAGGGAACCCGCCCCCACGGTTGAACAAGAATTCATTGCGCATCTTCCTGGGAATCATTATCATTCACAGCAAGAGAACTTGTTGTACCCACGGGTACTGAAGGTGCGTGATGAAACTATCCTGTCTGCGTTGTGGCGAATCCGCTTCCGTGACCTGCGTTCAGGGTGATGCCTGCCTCGTGCGCCGTCTTCAGGCCTTGGGCGTGCGACCCGGCAAGGATGTCAGCGTCATTCGCCGGGCGGCCTTCAATGGCCCGCTGCACCTGCGCGTCGGATCGACCGAGTTTTTCCTGCGCTCCCGCGAGGCGGAATCGATCACCGTCCAGCACGCCGTCTGACAGCGTGCTGATCCGACCGTAGCCCTCATCTCCGTGCCCAGGCGTATCGCCCTCATTGGCATGCCCAACACGGGCAAATCCACCCTTTTCAACCGACTCACCGGCGCCTCCGCGCGTACCGGCAACTGGCCCGGCCTGACCGTCGAGCTGCTTTCCGCACGCCTGCCGCTCGGCGCGGAGATGGTCGAACTGGTCGATCTGCCCGGTATCTATGACCTGCATGGCATGACCGAGGACGAGCACGTGGTGCGCCGTTTCCTGGAGCGTGTGCCGGTCGACCTGATCGTGGTCGTGCTCAACGCGGCCCAGATCGATCGCCAACTGTCCTTGCTGCTGCAGGTGCGTACCCTGGGGCTGCCGGTGATGGCGGTGCTCAACATGCGTGACGAGGCCAAGCGCTTCGGGGTGAGCATCGACGTCAATCGCCTTGGCGATTCGCTCGGCTTTCCCGTGCTGGAGATCAGCGCGCGCCGCGCGGAAGGGATAGGCCCGCTGCGCCAGGCGATGGGTTCCTGCCTGCGGGCGGCCAGGCCCCTGCCGCTCTCCGAGATCGCCGAACGACTGGCGCCGGACGAGACGATCCAGGACGAGGCTGAATCGCTGTTGCGCGTGGCGGTGAAGGCCCCGCATCAGCTCAGCGACCGCATGAGCGAGCGTCTGGATCGCATCCTGCTGCACCGGGTCTGGGGCTTGCCGATCTTCTTCGCCAGCCTGTTCCTGCTGTTCCAGTTGATCTTCACCCTCGGCGCGCCGCTGCAGGATCTGGTCGAAGGTCTGCTGGTGGGGCTGCGCGATTGGGTGGCCGAGCCCCTGAAGGGCATCCTGCCCGCCTTCGGCCACGGGCTGCTGATGGAGGGCGCCTTCGATGGACTCGCCACGGTGGCGAGCTTCCTCCCGGTGATCGCGCTGTTCTTCATCGTCATGTCGGCGGTGGAGGATTCCGGCTATCTCGCGCGCGCGGCCTTCCTTGTCGATGGTTTCATGGGGCGGCTGGGGCTGGATGGCCGCGGCTTCGTGCTGCACCTGTTCGGCATGGGCTGCAACGTGCCGGCGGTGATGGGCACGCGGGTGATGCGTTCGCCCGCGCTGCGCGCGCTGACCATGCTGGTGCTGCCGTTCGCGCTGTGCGCCGCCCGACTGCAGGTCTTCCTCTTCCTCATCGCGGCCCTGTTCGCCCCTGCCCAGGCGGCGATCGTGCTGTTCAGCCTTTATGTGCTGAGCCTGCTGGCCGCCGTGCTCACGGCGTGGCTGTTCAAGCGCCGCTATGCCGCGATCGAGCCCGTGATTCTCGAGCTGCCGCCCTATCGCCTGCCGGTGGTCGGCACCATGCTCAAGACGGCCTGGGGCGAGATCGCGCATTTCCTGCGTCGCGCGACCCGTTTCATCGTGCTGGGCGTGGTGGCGATCTGGCTGCTGACCCATCTGCCCTGGGGGGTGGATGCGGCCAGCCCGGAAAGTTATGCAGGCCAGCTCAGCGCCTTCGTGGGGCCCATCTTTGCACCGCTGGGCTTCGATGCCCTGCTGGGCGTGGCCCTGCTGTTCGGCTTCGTGGCCAAGGAGATCGTGCTGGGCGGACTCGCCGTGCTTTACGGGGTGGGGGAGGACGGGCTGACGGCTGCCGTGCAGCAGCACATGGACGGGGTGCAGGCCTACAGCTTCATGCTCTTCACCCTGCTGTACACGCCCTGCATATCGACCCTGGCGGCGATCCGCTCGGAGAGCAAGAGCTGGCGGCTGACCCTGACCAGCGTGGTCTGGTCGGTGGGCCTGGCCTACGTCGTCAGCCTGGCGTTCTATCAGGCCGCTCGCGCCCTGGGCTTCTGAGCAGGCTTGTCAGCCCTTGGGCAGCATGCCCTCGATCAGGCTGCTGACCTTGCCGAGGTCAAAGGCACCGATTTTCTGATAGACCACCTGGCCTTGCGGGTCGATGAGGAAGGATGTCGGCGTCAGGCGTACCTTGCCCATCGCCTCGCTCAGCTGGCCATCGCGGTCGTGGGCGATCGGGTACGCGATGCCCTTGCGCTCGCGCAGGGCGCGGACCTGCTGCTCCTGGTCGTAGCTCATGGCCACCCCGATCACCCGCAATCCGCGTGGGCCGTACCTGCCGTGCAGGTCATTCAGGTGAGGGATTTCCTCGATGCAGCCGGGGCAGGTCGTGGCCCAGAAGGTCAGCAGGACCGGCTTGCCGCGCAGGGCGCCAAGACTTGTGGCCGGCCCATCCAGCAGGGCAATCGGCCCATCGGGCGGGGTGCTCTGCTGTCCGCAGGCGGCCAGTGAAGCGGCCAGTGATCCGGCAAGGGCAAGCAGAAGAAATGGGCGGCGGTCCAGGGTCATCGGGGAATCCTTCTCGCACAGGATGCGGGCGAGCCGTTATCATTGCCATCATCACACCTCTCTGCAAGTGGAGTCGACCTATGATTCGCGTGGGTATCGTTGGCGGTACGGGTTACACGGGCGTCGAGCTGCTGCGTATCCTTGCCCTTCATCCGGACGTTGAACTGGTGGCGATCACCTCGCGCGGCAACGCGGGCGAGAAGGTCGCGGACATGTTCCCGAACCTGCGCGGGCATGTGGACCTGGTCTTCAGCGATCCGGCCGAGGCCGATCTCAAGGCCTGCGACGTGGTGTTCTTCGCCACCCCGAACGGCATCGCCATGGGGCAGGCCCGCGAGCTGCTGGAGGCCGGCGTGCGGGTGATCGATCTCGCGGCCGACTTCCGCATCAAGGACCTGGATGTCTGGTCCCGGTGGTACGGCATGACCCACGCCAGCCCGGACCTCGTGGCCGAGGCGGTCTACGGCCTGCCGGAGCTCAACCGCGAGGCCATTCGCGGCGCGCGCCTGGTCGCCAATCCGGGTTGCCATGTCACCGCCGTCACCCTGGGCCTGCTGCCGCTGGTGAGGGCAGGGGTGGTGGACGCCTCGCGCCTGATCGCGGATTCCAAATCCGGCACCAGCGGCGCGGGCCGCAAGGCCGAGGTGCATACCCTGATGGCCGAGGCGGGCGAGAGCTTCCGCGCCTACGCCGTGGCCGGGCATCGTCATCAACCGGAAATCTGTCAGACGCTGGAAATCGCGGGGGGCGAGCCGGTCGGCCTGACCTTCGTGCCGCATCTGGTGCCGATGGTGCGCGGCATCGAGGCCACCTTGTATGCCACTTTGAAGGGGGATGCCGGCGACCTGCAGGCGCTGTTCGAGCAGGCCTACGCCGACGAGCCCTTCGTCGACGTGATGCCGCCGGGCAGCCTGCCGGAGACCCGCAGCGTGCGTGGAAACAATGTCTGCCGGCTGGCGGTTTACCGTCCCGGGGCGGGTGATACGGTGGTCGTGCTCTCGGTCATCGACAACCTGGTCAAGGGCGCTTCCGGGCAGGCCGTGCAGAACATGAACATCATGTTCGGCCTGCCGGAGGCCATGGGGCTTCGGACCATTGGCCTGCTGCCGTGATTGAGCCTGCTTCAGGGTGTGGATCGTAGTGCCGAAACAACGCAACTTCACGCGTCCTGTTGCTTTCGGGCAGAATGCGGTTTTAATTCCACCTCCATCATTGGGGTTCTATCGCATGTCCAAGCTTCCATTCAGTCTTTGCGTGCTTGCCTTGCTTGCGTCCGGCAACGCAGCGGCCGCCGATCCCGCAGTTCAGGAGACCCGCAACTCGCCAGCATCGGATGCTCCTGTTGCGACGTCTGGCGCTGGAACGGGCATGTTCGACACCCCCACCACATCCGTGGGCAAAGAATCCCGCGCGGTCAGCATCTACGACCTTTCGGGTGTCGGGCAGGTCGGCGAGGACGGGGCATTCACCGCGCCCGGTTTCGGCGCGCCCCGCCGCCTCGAAAGCGGCTTGATGTTGTACGCAGGCGTGAACGCTGGTTATGGTTACAACGATAACCTGCTGAGCGCTCCGAGCAACACGCTCGAATCAAGTTACTATGCCATTCAACCGGCCCTCATGGCCGAGGCCAAGAAAGGCGGGGACCGATACACCCTAGGCTACACGGGAAATTTCACCCGCTACACAGACACGTCGAATGATGATTTCAACAATCATCAACTCGCCCTCGCCGGGGACAATCGCTTCACGACGAAGTCCACGCTTGGCTGGACGTTGGGGTATGCCCAGGGCGTGGACCCGCGCGGCAGTACCGACCGCCCTCAATCCGCCGAGCCCGATCGCTGGGGCGCGTGGAACGCACGCGCCATGTACGGTTACGGCTCCGCCGGGGCGCAGGGACGCATCGAGCTGGAGGGCAACGCGACCCGCAAGCGCTACGACAACAACCTGATCTATACCGAGGCTGGGGATGGCGATCTCATGGGCCTGTCGGGCCGCTTCATCTACCGCGTGATGCCGAAGACCTCGGCGGTCCTTGAGGCGCGCCATGCCGTCAGCGATTACAGCCTCGGTACCTCGACGAATGACAACAGCGATCAGCGCTATCTCGTCGGCGTGGTGTGGGATGCCACGGCCAAGACCAGCGGCTCATTCAAACTCGGCTACATGAACAGGGATTACGACCAGGCAAGCAAGCCCAGTGCCAGTGGTTCCACCTGGGAGGGCGGCATCAAGTGGTCGCCCCTGACCTATTCCGTGTTTGATTTGAAGACGGTGCGCACGGTGAACGACTCGACCGGGCTGGGCAATTTCATCCATACCACCGACTCCACCCTCGCCTGGAATCACGTTTGGGTGAGCCGCTTCAGCAGTCGCCTCAGCCTAGGCTACGGCAAGGATGATTACGATGGCATCGCCCGCAATGACACCCGCAGTTCTGTCGGGGCCGGGGTCTTCTACGCACTGAGGCCGAACCTCCGCACGGGGCTTGAGTACTCGCACGTGGAACGCGACTCCGACCTCTCTGGATACGACTACACGCGC
This sequence comes from Halothiobacillaceae bacterium, assembly GCA_006212015.1. Lineage (GTDB taxonomy): Bacteria > Pseudomonadota > Gammaproteobacteria > Halothiobacillales > Halothiobacillaceae > Thiofaba. The sequence goes on from SDAY01000014.1 coordinate 22,726, forward strand.
AATACGGCCCTGCTTTCGCTGTCCGGGACGCTTTGATCGAGGATGATGGCGGTGTCAATTGCGGTAAAAAGTCGTCTTTGCCTCGCGTTGTTGCTGTGTGCCGGCCTGGGGCAGGCGGCGATCGGGGCGGGGGTCGGCGACGCGCCGGCCTTGAAATCGCCCGTGACGACGGCGCCCGACAGCGAGCATTCCATGTACTCCAGCTATCGGCTGGGGGTGGGTGATGTCATTTCCATCATCGTGTTCGACGAGCCGAGCCTTTCCAAGGAAAAGCTTCGATTGACCGATGCCGGGACGATCTTCTACCCGGCCCTGGGTGAGTTGCGGATCCTCGGCAAGACGATCGGCGAACTCGAACGTCAGATTGTCGAAGGCCTCAAGGGCAGGATTCTCGTGAATCCGCGCGTCTCGGTCCAGGTCGACGAATATCGTCCCTTCTTTGTCAGTGGCATGATCGGCAAGCCCGGGAGCTATCCCTATCAGCCGGGCCTGACCGTGCGCAAGGCGGTCTCGCTGGCCGGAGGTTTCAATGAGCGCGCCTCGCTCAGCAAGATTTTCGTGATCCGCGAGGGCGATCCGACCAACAGGTCTGTCAAAGTCGATCTGGATGCCCCCATAGGGCCCGGCGACATCATCACCGTGGAAGAAAGCTTTTTCTAGCCGCCCGTGCGCCTCGATTCCGACAGGCTGTTAGTTGGCGGCCTGCCAGGCTCGAACCGGGTGGCGGGCATCCTTACACCTTCAAACACCCCGTCCCTTCCATGAATGTTCGCGCGGAAAGTCATTTTTCCGGTGATCATCGAATTCTTGGCGTGATCATTATTTATGCAAGCTCAACGACACGACACGTTCTTCCCTTCTCCCGCGCACAAGCATATCTATGTGCATGGCGATTCGGGGGGTGATGCCAGTCAACTCGATGTCATGCGCATCGTGCGCAGCATTTCAAAGCGCAAGGGCTCGATACTCCTGCTTGGCATGGTGATCGCGCTGCTGGTTGGCGTCATCGTGTATTCCATGACGCCGATCTATCGAGCCACGGCGACACTTCTGATCGACCCCAACAAGCCGAAGATCGTCTCCATCGAGGATATTTACGGCGGAGCCCTGCAGCAGCACGACTATTTCGTGACCCAACTGGAGATCCTGAAATCGCGCGATCTCGCCCTCAAGGCGATTGGCTCGCTCAGGCTTTGGGATGTTCCCGAATTCGACCCAAGGATCAAGGAAAGGAAACCCTGGGATGCGCTGTTGGAAACCCTGGGCGTCGGCGTCAAGGAGGAGGCCAGGGAGTGGTCCCAGGATGCCCTTGCCCAGGAAGTCTATGGGAAATTCAGGTCGCGGATGCTGATCGCGCCGGTACGCTCCAGTCAGCTGGTTCAAATCAGCTTTGACTCGGCGAGCCCGGAGCTTGCCGCCAAGGTCGCGAATGCCTTCGCCAATACCTACATCGACAGTGACCTCGCGGCACGCCTGGAGATGAACCGCAAGGCGAGTCAGTGGCTGCAGGATCAGGTCGGCGCGCTCAAGGAGAAGCTCGTGCAGTCCGAACGGGCCCTACAGGCGTACCGCGAGTCGAAAGGCATCGTCGATACCAAGGCCCAGAGCGGAGCCGAAATCCAGTTTGGCGATACGACCGCGCGCCTGCTGGATGCCCGCATGCGGCGCGCCGAGGCGGAGACCGTTTACCGCCAGATCAAGGACGCCAAGACGCTTGAGGAACTCAGCACCATTCCTTCCGTGCTGCGCGACGCTGCGGTGGCCAAGGCCAAATCGGACCTTGCGGATGCGGATCGCAGGTTCTCCGAGGTGTCCCAGCGTTATGGTTTCGAGCATCCGGATTATATCTCCGCGAAAGCCAAGGTCGACTCGGCCAGAAGCATCCTCAAGCGTCAGGTCGATATCGCTGTCGCCAGTCTGACGCGTGAATTTGATGCCGCGCGCAGCATCGAGGGCGCGCTCAGCGCCACGCTCGCGGCGGCCAAAAGCTCGGTTCAGAACATCAATCGGAACGAGTTCCAGCTTGGCGTGCTGGAGCGCGAGGTGGATTCCAACCGGCAGTTCTACGAGACGTTCATGAATCGCCTGAAGGAGACCAGCATTTCAAGCGATCTTCAAACCGCCAATGCGAGGATCGCCGAATCGGCCTTTGTGTCCGGCTCGCCCATCAAGCCAAACAAATCGCAAATCATCGCCGTGGCATTCGTGCTGGGGATGATGCTCGGGATGCTGATCGCCGTGCTGCTGGACATGCTTGATCAATCCATCAAGAGCACGGATGAGGTCGAATCCCGGCTGCATGCGCCCTTCCTTGCCGCGCTGCCGCTGCTCGAGAAGCGCGAGGCCGCGCCGATCAAGGCGCTCCGAATCATGCTCGACAAGCCGGAATCCTCTTTCTCAGAAGCCATACGCACCACGACCTCGGGGGTGTTGTTGTCGGCGATCGATCTGCCCAATCGCGTCTTGCTGGTGACGTCGAGCTTTCCTGGCGAGGGCAAGAGCACCCTGTCCGTCAACCTGGCCCTGTCGCACGCCAAGACCAAGCGAACGCTCTTGATCGATGCCGACATGCGGCGCCCCTCGATTGGCAAGAATCTCATGCTGCCTCCGGGCGCCAAGGGGCTTGCCAATCTTGTCGCCGGAACCGCAAAGCTCGAGGAGTGCGTGCACTCCATCGATGGGTCCTCGCTCTTCATCATGCCTGTGGGCGCGTTGCCGCCCAATCCCTTGGAGCTTTTGCTCTCGAATCGTTTCAAGGGCATTCTCGAGCATCTTGCCACGCAGTTTGAGATCATCGTGATCGATTCCCCGCCGGTCGATCTGGTCAGCGATGCGCTGGTCATCGCCGCGCACGCGACGGGCGTCATCTATGCGGTCAAGGCGATGGATACCCCCTACAAGGTCGCGCGCAAGGGGATCGATCGGATCCTGCGCGCGAATGGCGATCTGGTCGGCGTGGTCCTGACTCATTTTGATCAGAAGAAGGCGTACAAGTATCACGGGGAGTTTTCAGGTTTTGGAAAATACAGAGAAGGCTACGGCCATGCCTATGCGCGGAAGGCGGAACCTGTAGGGGCCAAGGCCTAGGGATTCATTCCCGAACATGATGATCGATCTGCATACGCACGTCCTTCCCGGCGTGGATGACGGGGCGGAAGACCTGCTCGTATCCCTGGCGATGGCGCGCGCGTCTGTCGCGGATGGGGTCGAGGCGATTGCCGTCACGCCCCATGTTCATCCGGGTCGATACGACAATACCCGGGTCATGATCGAGCGGCATGCCAGGGCATACCAGGCCGCGCTCGAGCTTCACGGCATTCCGCTGAAGGTGTTTTCCGGGGGGGAGGTTCGCCTCTGTTACGAGACCCTCCAGATGATCGAAATGGGGCAGGTCCCGTTTCTTGGGAGGGTCAACGGGGCTGACATTCTTCTGCTCGAGTTTCCCCATCAGCATATTCCCGTGGGCAGCGAGCAGTACATCAACAAACTGCTTGGCATGAATATCAGGCCGCTGATCGCGCATCCCGAAAGGAACAAGACGATCATGTCGGACTACACCCGTATCCGACCGTTCGTGGATGCGGGGTGCTGGTTGCAGCTTACGGGCGGATCCATTGTCGGGGATTTTGGGGCCCCCGCCCAGCGAACGGCGCTGAGGCTTCTGGACGACGATCTTGCCCATGTCGTGGCAAGCGATGCCCACAACATGACGCATCGGCCGCCGGGACTTGGCAGGGCGAGGGATTTCGTGGCCAGTCATTATGGAGATGATGCGGCGCGGTTTTTGTTTCATGACATGCCGGCCCGCATCGTCGGGATCCCGTAGGCGAGGCCGCCAGCCATGATGCGAGGGAATGCTGTCGCCCTGATCTCGCGGTTGTGGCATGTGGGTGTGCTGGGCCTGTTGTCGATGCTCTGCGCGGCTTCCTTCATGGTCATTTACCCGGCCGCTGTCGCTGACCTGGTCAGCATGAAGGCGCGCTGGCAGATCGATCAGTGGAGCAAGCCGGGCGCCGCCGCCCCAACGATCGTCGAGTGGGGCGGGGTTCGCTCGAATCTTGCGCGTGCCCTTGAGCACACCCCGGATGATTCACGCCTGCACGAACTGATGGGCTGGCTTTATGCCGATCAGGCGATGCGGATGATGGTCCTGATGCCCGATGTTTCGCGTGCATACATGCGGCAGGCGCTTCACAGCTATCAGCAGGCCTTGCGTTTTCGCCCCATGTCCGGGGTGCTGTGGGCCTCCGTGGCCATGACCGCGCATCGCCTGGGGGATGGGCGGGTGCTTTGGACGGCCTTTGACAAGGCCATCGCCTATGGCTATCGGGTGCCCACTGTGCAGCATGAAATCGTCGAGGTCGCTTTCAGCCGTTGGTCGGAGATGGATCCTGTCCGTCGCGAGCGCGTTCTTCAGATGGTCCGCAACGCACACCCGCGTGTGCGGCGCGAGCTCGAGCACCGGATCAAGCGCCATCACATGGAGTCGCTCTTTCCGCCGGCCCCCATGGATGCGGCCCCATGACAGGGGCATCGGATCAATGATGGGCGCCTGTCTGCCGATCAAGGCGCTGAAGCATGTCCTTCCATTGGCGGACCTGGGCAGAACCGCCCTTGCGGGTGAAGCCACTGGGCAGCCACAGGTCATCGTCGTTGAAGCTGTACACCGGTTCCAGGTCCGTCCGTTCCGATGCCAACTGAATCTCTCCCACGAGATTGTCCAGTACCAGCGGTTCAGCGTCAGGTCTTGGGTAGTAAAGCAGGACCATGTGCGACTCGTTCAGGTTGAGGGCGCGGACGTACATGATTCGGAGCATGGAGATGGGTACGCCAAGATCCTTGAGGGTCAGGTACTTCGCGATCGAATAATCCTCGCAATCCCCGCCAAAGCTGCCTAGAAGCTCTGGCGGGGTGGCCCAGTAGTCCTCCATGCCCCAGTGATTCATGTCGAGGGCATAGGGCACCTGGTTGAAGAAGTCGTTCGTTCGGGCAAGTGGCAGGGCGGGGTCCTGGGGCCTGGAGGCCACCATCGGTCGGGTCTCGGCGACCAGGCGCTGCCAGACCAGCAGCCTCTTGGGGGCTTCCGGTCCAAAGCGGCCCTCGGCCCAGGCCAGGAGCTCGCCGGGAAGGTCCGTCATGCCCGCCTGAACAACAGCGCTTACGCCCACAGTCAGGGCCGCGGCGAAGGTGAGCAAGGGGCGTGGACGGGGGTGGGCCATGAGTCGCTCATCCTGTCGCGCAAGATTGAATGGGATTCATGGGCATGTCATGGATCTCATCTAAGTTAGCGGGCTCGATTTTTATCATGGGCGCCTCGAAAAGACCGTCATCGCTCGCCATGGAGGGGGTGGTTCTTCGAGCCGCCCAAACGATACCCCGGATAGTCCGGACAAGTGTACACTCGCGCCCTGTCCGGCATTGCGAAGCCACATTGAGACATCAAGGAGCAGTCACCATGCGCAAAGGCATCATCCTCGCCGGCGGTACCGGTACCCGCCTGCACCCGTTGACCCACTCCGTCAGCAAGCAGCTCATGCCGGTGTATGACAAGCCGATGATCTACTACCCGCTCAGCACCCTGATGCTGGCAGGTATCCGTGACATCCTCATCATCACCACCCCGCATGACCAGGCCGCCTTCAGGCACCTGCTCGGCGACGGCTCGCAGTGGGGCATCAACATCGCCTATGCCGTGCAGCCCAGCCCGGACGGACTGGCGCAGGCCTTCCTGATCGGCGCAGGGTTCATCGGCTCGGACACCGTCACCCTCGTCCTGGGCGACAACATCTTCTATGGTCACGGCATGTTCGAGCAGCTCCGGGCCACAAGTCAACGCCGGCAGGGCGCCGACGTGTTCGGCTACTACGTCCAGGACCCGGAGCGCTACGGCGTGGTGGAGTTCGACGATGCCGGCCGCGCCTTGAGCATCGAGGAAAAGCCCGCCCAGCCGAAGTCGCACTACGCCGTCACCGGCCTGTATTTCTACGACAACGACGTCATCGAGATCGCCAAGGCCATCCAGCCGTCCCCGCGCGGCGAGCTCGAGATCACCGACATCAACAACGCCTACCTCGCGCGCGGCGACCTGAGCGTGCAGATCCTCGGCCGCGGCACCGCCTGGCTGGACACCGGCACCCACGACTCCCTGCTGGACGCCGCCAACTTCATCCGCGTGGTGGAGGAGCGCCAGGGTCTCAAGATCGCCTGCCCGGAGGAGATCGCCTGGCGCATGGGCTTCATCACCAGCGAAGACGTCGAGCGACTGGCCCAGCCGCTGAAAAAGAACGGCTATGGCCAATACCTGCTCAAGATCCTGCGCGAGCGGGTTCTTTCATGAACGTCATCCCATCGGCCATCCCCGAGGTGCTCATCATCGAGCCCAGGGTCTTCGGCGACCATCGCGGCTTCTTTCTTGAAAGCTGGAATCGCAAGACCTTTGCCGAGAACGGCCTGGACCTGGACTTCGTGCAGGACAACCACAGCCGCTCCTCGCGCGGGATCCTGCGCGGCCTGCATTACCAGCTGATCCGCCCGCAAGGGAAGCTCGTGCGCGTCACCCAGGGCGAGGTCTTCGACGTCGCCGTGGATATCCGCAAGGGCTCCGCCACCTTCGGCCAGTGGGTCGGCGCGCGCCTCTCCGCCGAGAATCACCGCATGCTCTGGATTCCGCCCGGTTTCGCCCACGGCTTCCTCGTGCTCTCGGAGACGGCGGACTTCCTCTACAAGTGCACCGACGACTACATGCCTGAGCATGACCGCTGCATCCGCTGGAATGACCCCGACATCGGCATCGACTGGCCGCTGGACGGCCTGGGCGAGCCCGTGCTCTCCGCCAAGGATGCCGCCGGCACATGGTTGAAGGATGCCGAGGTCTACGCATGAGCTTCCGCGTCATCGTCACCGGCGCGGGCGGGCAACTGGGCTGGGAGCTGCAGCGCACCGCCCCGGCGGGTGTTGAACTGCATGCCCTGAGCAGCGCCGACCTGGACATCACGAACGCACAAGCCGTGATGGCGCGGGTGCGGGACATCCGCCCGGACTGGATCATCAACGCCGCCGCCTACACCGCCGTGGACAAGGCTGAAAGCGAGCCCGAGCGCGCCCATGCCGTCAACGAGCACGGCGCGCGCCATCTCGCGCAGGCCGCCCTGGCCGTCGGCGCGCGCATGGTTCAGGTGTCCACCGACTTCATCTTCGACGGCGAGCAGGG
>SDAY01000084.1 GCA_006212015.1 Halothiobacillaceae bacterium
TCAGCATCGATGGCTGCTACTGGCTCTACTGGTCCATCGTGAACCCTGATGCGCTCTTCATGCGTCCGGCCAATGCTTTTGCCTCGACCTTTATCTATCTGCTGATGGGCATGGTTTGGATGTATTCGGACTCGCTCCAACAACTATGGAGCGAAACCCGCCGGGCCGTAGGTGAAGCCATGTCCTCTGGTAAAAAGGGAAGGCCGTCATGAAAAAGCGTAAGGGTATCCAAGGAAACAATGCTGCGGGTGATGACTCCCCATCCACAACGTTTTGGCTTGCCATGGGGAAGGCCATGCAGATCATGCGAGTGCTGTTCAGACACCTGCTGATTTCTCCCATGGTATGGGTTCTCAGCTTTCTGGTTCTTTTACTCCTGGGATGGGGGGTGAACCAGTTCATGGCTCCTGTCTTCCCGGAAGGGGCTGAATCTGTTGCCTGGTTTACCGTCCTCCTGCCAGTCCTGGTGGTCTTCTTTCTGGCGATCAGGCAATGGGTTTGCGCATGGCTCAGATCCAGTCAGCGGCGCACGACCGATGGGGTGCCAGAACCGGAAACAAGGCCATGTCGCCGCTGGGCGAGCCTCTTGCTGCTACACAACATTCTCGGATTCATCGCGATTGTTGGTGGGATAGCATGGTGGCACCACGCAACGATCAACCAGACACCGTTTGATTCCATGACTTGGTTGACCGTAGGGGAGCTGAACTGCCATTCCAGCAATCATCGACGTGGCATGGCGGCGGATGCCATGGCATGGCTCAATGAAACACGACCGGGTCTGTTCACCGTGCTCGAACAGATGGGCACACCGCGAGCTCAAAGCGATAAGAAACTGGAATACATCATAGGTAGGGTAATCCCCCCTTTTTTAGCTGACACCAAAAGTGGAGATCAGGCCACAAGGGCCAGTTTTTGTTTGGGCGTGATGCCGCCCAAAGCCATATTGGGACGTTCGTTGTTATAAATCCACAACCATTGGGTGGCGTGTTCCTGCACCTCGGCAATGGAGGTGAACAGGTGCTGATTCAGCCAGTCGTAACGCACCGTGCGGTTGTAGCGTTCGATATAGGCATTCTGCTGGGGCTTGCCCGGCTGGATGTATTCAATCGTGATGCCCTGTCGTTCCGCCCATGTCCTGAGTGCGCCGCTGATGTACTCCGGGCCGTTGTCGCAGCGCAGGGTGTGCGGCGTGCCCCGCCATTCCATGAGTTGCTCCAGGCTACGGATGACACGCTCCGCAGGCAGAGAGAAATCGGCCTCAATGCCCAGTCCTTCGCGGTTGAAGTCATCCAGCACGTTGAACAGGCGATAGCTGCGTCCATCCTCCAGAGCATCGTGCATGAAGTCCATGGACCAGACTTGGTTGATGGATTCAGGCACGGCCAAGGGCTCGGGCTTGTCACGCACCAGACGCTTCTTCGGTTTGATGCGTAGATTCAATTCGAGCTCCCGGTAGATGCGGTAGACCCGCTTGTGATTCCATCCAAAGCCTTTGACATTGCGCAGGTGCAAAAAGCACAGCCCAAAGCCCCAGTTGCGCTGATTGTGTGTCAGACGGATGAGCCAGTCGGCAATCCTGGCATTTTCATCCGAGAGCTTGGGCTGATAGCGGTAGCAGGTTTCGCTGATGCCAAATGCCAGGCAGGCCAGGCGGATGCTCAGTCCCTTTTCAACTACGGCGGTTTGAGCCATCGCCCGACGCGACGATGGCTCTACCACTTTTTTTGCAGCGCCTCCTGAATCACCTCGGCCTTGAGCCGCTCCTCGGCGTACATCTTCTTCAAGCGCCGGTTTTCATCCTCCAGCTCCTTGAGGCGAGTCATCAAGGAGGCATCCATGCCACCGTACTTGGCACGCCATTTGTAAAAGGTGGCGCTGCTCATGCCGTGCTCTCGACACAGATCGGGAACCGGTGTGCCTGCCTCGGCCTGTTTGAGGATAGTGATGATCTGACTGTCGCTGTAGCGGGATGTTTTCATGCGGAATCTCCTTCGTTGACGTTACGAGAAAATTCCACTTCTGGGTACTGCTATTTTTCGGGGGGATTACCAGATCAACGTCACGCCAACTGGGCAGTTCGTAAAACAGCCGCTCGAAGTATTTGGACGGCGACTTGCCGCGCCCCTGTTTTTCCTGCGCTGCCAGCACCAGCAGGTTCTGGGCGCGGGAGAAGGCGGTGTAGAACAGTCGCCAGAAGTCGAAGTTCTTGATGTGGTCGAGCGGCTCAAAGCGTTCCTTGGAGAGGTAGCCACCATCCTCCAACAGCACGTCCAGTGCGCTGTACTGCTTGCGCGGTACCGCCTCCAGCGAGCCGCACACCACCACCGGAAACTCCAGCCCCTTGGACTGGTGGATTGTCAGGAACGAGACGCAGCCCTTGGGCGCGTACTCGGCCTCGTCCTCGTATTCGCCGATGCCACCTTCCACCAGAAAGCGCAGGAACTGGTTGAACAGGTCGCGGATGTTCTTCTCCAGCCACTCCGGGTTGAGCACGCTGACGAAATGCAGGTACTCGAATTTGGTGAGCAGCTTGGAGAAGGTGCCGAGGTTGCGCGCCGCGCGGCCCTTGTCCACGCCTTGCACGGCATCCTCGACGAGGAAGCGCGCGAACAGCGGGAACTGCAGCAGTTGGTAGAACAGGCCAGAGAACGAGTAGTCGGTGTTTTGGGTCAGCACGGCGTGGCGCTTGGCCAGCAGGCGCGCCCAATCGAGCAGGGGCTTGTTCTCGGGTTTGCGCAGTTCCGTGGTGAAGGCGGCGAAGCAAAGCTGGTCGTAGTAGTCCCAGATCGGCAACGAGACGCCTTCGGCCCAGGCGCGCACCTTGGGGAACTGCGGGAACAGGAAGATCAGCGCGCCGATCATCAGGCGGATTTCCTCGCGCTCGAAAAACATGTTCGAGCGTGGCGAGAACACGGGCACACCCTGGGCTTCGAGAAATCGCGCCAGCGCGACCACCTTGTCGTTCTTGACCGAGCGGAACAGGAAGGCGACCTGATTCCAGTCCGACAGCTTGCCGGATGCTTTCAGGCCGTTGAGGAAGGCCAGCACCTCGGCGTGCCAGTTGGTGGTATCCCCCTTGTCATCGCTGGCGGCCAACCGCACCGCCGTGGGCATGTCGGGGAAGTCGTCCTCGCGCGGGACGATCTGCTTGGCGAAGCGGAAGACGCGCTTGCCGTCGTCCCACTGCTGTTCCTTCATCCACTCGTTGTAGAAGCGGATGATGTCCGGGTGCGAGCGGTAGTTGACGGTCAGCTTGGCCTGCTTGCACTGGCCGTCGTCGAACAGCGCAGGGAACTCCAGAATGTTGCGGATGGTGGCTCCGCGAAAGCGGTACAGGCCCTGGTCGTCGTCACCTACCACGCACAGATTGCGGCGCTCGCCCGCCAGCAGAAGGAGGATGCGCTCCTGAATGGTGTTGGTGTCCTGGTACTCGTCCACCATCAGGTGGGTGAGCTTCTCGCGCAGTTGCGCCAGCACCTCGGGGCGCTTTTCCAGAAGCTGCAGGGCCTCGTACTGGATGCCGGAGAAGTCCAGCGAGTTGTGCTCATGCAGCAGCTCTTGGTACTTGGCGAAGCAGGTGGCCAACGCGCGGACTTCTGGCTCGGGGGCCGCCGCCAGCGTGGCTGCGTCGAGCGCCTCCTCGCCGACCTTGTTGAGCCACTTGAGCAGGTTCTCCGACTGCGCCCAGCGGCCCGTCTGGTCATCGCCCATGACCAAGTCGGCGTCTGGTAGCGCGCGGAAGTCCTTTATGTGCTGGTAGATGAAGTACTGCTGGTCGAACTGGTCGAGCAGCGTGAAGCTGCGCTTGAGCCGGGTGAACTCGCGGTAATCCTCCAGCAGACGTAGGCAGATGGAGTGGAAGGTGCCGAGGTACATCTCGTTCAGGTTGAACTGGATGCCCAGCTCGGCCAGCCGGTTGGATATGCGGGTAGTGAGCTCGCGCGCGGCCTTGTCGGTGAAGGTGACGACCAGCAGCGACTCGGGTGCGACGCCCTTGTGGGTAATGAGATAGACGATGCGCTCGACCAACGTGAAGGTCTTGCCCGATCCTGGCCCAGCGATGATGAGCACCGGGCCATCGGTGGCCAGAATGGCTTCGAGCTGCTGTGGATTTGCCTTGGACTGGAGGGCGGTGGTGCTGACGGTCATTCCGCCCCCCCCTCGTCGTCATCCACCATCGCCTTGCCGATGCGGCTGGCGATCCATTGATCCAGCTCGCCACGGCGGAAACGCCACATGCCGCCGAGCTTGAACGCCGGGAGCTTGCCGCTCGCTGCGAGGCGATAGACCGTGCGCTTGCCTGCCTTCAAGTAGGCGGCTACCTCGTCAATCGTGAGGATTTCGTCCGGCTGGTCGCTCATTTGCTTGCCCATGTCGTATCTGCCACGGATGGCGTAATAACATATTTTGGTATAAATTTCTCAATTGGGCAGACTTGAGCAAGCTTGGCATCGGAAAAGATGCCTGACCGATGAGGGAGTAACGGGTGGCATCGAACTACGAGGCAATTTGCCAGAAGAACCGGGAGAGCTACGGCACCAAAGGCGCTCAGAAGTCCGGCAAGCTGGCCGCTGGCCTGTACGACGACCGCACGCACTTCATCTTCGAGCTGCTGCAGAACGCCGAGGATGCTCTCGGTCGGCGTGGCGAGTGGAACGGATCACGCAAGGTTGCGTTCACCCTGAACCCGGAACGCCTGACGCTCTCGCATTTCGGCAAGCCGTTCGACGAGGCCGACGTCCGAAGCGTCTGCGACATCGCCGAGAGCACCAAGAACGAGTCGTCCATCGGTCGCTTCGGCCTCGGCTTCAAGTCTGTCTACACCGTCACCGATCTTCCGGAGATTCACTCGGGCGACGAGGACTTCGCCATCGAGAACTACGTCTTCCCGAAGCGGTTGGCGCGTTCGGCACGTGCGGCTGACGAGACTCAGATCGTCCTTCCCCTGAAACCGGAGGACGCGAGCGCAGCGTTGGATATCACGACAGGCTTCCGCCACTTGGGTCCGGGCGCGCTGCTGTTCCTGCGTCACATTGACGAAATCAACTGGAGCGTCGAGGGCGGCGCGTCTGGGTTCTATCTGCGCAACACCCCCGAATCACTCGGGTCCAATGTCCATTGCATCACAGTGATCGGCAAGGAGGATGATCTGCCGGAAGTCGATCAGAACTGGCTGGTGTTTCACCGCGACGTGCTCTCCACCGAGGGGCACAAGGTTGGACGTGTGGAAATCGCCTTCTCTCTGATCGCGGCAAAGGACGCCCCTGATCGCTGGACTGTACAAGCACTGGCCAAGTCACCGCTGGTGGTATTTTTCCCGACCGTGGTCGAGAGCCACCTTGGTTTCCTCGTGCAGGGGCCGTATCGAACCACGCCCAGCCGCGACAACATCCCGCCCGGCGATCCGTGGAACCAGCATCTTGTCAAGGAAACATCGAGCCTGCTGGTGGAAGCGATGCGCTGGATGCGGGACAACGCAATGCTGGATGTCGCGGCGCTGCGCTGCCTGCCGCTTGACCGCGAAAAATTCCCCAAGGACTCGCGGTTTGCGCCGATGTTTGATGCCGTCCGGCAGGCATTTCAGGACGAGGAGCTGCTTCCTACCTTCCAGGGAGGGTACGTCACCGCCCAGCAAGCAAAGCTGGCGCGAACGCAAGAGTTGCGCGAGCTGTTCAGCCCGGAACAGGTTGCGGCGCTGTTCGGTTCGGAGGTTGCCGCTTGGCTATCAGGCGACATCACCCAGGACAAGGCACCCGAGATTCGCCAGTACCTGATGCGAGAACTCGACATCGACGAGATTACGCCGACAAAGCTGGTGCCGAGCCTGACGAAAGCGTTCCTTGAGGCGCAATCCGACGCCTGGGTGTTGCGGCTGTACGAATTCCTCAGCGGCCAGGAAAAGGCACTCCGTCGCCACCTGGATATCGTTCCGCTCATCCGTCTCGATGACGGTACGCACGTCGTCGCGCGCGAGAACGGAAAAGCCAAGGCATTCCTGCCCAGCGCTATTGCCACCAGTTTCCCGACGATGCGCCGCGCGGTGTGTGCGACACCAGAGGTGTGCTTGTTCCTTATCTCACTGGGCATCACTGAACCCGACCCGGTGGATGACGTCATCTGGAACCTTCTGCCGAAGTACCAGCAGCAAGAGGTGGATGTGGGCGACGATGCCTACGCTGCCGATATCGAGCGCATCCGAGCGGCTTTCAATACCGACTCAACCGCGCAGAAGGAAAAGCTCCGGTCTGCCCTGCGCGATACCACTTTTGTGATGGTCGTAGATACTGGAGATGGCAAAGGCTACGTCGCCAAGCCAGGAGAAATTTACATCGCCACCGACCGCCTGCAGCAGCTTTTCGCAGGCGTGCCCGACATCTTGATCGTCGACAACGAATACGACTGCCTGCGCGGTGAAGACATTCGTGACCTGTTGGTGTCCTGCGGCGCAAGCCGCTACCTCATACCCCAAGCAACGTCATCGGGGCTTGGGCATTCCGAGAAAGCGCAGATTCGCAGAGAAGCAGGCCTTGAGCGTGCGAGCTGGGAAAGCCCGCCAGAGGACTTCACCCTCCGTGGGTTGAAGCAGTTGCTGGAGTTCTTGCCCACACTGAAGCCTGAGGATGCCGCAGAAAGGGTGAAGGTACTGTGGGAGGCGTTGGCTGATCTGGAGGCGCGCGGTACTGCCGCCTTCTATGGCTCCTACAAGTGGGGCTATTCACACGAGACAAAGACCGCCCGATTCGACGCTGCCTTCGTCCGGACGCTCAATCAGGTGAGCTGGGTGCCGAATGCCGACGGCGAGCTTGTGCCTCCGGGGCTTGTCGTATTCGATACCCTGAGCTGGAAACCCAATCCGTTCCTGCTGACCAAGATTATCTTCAAACCGCCGATCATCGATCAGCTGGCCAAAGAGGCGGGCATCGATCCAGCGGCGCTCGATCTACTGCGCAAGCTCGGAATCACCAACGTTGCTGACCTGACATCTCGATTGGGCATCACCAATCCACCGCCCGAAGCCGAGCCATCGACAGCACCCGAGCCGGAGGCCGACGAGCCATCCGACGACGTGTACGACAACGCGAAAGACTTGTACGGCGATGACATGCCGGATATCCCGCCGGGCACCCCTGATCCCGATGGCGGTGATGGCGTAGGCACAGGCGCGGGAGGTGGTGGCCAAGGGCGCACTGGCACCGGGACTTCGCGTGGCGGTGGGCAGGGTAATGGCGGTGCGCGCGGTGGCTCGGGTGACGGCGCAAATGGTGCTGGCAAAGGCGGCGGAACCAGCGGCGGCGGGCACGGAAAACGAACGCCCGGTTCGGCTGGTGGAAGGCCGTTTATTTCCTACGTCGGCACGCATCCCGATGATGACGGCCCCGATCCCGATGGCCTCGATCAGGCGGAACGGATGCAGATCGAGGGGAGCGCAATCGACCTGATCGTTGGTCTTGAGCCAGCACTGTGCCGCACTCCTGAAGGCAATCCAGGGTTTGATCTCTTTGAAGCCGACAGCGGCGGCAAGCAAATTCGATGGGTCGAAGTGAAGTCGATGACGGGCACATTGGAAGATCGCCCGGTAGGCCTGTCACACACGCAATTTGACTACGCACGCGAAAAGAGCGACGCGTACTGGTTGTACGTGGTTGAGTACGCAACCGATCCGGCAAAAGCTCGGGTGCTCAAAATCCAGAATCCAGCTGGTCTAGCACGAACCTTTACGTTCGATCACGGTTGGAGCCAAATCGCTGTCACAGATACCTGAATCCGTGTTCCACCCACTCGAAATCCATCGCAACACGATGATTTCATGAGAAAATACACCATCCTTAGCCTTCACCCAACCGCATCATGCTCCGATTTGAAGTTCGCCAGAGCGCCAAGCTGAACCTGACGTCGTATTCCGGACTTGCGCTGATCGGACAGTGCTGCCAGGCGGCGCAGGTGGACGCGGTGATGGACTCGAAGATTCCGGTATCACAGGGCATGCGCACCTCGGACATCGTCAAAAGCATGGTGGGCTTGCTGACCCTCG
>SDAY01000085.1 GCA_006212015.1 Halothiobacillaceae bacterium
ATGAAACGATTCCTTCTTGGCGCAAGCCTCGTGGTGGCCCTGGCCGGCCTGTCCGGCTGCGCCTCCAGCCTGTCCGGCAGCGCCTATTCGCGTGACCAGGCGCGCGTGGCGCAGGACGTTGAGTACGGTCGCGTCGAGGCCGTGCGGGTGGTGGCCATCGAGGGCACCAAGTCCAATATCGGCGCCGGCGCGGGCGCCATTGCAGGCGGCGTGGCCGGCAGCGGCATCAGTTCGGGCACCACGACCCGCACGGTCGGCGCGCTGGCGGGGGCCGTCATCGGGGGCATGGCTGGCGCGGCGGCCGAAGAGGGCATCACGCGTCAGAATGGCCTGGAAATCACCGTGCGGCTGGACAGCGGCCGCAGCATCGCGGTGGTGCAGGCCGCCGACGTGGTCTTCCACCCGGGCGACCGCGTGCGCGTGCTCCATGGCCGTGACGGCGCCACCCGCATCAGCTATTGATCGAGAGGACTCATGCGAGGTCAGCTTTACGTCATCTCCGCCCCGTCCGGTGCGGGCAAGACCAGCCTTGTGAAGGCGTTGCGCGAGCATCTGCCGGGCATCGCCGTCTCCGTCTCCCACACCACCCGAGCCATGCGCCCGGGCGAGGAGAATGGCGTGCACTATCATTTCGTCGATCATGCGGGCTTCGAGAAGATGGCGGCGCATGGCGAATTCCTTGAGCATGCCCGGGTGTTCGGCAACCACTACGGCACCTCGAAGGTGGCGGTTGAGCTGAATCTTGCTGCCGGTCAGGACGTGATCCTCGAGATCGACTGGCAGGGGGCGCAACAAGTGCGCGCCTTGCTCCCCGACGCGCGCGGCATCTTCATCCTGCCGCCGGCACGGGAGGTGCTGGAGGCCCGCCTGCGCGGTCGGGGGCAGGATGGCGAGGAGGTCATCGCCCGCCGCATGCGCGATGCGGTGACCGAGATGGAGCACTACGACGCGTTCGACTATGTCGTGATCAACGACATCTTCGAGGAGGCCCTGCGCGAGCTCGCCTGCATCTTCCGCGCCGAGCGCCTGCGGCTTGAGCGCGCCAGGGCGCGGCATGCGCCGTTGATCAAGGAACTTCTGGCCTAAACGGGGCCGGGTTTTATACAATGCGCGGTTCGCATACATATTTGATGACCGGAGAACACCCATGGCACGCGTGACTGTCGAAGATTGCCTGAAAGACGTCGACAACCGCTTTCAACTGGTGGTGATGGCGGCCAAGCGCGCCCGCCAGATCGAGGCGGGCGCCCAGCCGCTGGTCGATCCGGAGCGCGACAAGCCGACCGTGATCGCCCTGCGCGAAATCGCCGAGGGCAAGGTCACCCAGGCGGTGCTGGATGAGATTCATGTGCATCAGCCCGTTCGCTCGCGCATTTCCGACTTCGAGATCCGTGACGAACTGAACGAGTTCCGCCCCGAGGACGAAGGCGTCGCCAAGCCGCGCGCAGCGGCCAGCGAAGACTAAGCCCCCGTGGCCCCGGCCACCTCGCCCCCCGCATCCCCCGCCACGGCTGTCCTAGGCATGTCGTCGGCGGGGGATGCCGTTTTTGCGCCACTTGCGAAAACGCTGGGCGAATACATGGAACCGGCCTGCATCGAGCGGGTCGCCCAGGCCTACGCCTTCTCCGCCGAGGCCCACGAGGGGCAGATGAGGGTCTCCGGCGAGCCCTACATCACCCATCCGGTGGCGGTGGCCGAGATCCTCGCCGGCCTGCGGCTGGACGAGAAGACCATCATCGCGGCCCTGCTGCATGACGTGATCGAGGACACCCCGACCGCGCGCGACCAGATCGCCGCCGAATACGGCGACGAGGTGGCGCACCTGGTCGATGGGGTCAGCAAGCTCGACCAGATCCGCTTCAAGTCCAAGGCCGAGCAGCAGGCGGCCAACTTCCGCAAGATGATGATGGCGATGGTGGAGGACGTGCGCGTCATCCTCATCAAGCTGGCCGATCGTCTGCACAACATGCGCACCCTGGGGGTCATGCGCCCGGACAAGCGCCGCCGCATCGCCCGCGAGACGCTGGAGATCTACACCCCCATCGCCAACCGTCTGGGGCTGAACAGTCTGCGTCATGAGCTGGAAGCGCTCGGCTTCCAGGCCATGTATCCGCTGCGACATCGCGTGCTTGAGGCGGCGGTGCGCAAGGCGCGCGGCAATCGCCGCGAGGTGACGCAGAAGATCGAGGACGCCTTCAACGCGAGGTTGCAGGAGGAGGGTATTCAGGCCGAGGTGGAGGCGCGCGAGAAGCGCCTGTACAGCATCTACCGCAAGATGGCGCAGAAGTGCCTGCCGTTCGAGGAGGTGTTCGACGTCTTCGCGGTGCGCATCGTGGTGGATACGGTCGATACCGCCTACCGCCTGCTGGGTGTGGCGCACAACCTCTACAAGCCGCTGCCGGGGCGCTTCAAGGACTACATCGCCATCCCCAAGGCGAACGGCTACCAGTCCCTGCATACCGTGCTGTTCGGCCCGCATGGCATTCCGCTGGAGGTGCAGATCCGCACCCGCGAGATGCACCAGTTCGCCGAGAGCGGCATCGCCGCCCACTGGCTCTACAAGGCCTCCGGCGACCAGGGCAGCACCACTCAGGCGCGCGCGCGCGAGTGGCTGCGCGAGCTCCTCGACATCCAACGCCAGGCTGGCAATCCGCAGGAGTTCCTCGAGAGCGTCAAGACCGACCTGTTTCCGGATGAGGTCTACGTGTTCACGCCGATGGGCGAGATCATGGAGTTGCCGCGCCGGGCTACCGCTGTCGACTTTGCCTATGCCGTGCATACCGGCGTCGGCAATGCCTGCGTGGCCTGCAAGATCGACCGCCAGTTCGCGCCGCTCTCCACCGTGCTGCGCAATGGCCAGACGGTGGAGATCATCACCGCGCCCGGCGCCACGCCCAACCCCAACTGGCTCAGCTTCGTCGTCACCGCCAAGGCCCGCACGCACATCCGCGCCTTCCTCAAGGGGATGCACGACGAGGAGGCCGTGCAACTGGGGCGCCGCCTGCTCGACAAGGCGCTCCATCAGTTCGGCACCGAGCTGGGGCTTGTGTCGCCGGAGCGCCTGCAGGCCTGCGTGGCGGAATACCACCATGGCCATGCCGACGAGTTGATGCGCGACATCGGACTGGGCAATCGCATGGCCGCGCTGGTCGCCCACTGGCTGACGGCGGGGCATGGCGAGCATGGTGGCGAGCATGGCGCCGGCCACGTCGCGCCGCTGGTCCTCAGTGGCGCCGAGGGCATGGTGGTCAGCTTCGCCAAGTGCTGTCACCCCCTGCCGGGGGACGAAGTGGTCGGCTTCGCCAGCACCGGGCGCGGCATCGTGGTGCACCGCCGCCATTGCAACAACATCGCCGAGCTGGCCACCCAGCCGGACAAGTGGCTGCCGGTCGAGTGGGCGACCGAGGTGACGGGCGAATACCAAGCCGAGATCGGCATCAATGCCAAGAACCTGCGCGGCGGTCTTGCGCGCATGGCCAGCGCCATCGCCGAGCTGGGGGCGGACATCGATGACGTGCGCTTCGATGATCGTGACCACAACGTCACCATCATCACCTTCCTTGTGCGGGTGCGGGACCGCGTGCACCTGGCGCATGTCATGCGTCGGCTCAAGCGCGAGCCGGGCATCCTCAAGGTCTGGCGCAGCTGATTCGGGGCCTGCCCCTGCCGTAACGCCGGTTTAGCAGGCTGCTGAAATAAGTATTTCAGCAGCCTGCTAAGGCGGGACATGGATGTCCCGCACGAAAGTCAATCACGTAAGTGATTGACTTTCGAATACCAAGTCCGGGCGTGTACCGGACTTGGTATGGCTGAAAAACGCATGGATGAGGTTTTTCAGCATCCTGTTAGGGTTTATCCTCGCAGCATCAACACGCAACGAGAAGGCGACCGGCATGTCCCGCACCACCATCCAGACCCACAACGCACCGCAGGCCATCGGCACCTATTCCCAGGCCGTGCGCGTGGGCGACACCGTCTACCTCTCCGGCCAGATCGCGCTCGACCCGGCCAGCATGGCGATGGTGCAGGACTCCATCGAGAACGAGATCCACCAGGTCTTCAAGAACCTGCGCGCAGTCTGCGAGGCGGCGGGCGGCTCGCTCAACGATATCGCCAAGCTGAACATCTTCCTGACGGATCTTGGCAACTTCGCCACCGTCAACGGCATCATGGCGGAGTATTTCCAGCAGCCGTACCCGGCGCGTGCCGCCGTGGGCGTGGCCGCGCTGCCGCGCAATGCGCGCGTGGAGGCGGACGGGGTGATGGTGGTCGGTGCGCACGAGGCCGACGTGCTGCCGTAAGCGCCATGGCCTGGCTCGCCACCAAATACCTGCTCACCGCCGCCGTGGTGGTGCTGGTGTCCGAGCTGGCCAGGCGCAGCGACAAGCTAGGCGCGCTGGTTGCCGCGCTGCCGCTGGTGACCCTGCTGACGCTGATCTGGCTGCATGTGGAAGGGCAGGGCGAGGCCAGGGTGGCCAACCACGCCTGGTACACGTTCTGGTATGTCGTGCCTACCCTGCCGATGTTCCTAGCAGCCTGTCGGGCTTGAGCGGCTGCAGCGAAAAAGTCGCCGGCCGAGGACAGATTTTGACGATTTTTCCGGGCCATAGCCAGGACTATGACCCAAAAAAGCGGCGAAATATGGACCGGCCCGCGGCTTTTGCAGCCAGTTCGTCTCAAGTCCGACAGGCTGCTAGCCTTTCCATGGCTGCTGCCGAGGCTGGGTTTCTGGCCGACCCTGCTGGCCAGCGCCCTGCTCACCATGCTCTGCTTTGCCTTGTTCGCCCTGGTGGTCAGGCGTTTCGGCATCGAACTGCTCTGAGCAAATGCTGAAAAAATCCATCCATGGACTTTTTCAGCTCGGCTTGCCGCGAAGTGAATTCGCGGCAGCCTCCACAAATCAAGGGCTTGCGCCCTTGTTTGCGCCGGGGCTTCCATGCCCCGGGCAGGAGACGCTGAGTTGTTCAGCGTCTCCCTGACTGTCAGTAGGCCTTCGGCAGTCCTTGAGGGCGATTTCGGAAGCGCTTGTAGCTCCACTGGTACTGCGCCGGGGCGATGCGGATGCAGGCCTCCACGCCGCGGTTGAGCGCGGCGGCGGAGGTTTCCACGTCCGCGCTGTAGAAGTCTTCTTCCGCCGGGATGAAATGCAGGCGGAAGCCCTGTCCGCACGGCAGGCGCTCGGCGAAGGTGAAGAAGGCGCGGGCCGAACCGCGGCCGATCAGGCGCGAGGCCAGCACCATGGTGTAGGCCGGCTGGCCGAGGAAGGGGGCGAACACGCCCTGGCCGCCGGTCGGCTCCTGGTCGGGCAGGATGCCGATGACCTCGCCGCGCCTGAGCGCCTGCAGCAGGGCCTTCACGCCGGAGGCGTCGGTCGGCACCAGGGTGGCGCCCAGCCGTTCGCGCGCCTCGCGCATCGGCGGGTCCATCGCCGCCTGCTTGGGCGGCTTGTACAGGCTGGTCATCGGCCAGCGGATCGAGGCATACAGCCCCACCAGCTCCCAGGCGCCGATATGCGGGGCGAGGATAATGATGCCCTGGCCTTCGGCACGTGCCTGCTCGACCGCGTCCAGGCCCGGCGTTTCCCGGGTGATCTCCAGCAATTTCTCGCGCGGCCAGCGCCACAGCGGCCCGGCCTCGGTCAGGGTCCTGCCGGTCTCGATCAGGCTCTGACGTTCCAGTCGTTTTCGTTCCGCCTTGCCCATGTCCGGAAAGCAGAGCGCAATATTGCGCTGCGTCACATGGCGCATGCGGCTTGGAACAAGGGTGGCGACCCAGCCGATGAAAGCGCCAAGCGCCTGATTGACGCGCAGTGGCAGGGCGGCGAAGGCGTCGAGCAGGAGCTTCGTGAAACGAGCGCTCATGCCCCGCCATCCTCTGCCGTGGCTTGGGCCCAGGGCGAAGGTTGCTTGTCCAATGCGGCGAGGGCACGATCCAGTCCGTCCTCCATCAGCGGGCGCAGGGCCTGCCCGAGGCTCTTGAACAGCATCCGGTGCTGGCCTTCCTCGTCCGCCAGCAGCAGCTTCAGGCGCTGGCGCTCGGTCGGCTTGGAGAAGCAGGCCGGGCAGTTCTCGACGATGACCGGCAGGCGGGCCTCAAGGGCGAACTCGCGCAACTGGCGCTCGCGCACGAAGCCGAGCGGGCGGATGATGCGCACGTCCCCCGCATCGTTCAGGTAGTGCAGCTTCATGGTGTTGAGCTTGCCGCCGTGGAAGGCGGACATCAGGAAGCTCTCGGCAATATCGTCCAGGTGCTGGCCCAGCGCCAGCACGTTGTAGCCCAGCTCGCGCGCGGTCTTGTACATCAGCCCCCGCTTCATGCGCGCGCAGAAGGCGCAGTAGGAATCGCCGCGCATGTGCTCGTTGGCCAGTTCGACGATGGGCGCCTCGACATAGTGGTAGGTCACGCCGAGCTTGGCCATGTAGTCCTTCAGCGCCGCCGGGGAGAAGCCTTCGGTCTGCGGGTCGATGGTGATCGCGGCAAGTTCGAACTTGAACGGCGCATGGCGCTGCACATGGCGCAGGATCTGCAGCAGGGTGAGCGAATCCTTGCCGCCGGACACGCCGAGCAGCACGCGGTCGCCCTCGTTGACCATGCGGTACTTGGCCATGGTCTTGATGGCGGTCTTGATCAACTTCTTGGGCAGGCGGGGGATAGGATTTGACATGGGGCGAATATGGGGTGCGAAGCGGGTATTCTAAACAAAACCCAGCCAGGACTCCGCGATGAGAACGCTTTACCCGCCGATTCAGCCCAACAACAGCTTCGAGTTTCCGGTCAGCGACCTGCATACCTTGTATGTGGAGGAATGCGGCAACCCGAACGGGATCCCGGTCGTGTTCCTGCATGGCGGGCCGGGCGCGGGGTGCACGGAGAACCATCGTCGCTACTTTGACCCGAATCGCTACCGCATCGTGCTGTTCGACCAGCGCGGTTGTGGTCGCTCCAAGCCGCACGCGGAACTGGCGGAAAACACCACCCCGAATCTTGTGGCGGACATCGAGCGTATCCGCGCGCATCTCGGCATCGAACAATGGCTGGTGTTCGGTGGCTCCTGGGGCAGCACCCTGGGCCTCGCCTATGCGGAAACCCATCCCGAGCGTGTGACCGGGCTGGTGCTGCGCGGCATCTTCCTGTGTCGTCCGCGTGACATCCACTGGTTCTATCAGGACGGCGCCAGCGCGATCTTCCCGGACTACTGGCGCGACTACCTCGCGCCGATCCCGGAGGCCGAGCGCGGCGACCTGCTGCACGCCTTCCATCGTCTGCTGACCGGGGACGATGAACTGCGCCGCATGGCCGCTGCCAAGGCGTGGTCGGTGTGGGAAGGGCGTACCGCGACCCTGTTGCCGGACAGCGCGACCACCGACTTTTTCAGCGATCCGCATGTCGCCTTGAGCCTGGCGCGGATTGAGAACCACTACTTCGTCAACAACAGCTTCCTGGAGCCGGATCAGCTCTGCCGCGATGCGGGGCGGCTTGCGGACATTCCCGGCATCATCATTCACGGTCGCTATGACGTGATCTGTCCCATCGAGCAAGCCTTTGCCCTGTCCGAGGCCTGGCCGGAGGCACGACTGAACATCATTCCTGACTCCGGCCACGCCGCCAGCGAACCCGGTATCGTCGATGCGCTGGTGCGGGCGACGGATCAGTTCGCGGATTTTCTTGAGGGGCAGAGCGCGTGATCGGTCTGATCCAGCGCGTCAGCCGCGCCCATGTGGATATCGACGGCAAGACCATGGGCGAGATCGGCCGTGGCCTGCTGGTGCTGGTCGGCGTGCAGAAAAACGATGCCGAGGCCGAGGCCGAGCGTCTGCTGGAGCGCATCCTCGACTACCGCGTGTTCCCGGACGAAGCAGGCAAGATGAACCGCTCGCTGCGTGACATTGGCGGCGGCCTGCTGCTGGTGCCGCAGTTCACCCTGGTGGCGGACACCCGCACCGGCACGCGGCCGGATTTCGGCGCGGGCGCCAAGCCGGATGTCGCGCGCTGGTTGTTCGAGTACATGACGGTGCGGGCCAATCGCCA
>SDAY01000086.1 GCA_006212015.1 Halothiobacillaceae bacterium
CCGCCGACCCAGCGCTGATCCGGCGCGAGGCGCATACGCAAACGCCCCGGCATGCGGGGCGTTTGTGTCTGGAGCACGCGAAAAGGCCGGCGGGATCAGAACCCCTTGCCCACGCTGATCACCGCGCGGGTGTCGGCGTCGCGAGCCTCGGCGCCATTCAGGTCCGTGGTGGTCACGGCGGCACCGAAATCGAGGCCCTGCCAGCTCTTGTTCACGCTCAGGCGGTAGTCGTTGTAGCCCTCGCCAAAACGACGCTCGACGCCGTCGCCGAAGCTGTGCCCGGCCCCCACGCCGATCTTGAAGCCCTGCGGCAGGGGAATGTCCGCGCCGGCGGCGAAGTGGTGCCCGCCATCGTCCGTGCCGAAGTAGTCGGGCGTGTAGTGGTAGGCGGTGTGCAGCCAGTTCCAGTTCAGGCGCACGCGACCTTCCACCGTGTCGAGCCGGCTCTCCCCGGGGAAGCGATAGTTGCGCACGCCCAGGTCGTAGCTGAACTCGCGGGTGATATGCGCCTTGTAGCCGCCGTAGAGGTCGAGTTCGACATCGCCCTCCACATCCGCCTTGGAACCCCATAGACCTGCGTACAGCCCGCCGAAGAGGGGTGTCTGGATGCCCGCCTGCAACGCGGGCGATTCGTTGTTCAGGCTGACGCCGCGGAACACGTAGTCCGAGCTCAGGCCGATGAAGCCGGTGGGGCCCCCTGCGAACGCCGGGGCGGCCATGGATGCGGCCAGCAGCAGGCCGGCCATGGGTTTGCGTGTCTTCATGCGTTTCATCTCCTGACCAATCCTTGCTCGACCTCGTCCCGCTTGGCGCGCCCGACCAGCAGCTCGACCAGCGCAAGGGCGAAGTCCATCGCCGTGCCCGGCCCGCGCGAGGTGATGACGCGGTCGTCCAGCTCGATGGCCGCGTCGCTGTCCTTCACGCCCGCCAGCTCCTCGGCGCTCAGCGCACCGGGATAATGCGTCGCCCGGCGACCGGCCAGCAGCCCCGCCACCGCCAGCACCTTGGGCGCGGCGCAGATGGCGCCGACCCAGCGCCCACTCGCGTGCGTGCGCCGCAGGATGTGCAGCACGCGCGGATCGTCACGCAGGTTGTCCGCACCGGGCAGCCCGCCCGGCAGGACGACCATGTCGAAGTCATCGTGCATGACCTGCTCGAGGGGCACGTCCGGAATGACGACCGTGCCACGGCTGGCGCGCACCGGCCCCGGCTCCAGTCCGGCGGTGAGCACCTCGATGCCCGCGCGGCGCAGGATGTTGGTGATGGAAACGGCCTCCAGCTCCTCGAAGCCGGGGGCCAGCGGCACAAGCACACGGGTCATGACCTTCCCCCTTACTTCTTGCCGAGGATGACCATGCCCTTGAGCATGTTCAGCGCCTCGAACAGGGCGTAGTCGCTCTGCGCCAAGGGCTTGCCGTCCTCGCCGTTGGCCGGCTCGGCGCCCTTCTTCTCTTCAACCTTGGCCGGCTTGCCGTTCGGGTTGTCGAGGTGGCCGGAGAGGTCCGCCTCCTTCACGCGGCCATCTTCGGTCTCGACCTTGTCCACCTTGATCTGCGGCAGGACGATGTCCGGCACGATGCCCTCGGCCTGGATGGAGCGACCGGACGGCGTGTAGTAACGCGAGGTGGTCAGCTTGACGGCCCCGCCGTTCTGCAGTTCCTGGATGCTCTGCACCGAGCCCTTGCCGAAGGTCTTGGCGCCCATGATCAGCGCGCGCCGATGATCTTGCAGCGCCCCCGCGACGATCTCGGAGGCCGAGGCGGAACCGCCATTCACCAGCACCACCATCGGCGCGCCATCGAGCACATCGCCGGAATGCGCGCTGTAGCGCAGTTGCGAATCCTTCACCCGTCCGTCGGTGTAGACCACGAGGCCACCCTCGAGGAAGGCATCCGCCACCCCGACCGAGGCCTGCAGCACGCCACCTGGGTTGTTGCGCAGGTCCAGCACCAGGCCCTTGTACTTGCCACCGGCCTCGGCCTGCAGGGTTTCGATGGCCTGCACCAGTTGCTCGGCCGTCTGCGACTGGAACTGGGTGACGCGCACATAGCCATAGCCTGGCTCGAGCACGCGGGTCTTCACGCTCTTCACGCGGATGACCGCGCGCTTGAGCGTGAACTCCAGCGGCTTTTCCTGCCCCTTGCGCACCACGGTCAGCTTGATCGTGGTGTCTGGCTCGCCGCGCATGAGCTTGACCGCGTCGTTCAGGCTCATGCCCTGCACCGGCTTGTCATCCAGACGGATGATCAGGTCACCGGACTGCAGCCCCGCGCGCTGGGCGGGCGTGTCGTCGATCGGGGCGATGACTTTGATGAAGCCATCCTCCATGCCGACCTCGATGCCAAGACCGCCGAAGGTGCCGGTGGTGCCCGCCTGCAGCTCCTTGAACTCCTCGGCATCCAGATAGGTGGAGTGCGGGTCCAGCCCGGACAACATGCCGCGGATGGCATGGGTCAACAGCGTCTTGTCATCGACCGACTCGACATAGTCGGCCTTGATGCGCGCGTAGATGTCCGTGAAGGTGCGCAGCTCCTCGATCGGAAGCGCCTCGGCACTGACGGCCGGCGCCTCGCGCTGGGCCAGCACGCCGACGCCAAAGGTCAGGCCGAAGCCCAGGGCCGCACCGCTCACGAGCAGGGCCGCGGTCCGCATACGCTGTTGCATGGATTCACTCCTTAATGTGCGCGAGCCCCGCCCGCGCCTGAAAATGGCTGCTGCCGCAAGTCTAACAGGGGGGCGACAAAAGCCGCCCCACACCCCCGAACTTACGGCCTTGGAACCGCCGGCCAGCGCGCCGGATTGACCGGCTGCCCCGCCCGGCGCACCTCGAAATACAATCCGGTTTCCCGCGCGCCGCCGCTGCGACCCGCCGCGCTGATGACCTCGCCGCGCTTCACCCTGACGCCAATCTTCTTGTATATGGCCTCGTTGTGCGCATACAAGCTCAGATACCCCCCGGCGTGCTGCAGGATGACCAGCTGGCCGTAGCCGCGCATCCAGTCGGCAAAGACCACCCGCCCATCGGCCACGGCACGCACCGGAGCCCCTTCGGCGGTGGTGTAGAAATAGCCATCCGAGCGCAATTCGCCCAGCCCTGTCTGCTCGCCAAAGCGCCTGGTCAGTCGGCCATCCACCGGGATGCCGCCCTTCCCCGCGGCCTGCAGGCGTTTGGGCGCCCCTTCAATGACAACAGCCACTTCTGCGGCAGGGCGCGTCGCTGGCGCTGCCTCGTGCGGCGGCGGGGGAGGTGGTGGCGGCCTGCGGTCAGCCTCGTCCAGTTTCTTGACCAGCATCGCCAACTGGCGCTGATCCTGCCTGATCCGATGGACCCGGGTTTCGCCAGCCTTCAGGCGACCCTCGACCGCCTCCACGGCCTGGGCCTGCTGCTTGCGCAGGGCATCGAGGCTGGCCTGCTCATCCCTGGCCGCCTGCTCAAGGCCCGTTAGATGCGCCAGCCCGGCTTCAAGTTCAGCCACCACACGCTGACCCTCCTCCAGATCGGCACGCAAGCCCGACACCGTCTCGGCATACCCCTCGCGCAGCCTGGCAAGGTAGACCTCCTGGCGCAGCTTGTCAGCGCGGCTTCCCGGACTCAGCACGCCATCCAGGTCGTTGCCGGGGCCCATCATGTAGAGCGCCCGAAGACTGTTCGCCAGACCCTCCCGCCCCTTGGCGATGGACGCCTCCAGCGCGACCTGCCGCTGCCGAAGGCTGCGCAGGTCCTCGTGCTGCCGTTCCAGCGCCTCACGCGCCTCGTGCAGGGACACCGCCGCTGCGGCTTGCTGGGTCTCGATCTTGCGCAACGCCTTCACTTCTTCGGAGTGCCTGGCGTTCAGCCCCTCCACCTCGGCACGCGCCGCCTCCAGAGACTTGTGCAAGCCCTTGAGTTCACGAGCCTTTTCAGACGCGTCGTCGGCCATCACCCCCATGACGGGGGTCAGCAGCAACAACAGCGCCACGAGCACATGGGCAGAGCGAAGGAAAAGGTTTACCATGTATCCAAATATACTTATATAGCCTGTTCCAGGACCACACCAGGAAGCCCCCACATGGTGCATGAAGATCATGACATCTGCGCCCCGCAACTGCTGACCCGCGCCGAGGACATCGACCGTGCCTCGCGCTCGCTCAAGGCCATGTCGCACCCGCTGCGCCTGAAGATATTGTGCGTCCTGGGCGAGCGCGAGGTCAGTGTGCAGGGTATCGTGGACGCCGTCGGCACGACGCAAAGCAACATCTCCCAGCACCTCGCCATCCTGCGCGACAAGGGCATCCTCGCCTCACGCAAGGAGGCCAACCGGGTATACTACCGCGTCTCGGATGCACGCACCCTGCGCCTGATCGGCATGATGCAGGAAGTATTCTGCCCCCACACCACCTGATTTTTCGCCTCTGAGTGACACCATGACCACTGAACGCATTGTACGCATCGTCGCCGGCCTCATGATCCTGCTGACCCTGGCCCTCGCCCACTTCTCCGGCACCGTCGACATGACCAAGATGAACTGGCTGTGGCTGACCGCCTTCGTCGGCCTGAACCTGTTCCAGAGCGGCTTCACCCGTTTCTGCCCGCTGGACAACGTCTGCGAGAAGATCGGCGTCCGTCGCGCGCAGTAATTCCCCATGGATCCCATCGATTTTCTCCAACGCCACTGGATGCTGACCGCCGCCGCGGTCGGCATCCTGTTCATGCTGATCAGCTCCGAAGTGGCACGCTTCACCCGGAAATATGCCGAGATCGGCCCCTCCGAGGCCTCGCGCATGATGAGCCACGACCAGCCGCTGCTGCTCGACGTGCGCGAAATCGACGAATACCGTGCCGGTTATCTGCGTGACGCCAAGCATATCCCGCTTGGCCAGCTCGGCGCCAAGATCGACCAGATCGAGGCGTGGAAAGACAAGCCCGTCATCATCTATTGCCGCAGCGGCAACCGTTCCGGCGTGGCCTGCGGCCAGCTGGCCAAGCAAGGTTTCACCAAGCTGTACAACCTCGCGGGCGGCATCCTGGCCTGGCAACACGACGGCCTGCCGGTAAAAAAGAAGTAGGCGGCATGCGCCAGGCGGAGGTCACCGTCTATCTCAGTCATGCCTGCCACTACTGCAGCATGGCGCAACGCCTCCTTGACACCAAGGGGGTCGAGTTTGCCGCCATCGTGGTGGATGGCGATGCCGGCCTGTGGGAGGTCATGGAGGAGCGCTCCGGGCGCTCCACCGTTCCGCAGATCTTCATCGATGGACGCCCGATCGGCGGCTACACCGACATGCTCGCCCTCGACCGTAAAGGCACGCTCGACGGCCTGCTGTTTCCGGATAAACACACCAGCCCCCGACCTGTGAAGGAGACCCCGCATGAATGAAAGCCTGCACGTCGTCTGCCCGCACTGTGACGGCATCAATCGCGTGCCCGCCGAGCGCCTGCGTGACGGCGGAAGCTGCGGCCGCTGCCACAAGCCCCTGTTCACCGGCCACCCGATCGAACTGACCAGCGCCAACTTCGAACGCCATGTCACCCGCGGCGATGTCCCGGTCCTGGTCGATTTCTGGGCCCCCTGGTGCGGCCCCTGCCGGATGATGGCCCCGGTGCTGGACGAGGCGGCGCAACGGCTCGAACCCCGCCTCCGGATCGCCAAGGTCAACACCGAAGACCAGCCGGTCATCAGCCAGCAATACAACATCCGCAGCATTCCGACCCTGGCCCTGTTCCAGAGCGGCCGCGAAATCGCCCGCATGAGCGGTGCCATGCAACTGCCGCAACTGATGCAGTGGCTGCGCCAGCACATCTCCATTTGATGACCGTCTTCCAAGGATCCGAACGATGACCGACGCCCAGCACACCCAGCGCACCCTCTTCCTGCAACGCATCTACCTCAAGGACGTGTCCTTCGAATCCCCGCGCGCACCGGGCATCTTCCAGATCGAGGACTGGCAGCCGAGCGTCAACGTCCAGATCGGCAATGCCACCCACAAGCTGGCCGATGATGTCTATGAAATCACCCTGACCGTCACCGTCACGGCGAACCTGTCGATGGACGGCAAGGACGAGACCGCCTTCCTGACCGAAGTGTCCCAGGCCGGCATATTCACCGTGGCCGGTTTTGAGGCGGCGGAGCTTGGCCATATCCTCGGCAGCGTCTGCCCCACCCAGCTGTTCCCGTTCGTGCGCGAAACCGTCGCCGACCTGGTCTCCAAGGGCGGTTTCCCGCCGTTGCTGCTGCAGCCGATCAACTTCGACGCGCTGTACATCCAGCATCTGCAGCAGCGCGAAGCCGCCGGCGCGGCCACGCACTGAACCATGAGCGCGCGGGCCACCATCGCGATCTTCGGCGCCGGCGCCTGGGGCACTGCGCTCGCCATCCTGCTCGCCCGCAACGGCCACGCGGTGCGCCTGTGGGGACGCTCACCGGACACGATGGCGCGCATGCAGGCCGAGCGCCGCAACACGCGCTCCCTGCCCGATGCCGCCTTCCCCGACACGCTCACCGCCACCAGCAACCTCGACCAGGCCCTGCAAGACGCGGACTTGGCCTTGGTGGTGGTTCCAAGCTCCGGTTTCCGCGCGTTCCTGCGCAACCTCGCGCCTCACCTTAAGGCAGGCACGCGCCTGGCCTGGGCCAGCAAGGGCCTGGAAGTGGACACCGCCAAGCGGCTGGACGAGATCGTCGACGAGGAGCTCCCCAGACATGCGCCACCCGCCGTCATCTCCGGCCCGACCTTCGCCCGCGAGGTGGCGGCCGGCCTGCCGACCGCCGTCACCGTCGCTTCGGCGGACCATGCCTTTGCCGAGCAGCTGATGGAGTGGCTGCACGGGCCGACCTTCCGCGCCTACCGGGTGGATGACGTGATCGGGGTGGAACTGGGCGGGGCGCTGAAAAACGTCCTCGCCATCGCCGCCGGCATCGCCGACGGCCTGCACTTCGGCGCCAACACCCGCGCTGCGGTCATCACCCGAGGGCTGGCGGAAATCATGCGCCTGGGCGATGCCCTGGGTGCGCGCCGCGAGACCTTCATGGGCCTGGCCGGGCTGGGCGACCTGGTGCTGACCTGCACCGACAACCAGTCGCGCAACCGCCGCTTCGGCCTGCTGCTGGCCGAAGGCAAGAGCAAGGACGAGGCCCTCGCGACCATCAACCAGGCGGTCGAGGGCCTGCCCAGCGCGCGCGAGGCCTGGCGACTGGCGGAACGTCACGGCGTCGACATGCCCATCACCCAGGCGGTCCATCAGGTGCTTTACGAGAACCTGCCCGCCAAGGCCGCCGTCGCCGGACTGCTCAACCGGCACCTTCGGCCGGAACTGGACTGAGGGCATCCCCGTGTGCCGTAACAAGGCACTGTAGGAGCGGCCCTCGGGCCGCGATCCGCGCTCAACCGCACCTTTCGCGGCCCAAGGGCCGCTCCTACACCCGCACCAGCTCCCGCACCGTCACCACGCCATCGGCGACGGACCAGCGCACGTCGAAATCGTACAGGCGCACGCCATAGACCCGCATCGGGTCATCCCCTTGATAAGCAGGGCGCGGATCGCGCATCAATACCGCCTCGATAAGCCCGATCAGATCCGGATAGTGCATCGACCAACCCTCCGCATCCGCCCGAGCGACCTCGCCCCACGCCACCGACAAGCCAGCCCCGGGAGCCTCCGGCGCGAAGCCTCCCGTCGCCTCGGGCACTGCATCCGCATAAGGCAGGTAGGGCTTGATATCGAGCAGCGGCGTTCCATCCAGCAGATCCGCTCCGCGCACCACCAGCCGGACACTTGAACCCGCAACCTCGACAGCCTCCAGCCGCACCAGCGTCAGACCGATGGGATTGGGCCGGTAGGGCGCGCGCGTGGCGAACACCCCGAGCCGCGCATTGCCGCCAAGCCTCGGCGGGCGCACCGTCAGCCCCGCCTCGCCCTTGG
>SDAY01000087.1 GCA_006212015.1 Halothiobacillaceae bacterium
CGCGGGTCGCGGCCCATCCAGCATGTGCCGAATGGTTCGTCACTCGTCATGGCGAGCGCGCCTTTAGCCACGAGGCCGAAGGCCGTGGCGGGAAGCCGTCCAGCGGGGTGCTGAATCAAGGCCCTTGGATCGCCACGTCCTGCCACGCTGCGCTCGCGGCTAAAGGCTGCTCCTAAAAGCGCCGTAGGGAACGGCGCTGGACTGCGAAACAGGCCCGAAGGGAACCGGGCAGGATGGCCCGGTATCCGCGATGACGAAGGGAACATCGTCATGGCGAGCGAAGCGCGGCCATCCATGGGCCGTCTGGATGGCCATTCATCTTCCATGGGGCCGTGTTCGGGGCTCTTGCGGGTCACTGGCGGGTCACTGGCGGATCGGTGCAAGAGCCCCGAATCCTTTGAGGGTGGCGCATTGGGGCAGGATGCGTAAAATACGTCCTCTTTCGCATCATGAGCGTGGTCTGTCCGCGCGGTCCCTGGGAGTCACCATTCGTGGAGTTGTTGTCCGGCGCTGAGATCTTTGTCCGCTGCTTGCAGGAAGAGGGCGTTGACGTCGTCTTTGGCTATCCTGGCGGCGCGGTGTTGCATATCTATGACGCCATGTTCCAGCAGGACAAGGTCAAGCATGTGCTGGTGCGCCACGAGCAGGGCGCCACCCACATGGCGGATGGCTATGCTCGTGCGACTGGTCGGACGGGCGTGGTGCTGGTGACATCGGGGCCGGGCGCGACCAACGCGGTGACCGGCATCGCCACCGCCAATATGGACTCCATCCCGATGGTGGTGTTCACCGGCCAGGTGCCGACCCACATGATCGGCAACGACGCCTTCCAGGAGGTCGACAACGTCGGCATCACCCGCCCCTGCGTGAAGCACAACTTCCTGATCAAGGACGTGCGGGACATGGCGGCGACGATCAAGAAGGCCTTCTATATCGCCAGCACCGGCCGTCCCGGCCCGGTGCTGGTGGATATTCCCAAGGACGTCACCGACCCCAAGGTCAAGATTCCCTTCGAGTATCCGAAAGAGGTCGCGCTGCGCTCCTACAACCCGACGGTGAAGGGGCATGGCGGCCAGATCAAGAAGGCGGTGGACCTGATCCTGTCCGCCAAGCGCCCGATGCTCTACACCGGCGGTGGCGTGATCCTTGGCAAGGCGTCCGAGCAGCTCACCCGGTTCACCCGCATGCTCAACTACCCGATCACCAATACGTTGATGGGCCTGGGCGCCTATCCGGCCTCGGATCGCCAGTTCGTCGGCATGCTGGGCATGCACGGCACTTATGAAGCCAACATGGGCATGCATCATTGCGACGTGCTCATTGCCATTGGCTCGCGCTTTGACGACCGCGTGACCGGCAACCTCGCCAAGTTCTGCCCGACCGCCAGGATCGTGCATGTCGATGTCGATCCGGCGTCCATCTCCAAGAACGTCAAGGTGGACGTGCCCATCGTCGGCCAGGTCGGTGATGTGCTGAACGAGATGATGCGCATCATGGAGCATGAAGGCCGCACGCCGGATGCCGAGTCCATTGCCGCCTGGTGGTCGCAGATCGAGGAGTGGCGCGGTCTGGACTGCATGAAGTACCCGTGGAGCGATGAGGTCATCAAGCCGCAGTACGTGGTCCAGAAGCTGTGGGAAGTCACCGGCGGGGATGCGTACGTGACCTCCGACGTCGGTCAGCACCAGATGTGGGCCGCGCAGTACTACAAGTTCGACAAGCCGAATCGCTGGATCAACTCCGGCGGCCTCGGCACCATGGGCTTTGGCCTGCCGGCCGCGCTGGGCGTGAAGATGGCGTACCCCGAGGCCGAGGTCGCCTGCGTGACCGGCGAGGGCAGCATCCAGATGAACATCCAGGAATTGTCCTGCGCCCTGCAGTACCACCTGCCGGTCAAGGTCGTCAGCCTCAACAACCGTTATCTCGGCATGGTCCGCCAGTGGCAGGAGTTCTTCTACTCCGGACGTTACGCGATGAGCTACATGGAGGCGCTGCCGGACTTCGTCAAGCTGGCCGAGGCCTACGGCCATGTCGGCATGCTGATCGACAAGCCGGCGGATGTCGAGGGCGCCCTGCGCGAGGCCTTCAAGCTCAAGGACCGCCTGGTGTTCATGGACTTCCGCACCGACTCGACCGAGAACGTCTACCCGATGGTGCCCGCGGGCGCCGGTCTCAACGAAATGATCCTGGTGTAATCGTCATGCGTCACATCATCTCCCTGTTGATGGAAAACGAGGCGGGCGCGTTGTCGCGCGTCGCCGGCCTGTTCTCCGCGCGCGGTTACAACATCGAATCGCTGACCGTCGCGCCGACCAACGATGCCACCCTCTCGCGCATGACCATCGTCACCCGTGGCGACGACCAGATCATCGAACAGATCACCAAGCAGCTGAACAAGCTCATCGACGTGGTCAAGGTGCAGGACATCCAGGAAACGCCGCACATCGAGCGCGAGCTGATGCTGATCAAGCTGCAGGCCGTGGGCCCGCAGCGTGACGAGGTGTTCCGCCTGACCGAGATCTTCCGCGGCCAGATCGTCGATGTGACCGATACGACCTATGTCGTGCAGCTCACCGGTCCCGGGCATCGTCTGGATGCCTTCATCGAGACCGTCGGCGCCATCCCGGTCATCGAGATGGCCCGCACCGGCGCGCTGGGCCTGTCCCGTGGCGCGCGCGGCATGCACGTTTGATTTTTAACCCTTTCTAAAAGCATTTTCGACGGAGCTCCACCATGCAGGTTTATTACGACAAAGACTGTGACCTTTCCATCATCCAGGGCAAGAAGGTCTCCATCATCGGTTACGGCTCCCAGGGCCATGCGCACGCGCTGAACCTGCGTGATTCCGGCGTCAATGTCACCATCGGCCTGCGTCCGGGTTCCGCCTCCGCCGTCAAGGCGCAGAACGAAGGCCTGACCGTCGCGAGCGTGCCGGAAGCCGTCGCCGCCGCCGACGTGATCATGATCCTGGCGCCGGACGAGCATCAGGCGGCCATCTACGCCAACGACATCGAGCCGAACCTGAAGCAGGGCGCCACCCTGGCCTTTGCCCACGGCTTCAGCATCCTCTACAACCAGATCGTTCCGCGCAAGGATCTGGACGTGATCATGGTTGCGCCGAAGGCCCCGGGCCACACCGTGCGTTCCGAGTTCGTCAAGGGCGGCGGCATTCCCGACCTGATCGCCATCCATCAGGACGCTTCCGGCAAGGCCAAGGCCACCGCGCTGTCCTACGCCTCCGGCGTGGGCGGCGGCCGCACCGGCATCATCGAGACCACCTTCAAGGACGAGACCGAGACCGACCTGTTCGGCGAGCAGGCCGTCCTGTGCGGCGGCGCGGTCGAGCTGGTGAAGATGGGCTTCGAGACCCTGACCGAAGCCGGCTATGCGCCGGAAATGGCCTACTTCGAGTGCCTGCACGAGCTCAAGCTGATCGTCGACCTGATGTACGAGGGCGGCATCGCCAACATGAACTACTCCATCTCCAACAACGCGGAGTATGGCGAGTACGTGACCGGCCCCGAGGTCATCAACGAGCAGTCCCGCGCGGCCATGCGCAATGCGCTCAAGCGCATCCAGAACGGTGAATACGCGAAGATGTTCATCCAGGAAGGTCGCCTGAACTACCCGTCCATGACCGCCCGTCGCCGCCAGAACGCCGAGCATGCCATCGAGCAGACCGGCGCCAAGCTGCGCGGCATGATGCCGTGGATCATGAAGAACAAGATCGTCGACCAGACCAAGAACTGATCGACCTTCGGGTTCGCCAGGAGGCCGCCATCGCGCGGCCTTTTTTGCGCCTGCCGTTCGGGCACGGGCCTCGCGGCGGCGTTGAGGGGCTCGTCCCGCAACCTGCTAAACTTCAGCACTGTACTCCCCCATAAAAGACGGCCATGAATACTGACGAACCCGACCATCCGCGCACCAAGGCCATCTATCTGCTGCCCAATCTGCTGACCACGGCGGGCCTGTTCTGCGGATTCTTCGCCATCATCGCGGCGACCCAGGGCAAGTTCGAGATGGCCGCCATGTCGGTCTTTATTGCCATGGTCTTCGATGGGCTGGACGGCCGCGTGGCGCGCATGACCCACACGCAGAGCGCCTTCGGGGTGCAGTACGACAGCCTCTCCGACGTCATCGCCTTCGGTGTCGCGCCGGCCATCGTGGTTTATCTGTGGGCGCTGTCCGGCATCGAGGGGCGCTGGGGCTGGATCGGCGCCTTCGTCTATGTGGCGGGCGCGGCGCTGCGCCTGGCCCGCTTCAACGTGCAGGTCGACACCACCGACAAGAACTTCTTCGTCGGCCTGGCCAGCCCCGCGGCCGCCGCCCTGGTGATGGGGATGGTCTGGGTTGGCGAGGAGAGTGAGCTGGTGGCCGCGCATATCGCCGGCTGGGCCTGGGTCGTGACCGTCAGCGCCGGGTTGTTGATGGTCAGCAGCCTGCCGTATTACAGCTTCAAGGGGTTTGACCTGCGCAGGCGGGTCTCCTATCTGAGCGTGCCGCTGATCATCGTGGTCTTCGCGCTTGCCGTGCGGGACTTTTCCATGACGCTGTGGGCCGTTTTCCTGATCTACGCGCTGTCCGCGCCGGCCTATGTCATCTCCCG
Organism: Halothiobacillaceae bacterium; assembly: GCA_006212015.1. GTDB lineage: Bacteria > Pseudomonadota > Gammaproteobacteria > Halothiobacillales > Halothiobacillaceae > Thiofaba. The sequence goes on from SDAY01000087.1 coordinate 4,607, forward strand.
GCGTGTCATGCGCCTGTCACGCCCTTGAAGCGGGGCGGCCATTGCCCTTATAGTCCAAGCATGATTGCAACGTCCCGCCCATCGCACGTCTCTTTCGCGATAGCCGTTCCCACGGCAGGTCTGACCCTGCGTCTGCGACTGCGACTGCTGCCGCCCAGCGGCACATGACACCCCCCGCCTGGCGAGGCTCGAGAATACACACCCCAACGAATTCAAATTCCGCCCGCTCAGGCGGAGCGCCTTGGTGCGCCACGGGGCGGGCGCCAGCAGGAATCAGGTCCATGAGTCAGAACAACACGCTCATCATTTTCGACACCACCTTGCGCGACGGCGAGCAGAGCCCCGGCGCGTCCATGACCAGGGACGAGAAGATCCGCATCGCCCGCCAGCTCGAGAAGCTGGGCGTGGACGTGATCGAGGCGGGCTTCGCGGCGGCAAGCCCCGGCGACTTCGAGGCCATCAAGTCGATCGCCGAGGTGGTGAAGCATTCCACCGTCTGCTCGCTGGCGCGCGCCAACGAGAAGGACGTGCGCGCGGCGGGTGAGGCCATCCGTCCGGCGGCGCGCGGCCGCATCCACACCTTCATCGCCACCAGCCCGATTCACATGGAGAAGAAGCTGCGCATGAGCCCGGACCAGGTGGTCGAGGCGGCGGTCAAGGCGGTTCGGCTTGCGCGCGAATACACCGATGATGTCGAGTTCTCCGCCGAGGACGCCGTGCGCTCCGAGATGGACTTCCTCTGCCGCATCTTCGAGGCCGTCATCGAGGCGGGCGCCACGACCATCAACGTGCCGGATACCGTCGGCTACGCCGTGCCGGACCAGTGGGCCGAGCGTTTCCGCACCCTGATCGCGCGCGTGCCGAACAGCGACAGGGTGGTGTGGTCCACCCACTGCCACAACGACCTCGGCATGGCCGTGGCCAACTCGCTCGCCGCCGTCATGGCGGGCGCGCGCCAGGTGGAATGCACCATCAACGGCCTCGGCGAGCGCGCGGGCAATGCCTCGCTCGAGGAGGTCGTCATGGCCGTGCGCACCCGCGGCGATGCCTTTGGCCTTGAGAGCGGCATCGAGACCACCCAGCTGGTGCCAACCTCCAAGCTGGTCTCCAGCATCACCGGCTATCCGGTGCAGCCGAACAAGGCCATCGTCGGCGCGAACGCCTTCGCGCACGAATCCGGCATCCACCAGGACGGCGTGCTCAAGCACCGCGAGACCTACGAGATCATGCGCGCCGAGGATGTGGGCTGGAACGCCAACAAGCTGACCCTCGGCAAGCTCTCCGGCCGCAACGCCTTCCGCACCCGCCTGCAGGAGCTTGGCATCGAGCTGGATAGCGAGGAGGCCCTCAATGCCACCTTCGCCCGCTTCAAGGAGCTGGCCGACAAGAAGCGCGAGATCTACGACGAGGACCTGCAGGCGCTGGTCTCCGGCGTGGCCGAGGAGGCGGTGGAAACCCTGCGCCTCGTCTCCCTCAGGGTCTGCTCCGAGACCGGCGAGACCCCGCATGCCCATCTCGTGCTCAACGTCGATGGCGTCGAGCATGATGTGGACGCGGTGGGCGGCGGTCCGGTCGATGCCGTGTTCAAGGGCATCGAGAGCATCGTCAAGAGCGACAGCGCGCTGACCCTGTACTCGGTCAACAACATCACCGGCGGCACCGATGCACAGGGCGAGGTGACCGTGCGGGTGGAGAAGGATGGCCGCATCATCAACGGCCAGGGCGCGGACACCGACATCGTCATCGCCTCCGCCAAGGCCTACCTGAACGCGCTCAACCGCCTGCGCCAGCCGGAGCGGCGCCAGCATCCCCAGCTCGGGGATGTCTGAGCCGGGCCCGGACATGAGCCTTCCCAAGGAGGCCTTGCTCGCTGAACTGGGGATTCCCCGCTGGCGGGCGCGGCCGGGCGTGGCCTTTCCGGGCGCCCCGGCGCCCACGGTCGCCGAAGTCCCCCGGGACCAGGCGCTGGTCACGCAGGACATGCCGGTCACCGAGCCGATGGAGGTCGTCGCGCCTGAGCCGGTGCTGGATCTGTGCGTGCATGCAAGGGTTTCGAGCCCGTCCGAGGCGGCCCTGCTGGAGAACATCCTCCAGGCCGCCCGCGGCTTGCGGGAAGGGCTGCGGGTGGGGGCCTGTCCACGGGATGATGCGCAAGCACGGACCCGCGTCCTGCTCGACGGGCATGTCTTGCCCAGCCTGACGGCGATGGCCGCCGATCCGTCCCTGAAGCGCCCCGTGTGGGCCGCCATCAAGGCGGCGGTCGCCTCGCTCGCCTGAGGGCTTGTGAATACATCATGCGCGCACTGGCCTTCATCGCGGCGGGGGCGCCGCTCCTACACACCCGCACCCATACCCATACCCACACCCGCACCCACACCCACACCCACACCCACACCCGCACCCGCACCCGCACCCGCACCCACACCCGCACCCACACCCGCACCCACACCCGCTGCGTCATCGCGGGCTTACGCCAGCTTCGCGTCAGGCCGAAGGCCGTGGCACGTCATCGCGAGCCTCAAAGGGCCGTGGCACGTCATCGCGAGCCTCAAAGGGACGTGGCACGTCATCGCGAGCCCCAAAGGGGCGTGGCGCGTCATCGCGAGGCCGAAGGCCGTGGCGATCCATGGGCTTGCGTTGACATGAGGTGCGCCATGGATGGCGTCCCACCATGGCCCTCGCAGCCTGTCGGGCTTGAGCGGCTGAAGCGAAAAAGTCGCCGGCCGAGGACAGATTTTGACGATCTTTGAGACTCCATATGTCCATCCTTGACACCCTGCGCGTCCGCCCCTGGCGCGCCGAGGACATCACCCTGTTGGCCGAGGTCGAGCAGCGGGCCTATCCCTATCCCTGGCCGGAGGGCGTGATGCACGACTGTCATGCGGCCGGGCAGCTTGGGTGGGTGGCCTGGGATCGCGGCGACGTGGTCGCCTATGCCGTGGTCCTGCCGGTGCTGGACGAGGCGCACCTGCTGAACCTGTGCACGTCCCCGGACTGGCAGGGGCAGGGGGTCGGTCGGGGGATGTTGCGCCGGGTCATGTCGGCCTGCGCCGGGCAGGGCATGGCGCGCATGCTGCTGGAGGTGCGCGCCTCCAACCTGCCGGCCATCGGGCTCTATCGATCCGAAGGGTTCGCCGAGGACGGCGTGCGCAAGGGCTATTACCCGGCGAGCGGCGGGCGCGAGGATGCCATCCTCATGAGCCGCCCACTGGCCGGCTGACTC
>SDAY01000088.1 GCA_006212015.1 Halothiobacillaceae bacterium
GAAGCCGTCGAAGCCGTCGAAGCCGTCGAAGCCGTTGAGGCGGTCGATGAGATCACGCTGGGCGCTCACGAGCCTGCCGCGGGAGAGACGCCTGCGGCCCTTGGCGAGGATCGGCCCGTCGTGCCGAAGCTGGTTCCAGACGACAGCGATCCGGAAATCCTGGAGATATTCATCGAGGAGGCGCGCGAGGTTCACTCGGCGATCCTTGAGCATTTCGCCGTTCTGAAACAGCAGCCGTCCCATGCCAAGGCGCTGGCCGATATGCGTCGCGCTTTCCATACCATCAAGGGCAGCGGTCGCATCGTCGGTGCGACGCTGGTCGGCGAGTTCGGATGGGCGTTTGAGCACCTGCTCAATCAAGCCATGGACGGAAGCCTCGTGCTTTCACCGGCTCTCCTTGCCTTGCTCGAGCAGGGGGCAGGCCAGCTTGTACTGCTGCTTGATGCCCTGGAGGGCAAGCCAGGCCTGGATGTCGATGCGGTCGAGGTCATATGTGCAAAAGCTCATGCCTTTGCCGCCGGGGGCGAGCCGCCGGTCGAGCAGGCCCCAGGCACGTCCAGGCGCGAGGCGCCCGAACAACGGCTTGAGCCTGAAGGTGCGGTCGAGCCGGAAGCCCCCATTCCGCGGATCGATCCGCAGCTTTACCTGATCTTCCGCACCGAGGTGGATGGCTATCTGGACGTTTTGCTGCAGGCCTCGGTTCGCGGTGCGTACGAGGGGGGGCTTCACCCGGACCAGGAGTTGATCCGGGTCACCCATTCGCTGCTGGGCAGTGCGCGCACGGCTGAAGCGAACCGCATCGTTACGCTCGCGGGGCATCTCGAGCATGCCATGCGCTTCGCGTATGAAACCCAGCAGAGTTTTGACGCCCACCTGATCGCCCTCATGGGGGATGTGGTCGAAACAATCCGGCTGTTGCTGGATGACCTTGGTGGGCAGCGCGTCGATGTGCCGGATCTTCACTCCCTGGAGAGGGCGCTTGCCGAAGGGGTGCATCAGCTTCAGCAACAGGCCGCCCGCGCCGCCGAACTTCCAGTGAATGTCGAAACCGTCGAAACCGTCGAGGCGGTCGAAGCGGTCGAAGCGGTCGAAGCGGTCGAAGCGGTCGAGGCGGTCGAGGCGGTCGAGGCGGTCGAGGCGGTCGAGGCGGTCGAAGCGGTCGAAGCGGTCGAGGCGGTCGAGGCGGTCGAGGCGGTCGAGGCGGTCGAAGCGGTCGAGGCGATGAAGGCCATCGAGGATATCGAGCCAGCATTTGAGTTGGATGAAGGCATGGAGGACGCCGTAATCCAGGCCCCTCAAGTCGGTGCGCATGTGATCGAGCCCGAGCCCGAGCCCGCTCAGGGGCAACCCGCCGAGACACTCGAAACGTCCGACATTCCATCGGATCAGGATCAGGTCGTGCTCGAAATCTTCCGCGAGGAAGCGGAGGAGATTCTCGAACAACTCGACGATTCGCTGGCCGCCTGGCAGCAGGATCCTGCGTCGAAATCGCACCAGCAGGCCTTGCAGCGTCATTTGCACACCTTCAAGGGTGGGGCGCGCATGGCGGGCATGCGCAACATGGGCGACCTGGCTCATGCGCTGGAGAACGTCTTCATGGATCTGGAGGCGAATCGCTATCCGGTCTCCCCGGCGCTGCTGGGCTTCATGCAGCGTGTGTTCGATTACCTTCACGGCATGGTGCAGTACCTGCGCGCAGGGCGACCCATTGGCCCGGCGCGTGAGCTGATCGCCGCGCTTGAATCGGTGCGTTCGGGTGGCGGAGTGCCCGAATCGGCGTCCGCAAAAGAGCCGCCGGCGTCCGCCAGCGAACCTTCTGTCGCCATGCCGGCGCAGGGCGAGGCCATGGCGCCGGTGTCCGCGCCCGCTCCGGAGGTCCCGGCGGCCCCGGCGGCCCCGGCGGGGGTGGTTTCGGCTGCCGCCGGCGAGATGCTTCGTGTGCGCGCGGAGCTGATGGATAAGCTGGTGTCTTCGGCGGGCGAGTCGGCGATCCAGCATGCGCGCCTGACCCAGTTGTTCGGCGGGTTTGCCCGTCAGATGCGTGAGCTTGAACAAACGGTGGATCGCCTGCGCGCCCAGTTGCGTCGGGTCGAGATCGAGAACGAGGCGCAAATGCTCTGGCGTTTCCAGCATGAAACGGGCCGTACCGCGGATGAATTCGATCCGCTGGAATTCGACCGTTTCACCCAGCAGCAGGAGCTGGGCCGCGGGGTGATGGAGAGCATGGGAGACATCGAATCCATTCAGGATTCCATGGAAGAAACCCTGCGCGACACCGAAATGCTGCTTACCCAGCAAGGCCGGCTGGGCCATATGCTTCAGGATGGCCTGATGGGGGCGCGCCTGGTTCGCGTTGGCGAGCAGGTGGTTCCGCGTCTGAAACGCCTGGTTCGTCAGGCCGCGCGCGAGCTTGGCAAGCAGGCCGAGCTTGAGGTCCGTGGTGCCGATGTCGAACTCGACCGTGGCCTGCTCAATACCCTGGTGCCCGCGTTCGAGCATATGTTGCGCAACGCGCTGGCTCATGGTGTCGAGATGCCGGCCGTGCGACTCGCACGAGGCAAGCCTGCCCAGGGGCTTATCCAGCTTCGACTGGCCAGCCAGGGTGGGTATGTGCTTGTGAGCTTGGTTGATGATGGCGCGGGCATCGATGTTGCCGCGGTTCGCCGCAAGGCCCGGCAACAGGGTGTGCTGGATGACCAGGCTGCATCCGATGATCAGGCCGCGCTGCAGCTGATCTTCCGTTCGGGGCTGAGCACTGCGGGTGAAGTCAGCCAGGTGGCTGGCCGCGGGGTGGGCATGGATGTGGTTGCCGAGGCCTTGCGCCAGGTGGGCGGGGATGTCCAGGTCGAGACCATGGTCGGTCGTGGAACCACCTTCCGCATGCACGTCCCGCTGACCCAGGCCATCACCCAGGGTATTACGGTCAGTGCGGGTGAGCAGCTTTTCGCAATGCCTTACAGCGGCATCGAGGCCATCATCCGCGCGTCTCGTGCCGAACTGGTCGAGCGCTTCGGCAGCGACGAGCCGGTTTTCGATTACGGGGGCGAGAGCTATCCGCTGGTGGAACTTGCCACCCTGCTCGGCTTGCCTTCGCATCTTGGGCAGGGGCCAGAAGGCATGCTGTCCTTGCTTGTGATGCATCTGGGTGGGCGGCGGATGGTGCTCGCCATCGATGCACTGCATGGCAGTCGGCAGTTGTACATCAAGGCGCTGGGGCCCTTTGTGGCCAGGATTCCAGCCGTGGCCGGCGCCACCCTGACGGGGGACGGGCGCGTGATGCTCGTCCTCGATGCGGCCGAACTGTTCCGACTGTCCAGCCTCGCACGCGCGCGCCGCGAGAAAATGGAGATGGCGCCCGTCCAGGCGGCACCAGCCCGTCCATTGGTTCTGGTGGTGGACGACTCGATCACGATCCGCAAGGTTACCGCCCGTATTCTGGAACGCCACGGCATCGATGTGGCAACGAGCAAGGACGGCGTCGATGCCCTGGCCTGGCTGCATGACCACGTGCCGACTGCGGTCATCAGCGACATTGAAATGCCACGCATGGACGGCTTCGAACTGCTGAGCGTCATCCGCAATGAACAGCGCACGACCCATTTGCCGGTCATCATGATCACCTCGCGCACCGGCACCAAGCACCGCGAGAAGGCCGAGGCGTTGGGCGTGAACGCCTATCTTGGCAAGCCCTATACCGAGGCTGAATTGATAAATACGCTGTCTATGTGGCTTCCCGCCGGGGCTGTTGTAGAGGCCAGGGAAGCGGGGGGTGCGGCATGAGTGAGCACAAGGTCATGTGCGTGCGCTTGCCGCTCCAGGGCGTGAATCTGCTGATCCCTTACGCCTGCGTGGCGGAGGTGGTCAGCCTGATGCTACGTCCACGAGACGGCGCCTATCTCGGAGAGGTCGAATGGCGTGGCTTGAGTGTGCCCGTGGTCAGCCTGGAGCGTGGCTGCGACAAACCCATTGATGTGCCGCGCGGGCGTGTTCGCTTCGCGGTGCTCTATGGTTTGCACGATCCCGCGCGCCTGCCTTATTACGCAGTCCTGCTAAATGGCGTGCCACGCACCGAAGGCATCACCTCGGAGCAGCTTGAGTCGATGGTTGAAGGTGGCTGCAAACTGCTGGGCCTCGGCGTGAAGCAGGAAGGGCAGACCGTCTTCGTGCCGGACCTCGAAGGGGTCGAATCCTGGCTGCAGGCGGCGCAAACCGGGCAGGCCACGGGCTGATCGACTCAAGGGTGCGGGGTGATCAGAAATCGCCCCAGAGGGTCTGCGCGGCGGCCAGCAGGGCAAGTCCCGCGGTCTCGGTGCGCAGGATGCGCGGCCCCAGCCGGACCGCCGTGTAGCCGTACTTGAGCGCGGTCTCGATCTCCTCGTCGCTCAGGCCGCCTTCCGGGCCGATCAGCACGGTCAGGCTGGCCGGGCGCGGAAGTTCGGCAAGCCTGCATGCACCCTCCGGGGCCAGCACGATGCGGGTTGCGCCTTCATCAGGTTCGGCCAGCACCATGTCCAGTCTCTTCAATTCATCCAGTCGCGGAATGAGGTTGCGACCGCACTGCTCGCAGGCGGATTGCAGGATGCCGCTCCAGCGGCCATGGCGGCGCTCGGCGCGTTCCTCGTCCAGCCTCACCACGCTGCGGCTGGTGGTGACCGGGCTGATGCGAGCCGCGCCAAGCTCGGTCGCCTTCTGCAGGGTCACATCCATGCGCTCGCCCTTGCTGATGCCCTGGATCAGGCGGACGGGCAGGGGGGATTCGCGCTCGGGCGTCTCGCGGGCCAGCAGGCGGGCCTGGCCGTTGCCCAGCAGTTCGGCGGCGTACTGGCTGCCGTCGCCGTTGAAGGCGATGACAGGGTGGCCGGGCTTGAGGCGCAGCACGCGCTCGATGTGCTGGCGGGCCGCACTGGGCAGGGCGATGTCCTGGCCCACGGCGAGCGGCAGGTCGAGATAGACGCGGGGGATTCTCACTTCACCGCCTCCTCGATGCCCGCGCGGGTCACGTCCGCCAGCTGGGCGATGTCGTCCTCGCTCAGGACATAGGGCGGCATCCAGTAGACCACGTTGCCGAGCGGGCGCAGCAAGGCCTCGTGCCTGAGCCCGTACTCGAACACGCGCAGCCCGCGCCGTTCCTGCCATGGATAAGCCTCGCGCCTGGCCTTGTCCCGGACCATCTCGATGGCGAGGATCATGCCGGTCTGGCGTATCTCGGCGACGTGGGGGTGGTCGGCAAGGTCCGCCACGGCCTCGCCCATGGTTCGGGCGAGCCTCCGGTTCGCGCCGATCACGTCGGACTGCTCGAACAGGTCCAGCGTGGCCAGGGCGGCGGCGCAGGCCAGCGGGTTGCCGGTGTAGCTGTGCGAGTGCAGGAAGGCCGAGAGCTTGTCGTAGTCGTCGTAGAACACGCGGTAGATCGCGTCCGTGGTGAGCACGGCGGCCAGTGGCAGGAAGCCGCCGGTCAGGCCCTTGGAGAGAATCATGAAGTCCGGCGTGATACCGGCCTGCTCCGATGCGAACAGGGTGCCGGTGCGGCCGAAACCGACCGCGATCTCATCGGCGATCAGGTGCACATTGAAGCGGTCGCACAGCCCGCGCAGCAGCCTGAGATAGAGCGGGTCGTGCATGCGCATGCCGCTTGCGCATTGCACCAGCGGCTCGATGATGACCGCGCTGATCTCCTCGTGATGCTCGGTCAGCAGCGCCTCCATGCCAGCGGCGGCACGACGGGCGACATCCGCGCAGCTCTCGCCGGGCAGGCGGGCGGAGCAGTCGGGGGAGGGGGCCTTCATCACCTCCATCAGCAGCGGCTGGTAGGTGGCCTTGAACAGGCTGACATCGCCGACCGACAGGGCGCCGAGGGTCTCGCCATGGTAGCTGTGCTCCAGCGCGACAAACCGGGTCTTGCGCGTCGCGCCCTGGTTGCGCCAGGCGTGATAGCTCATCTTCAGCGCCACCTCGATCCCGGACGAGCCATTGTCGGCGTAGAACACGCGGGAGAGGCCGGGCGGGGTGATCTTCACCAGCCGTTCGGACAGCTCGATCACGGGCTGGTGGGTGAAGCCCGCCAGCAGCACGTGTTCGAGGGTGTCGAGCTGCTGCTTGATGCGCGCGCCGATGTATGGATTGGCGTGGCCGAACAGGTTGACCCACCAGGAGCTGACCGCGTCCAGATAGCGGCGGCCGTCGAAGTCGTACAGCCACGGCCCCTGCCCGCGCGCGATGGGGATCACGGGCAGGCGCTCGTGGTCCTTCATCTGCGTGCAGGGGTGCCAGAGGACGTCGAGGTCGCGCCGGCTCCAGTCGGTATTGCGCGAGCCGTCAGTCACCGCCGCCGTCTCCGCCGCCATCCGGGCCGCCGTCGTCGTGGTCATGCCTGCCGGGCGGGTTGTCGCCGCCCGGGGACGCGCCATGGTCCTGCCCGAGCGGCTTCACCCGCAGGGAGATGCCTTCCACGCCGATGACCTCGATGCGCGTGCCGGCCGGCAGGTCCGGGCCGAGCACCTTCCAGATCGTGTCGTCCATGCGGGCGCGGCCGACGCCATTGACGATAGGTTGGTCGAGGGTGAGGATGCGGCCGAGGCTCTGCGCGCCGCGCACGTTCAGGGTCGGGCGGTCGGTCTCGATCGGATGACGCTTCACATAGCGGCGGCCGAGGCCGATGGCGATGACGGTCAGCACGGCGAACAGGATGACCTGCATCTCCCAGCCCATGCCCGGCATGAGCCAGAGCAGGCCGCCGACCGCCATGGCGGCAAGCCCCATCCACAGGAAGAAGGTGGAGGGCGCGAGGATCTCCAGCACCATCAGGGCGACGCCGAAGGCCAGCCAGTGCCAGTAATCGAACTCAGGCATTCGGCTTGTCCTTCATGAAGGTCTCCCTGGCCAGTTCCCCGATCCCTTCGAGCGATCCGAGGATGCCGCTGGCCTCGATCGGCAGCATGATGACCTTCTGGTTCGGCGCGGTGGCGACGGCCTTGAAGGCCTCGATGTACTTCGTGGCGACGAAGTAGTTGATCGCCTGCACGTTGCCGCCGGCGATGGCCGCGCTCACGGTCTGGGTGGCGACCGCCTCGGCCTGGGCCAGGCGTTCGCGCGCCTCGGCCTCGCGGAAGGCGGCTTCCTTCTCGCCTTCGGCCTTGAGGATCTGCGCTTCCTTGTCGCCCTGGGCCTTGAGGATGGCGGCCTGGCGGAAGCCCTCGGCCTCGAGGATGTTGGCGCGCTTCTCGCGCTCGGCCTTCATCTGGCGGGCCATGGAGTCCACCAGGTCGCGCGGCGGGGTGATGTCCTTGATCTCGATGCGGGTGATCTTCACGCCCCAGGGCGAGGTCGCCTCGTCCACCACCATCAGCAGGCGGGCGTTGATCTCGTCGCGCTTGGACAGCAGCTCGTCGAGGGCCATCGATCCCATGACGGTACGGATGTTGGTCATGGTCAGGTTGAGGATGGCGTATTCGAGGTTGTGCACCTCGTAGGCCGCCTTGGGCGCGTCCAGCACCTGAAAGAACACCACGCCATCGGCCTTCACCATGGCGTTGTCCTGGGTGATGACCTCCTGCGAGGGCACGTCCAGCACCTGCTCCATCATGTTCAGCTTGCGGCCGACGCGGTCGATGAAGGGGATGATCAGGCTGAGGCCGGGCGGCAGGGTGCGCATGTAGCGCCCGAAGCGCTCGACGGTGTACTCCATGCCCTGCGGCACGGTCTTCACCCCGGCGAGGATGAAGATGATGGCTAGGGC
>SDAY01000089.1 GCA_006212015.1 Halothiobacillaceae bacterium
CCCTTCATACTGCCCTGCGTCAGGCCGGCGATGTACTGTTTCTGCAGGATCAGGAACACGATCAGCACGGGCAGCACGGTCAGGGTGGAGGCGGCCATCATCAGCTCGGTGTCCTGCACATGCTCGCCGGCAAGGTTGGCGAGCGCGACCGGCAGGGTGTGAAGGTCGCCGTCGGAGAGCACGATCAGCGGCCACATGAAGTCGTTCCAGGTGCCCATGAAGGTGAACAGCGCGAGCGTGGCGAGGATGGGGCGCAGCATGGGCAGCACCACCGACCAGAACAGGCGGAACTCGCCCGCGCCGTCCAGCCGCGCGGCGTCCAGCATGGCGTCGGGGATGTTCTGCGCGTACTGGCGCACCAGGAAGATGCCGAAGATGCTGGCGAGCATCGGCACCAGCACGCCGGCGTAGGTGTTGATCAGGCCCATCTGCTTGAGCATCAGGAACAGCGGCAGCATGGCGACCTGGGCGGGGATGACCATGGCCGCCAGCAGGCCGCGGAAGAGCTGTTCGCGCCCGGCGAAGCGCAGCTTGGCGAAGGCATAGCCTGCCATGGCGTTGAGCATCGTCGAGATCAGCGTCGCCATGAGGGCGATCAGCATGCTGTTGAGGGCGTAGCGGCCCATGTCCAGGCGGGTGAACAGGTCGCGGTAATGCTCAAGCGTCGGCGCGCTCGGCAGCAGGCGCGGCGGGATGGCGCTGGCCTCGCCGGTCGGCATGAAGGAGGCGGCCAGCATCCACAGGAAGGGCGCCAGCGTGAGCAGGGCGAAGGCGACGAGCAGCAGGTGCAGCAGGATGCGTTTCATCGTTTCGCTCTGTGGCACGCATCGGGTAGCCCGGATGAAACGCAGTGCAATCCGGGGAGGGTGGTGGGCTGGTGCGAGGGCGTTCCCGGATTCCGCTTTGCTGCATCCGGGCTACGGTTGGCATGGATCACATCGCCCTCCTTTGCAGGCGCAGCTGGACCAGCGTGCCGGCCAGGATGATGGCGAACAGCACGAAGGCCAGCGCGGCGGCGAAGCCCATGTTCCACCAGCGGAAGCCCTCCTGGTACATCAGCATCACCACCGACAGGGTGGCGTTGGCCGGGCCGCCCTGGGTCATGACATAGGGCTCGGCGAACAGCTGCAGGTAGCCGATCATGGTCATCAGGGCGACGAACAGGAAGGTCGGCGCGAGCATCGGCAGGGTGACGAAGCGGAACTGCGCCCAGTCCCCCGCGCCGTCCAGCCGCGCGGCCTCGTACAGGCGGTCGGGGATGGCCTGCAGCCCGGCGATGAAGATGATCATGTTGAAGCCGAAGTTCTTCCACGCGGCCATCAGGATGATCGCCGGCATGGCCCATTGCGGGTCGCCCAGCCAGTCGATGGGGTTCACGCCGAACAGCCCGAGGAGCGGGTTCAGCAGCCCCGCCTCCGGGTGGTAGAGGGCGCGCCAGACCACCGCCACCGCCACCAGCGTGCTCACCACGGGGAGGAAGAAGATGGTGCGGAACAGGGTCTTGAAGCGGGTCAGGCGGGCGTTGACCAGCAGCGCCGCGCCCAGGCTCAGGGCCACCGACAGCGGCCCGCCGAGCAGCACGAAGTAGAAGGTGTTGCCGAGCGCGGTCCAGAACAGCGGGTGGTCGAGCAGCTGGCGGTAGTTGTCCAGCCCGATCCAGCGCAGCGCCGTCGGGTCGCCGATGGCGTAGATGTCGAAGTCGCTGAAGGAGAGCAGCAGCGCGGCCAGGATGGGCAGGGCGAAGAAGATGGCGATCAGACCCAGCGCGGGGGCGAGGAACCAGAAGGCGGCCGGGAGTCTTGTCATGGTTGCTTGCGATCCATCAGCCAGCGGCGCTTTTCCAGCATGGCGTCGGTCTCCCTGTCGATGGCGGCCAGCGCCTCGTCCGCGCTGGACAGGCCCCGCGCGGCGCGCTCGGCGTGGCGCATGACCAGGGTGGCGATGCGCTCCCATTCGGGGATGGCCGGCACGCCGCGCACCTGCTGGAGCTGTTGCCAGAAGGCGGCGACGCGCGGGGCCTCGTGCAGCCCGCCCAGGGTCCAGGCGCTCATCCGCACCGGCAGGTCGCCGGTCTCGCGGTAGAAGGCGAGCTGTCGGTCGGGGGCGGAGAGGAAGGCGACCAGGGCGCGGGCGGCCTCGGCATGGCGGCTGTCGGCGCGGACGGCGAGGCTGGCGCCCCCGGCGATGGAGACGCCCGGCCAGGGCGAGCCGTCCGGCGCGGGCAGCGGCGCGGTCGCCCAGGCGCCTTGCAGGCCGGTGGGCATGCGGCGCTCGAACTCGCCAAGGTTCCACGGGCCGCTGACCAGGAAGGCGATGCGGCCGCGGGCGAAGGCCTGGTAGATGTTGCCGGTCTGGCCCTCGCCCGCGACCTCGGCCAGGCCCTCGCCGAAGAGTTGCAGGAAGAAGGCCAGCGCCTCGCGGAAGGCGGGGGCGCGGAAGTCGCCGTAGCGGTCATCCTCCTTCAGCAGCCCGGCATCCCGCTGCAGGGCGAGCGCGATCAGGGTCTGCCATTCGGCGAAGGGCAGCAGCAGGGGGGCGCGCCCGCTCTGCCGCTTGACGGCGCGCAGGGCGGCCAGCCAGTCGTCCCAGCTGCGCGGGGCGGACTCGATGCCCGCCTGCTGAAGCAGGTCGGCGCGGTAGAACAGCAGGCGGGTGTCGACGTACCAGGGCAGGCCGTAGAGATGGCCCTGGAGGCGATTCGCCGCGAGCACGCCGGGGAAGATGTCGGCCTGGTCGGCGGCGGGCAGCACCGCGTCCAGCGGGGCGAGGGCCTTGAGCGCGACGAACTCCGGCAGCCAGGTGTTGCCGAGCTGGAACACGTCCGGCAGGGCGCCGCCGACATGCGCGGTGAGCAGCTTCTCGTGCGCCGCGCTCCAGGGGATCTGCTGCACCCTGACCCGGATGCCGGGGTGCCGGCGCTCGAATTCGGGCAGCAGGGCCTGCACGCGCTCGCCCTCGCTGCCCATGGCCCAGAAGTCCAGCGTGGCGACCTTCGGCTCGCGCGCGTCGCAGCCCGCCAGCAGGAGCAGCGGCAACAGGCAGGCGAGCAGCAGCGGGGGTAGGGTACGGAAAAGCACGCCGGGTGACGCCCAATGATGAATGCGCAACCTTAACATCGCTCTCCGGGATGGCGATAGGCGGCAAGCCCCCGCGCGGGCCGGTCCGCCTTGGCAGTTGCCGCGCGGAGTGCCATGCTCTTGTTTCCCTGTCCGCTTCGCCATGGTCCTTCGTGTCCAAGATCATCCCCACCCTCCGCGCCTCGCTCTTCGTCCTCGGCCTCTGGATCAGCCTGCTGCTGTACCTGCCGATCATGCTGGTCCTGCGGCTGCTGCCCGTGCATCGCCGCCATCGCATCCTCAGCGGCTGGAACTGGATGGCGGTGCACTGGCTGCGCATCACCTGTGGCGTGCGCTGGACGGTGGAGGGCGAGATGCCCGAGGGTGGCGGCGTGATCATCGCCAATCACCAGTCCACCTGGGAGACGTTCTTCCTTCCGCTCATCGTCAACGGCCCGGTGTTCGTGCTCAAGCGCGAGCTGATGCGGGTGCCGATCTTCGGCCTGGGGCTGTCGCTGGGCCACCCCATCGCCATCGACCGCAGCGCGGGCCGCGAGGCGCTCAAGCAGCTCCTCCAGCAGGGCTCCGAGCGTCTGGCCGAGGGGCGCTGGGTGGTGGTCTTCCCCGAGGGTACCCGCTCGGCGGTCGGCGAGCCGGTGAAATACAAGCCGGGCGGCGCGATGCTGGCGACCCGGAACGGCGCGCGAGTGGTGCTGGTCGCGCACAATGCCGGCTGTTTCTGGCCGCGCGGCAGCCTCATCAAGCGGCCCGGCGTCATCACCTTCCGCATCGGCCCGGTGATCGAGACGGCCGGGCGCGGCGCCGCCGAGGTGAATGCCGAGGCGGAGGCCTGGACGCAGGCACAACTGGCGACCATGCCCTGCCCTGCCCGGAGGACTGAGTCATGAGCCTCTACGAGCAGATCGGCGAGCGCATCGGCGAGGCCACCGGGAAACCCTTCCGGCCGCGCCACACCTTCACCCGGGGCGGCGGCTGCATCAGCCAGGGCGTGGTGCTGGAGGACGGGGCGCGCTTCTACTTCGTCAAGCTGAACGCCGCCGAGCGTCTGCCGATGTTCGAGGCCGAGGTCGAAGGGTTGCGCGAGCTCGCCTCCGCCAAGGCCCTGCGCACGCCGCAGCCCATCGTGCATGGCCTCGTCGAGGGGCAGGCCTTCATCGCGCTGGAATTTCTGGGCATGGACGGCACGGATGAGCCGACCCTGCTCGGCGAGGGGCTGGCCGCCCTGCACAGTCATCGAGCCGAGCGGTTCGGTCTTGCGCGTGACAACTTCATCGGCACCACGCCGCAGCGAAACACCCCTTCGCCCGATTGGGTCGATTTCTGGATCACCTGCCGCCTGCAGCCGCAACTGGATGCCGCCTCGCGCAACGGAGCGGCCCGCGATCTGCTGGAACAGGGCGAGGCGCTGATGAGCGTCCTGCCCGCCTTCTTCACCGATTACCGCCCCCTGCCCAGCCTGCTGCATGGCGATCTCTGGGGGGGCAACTACGGCTATGTGCGGACAGCCTTGGGGGCGAGCGAGCCGGTCATCTTCGACCCGGCGGTCTACTACGGCGACCGCGAGGCCGACATCGCCATGACCGAGCTGTTCGGCGGCTTCCCGCCGCGCTTCCGCCAGGCCTACGAGGCGATCTGGCCGCTCGACTCCGGTTACGCCGTGCGCCGCCAGCTCTACAACCTCTATCACGTGCTCAACCACTACAACCTGTTCGGCGGCGGCTATGCCGAGCAGGCCGGACGCATCATGCGGCGCTTGCTGGGCGAGGTGCGCGGGTGAGGCCCGGGCGCTCGATATCGCGAGCAAGCTCGCTCCTGCGGGGGATGGGGTGCGCATGAGGAGAGGCCTTCCCGTCCTCCGGCCCGACTGGCCCGCGCCCGCGAACATCCATGCCGTGGTCACCACCCGCGCGGGCGGCGTCAGCCTGCCGCCCTGGGATGGCCTGAACCTCGCCACCCATGTGGGCGATGACCCGGCCGCCGTGGCCGAGAATCGCCGCCTGCTGCGCGAGGGCTTGAAACTGCCTTCGGAGCCCCTGTGGCTTGAACAGGTGCATGGCGCGGTCGTGTGTGACGAGCCGGCGCCGGCCGAAGGTCGCTGTGCCGACGCGGGCTATAGCGACCAACCCGGCGTGGTGCTGGCGGTGCTGACGGCGGACTGCCTGCCGGTGTTCCTCGCCTCCATCGACGGGCAGGAGATTGCGGTGGCGCATGCCGGATGGCGCGGGCTGGAGGCGGGCGTGCTGGAGGCGACCCTGGATCGATTCGCCGCCCCGGCCCGTGAGATCATCGCCTGGCTCGGTCCCGCCATCGGCCCGGGGGCCTTCGAGGTGGGGGATGAGGTGCGGGCGGTCTTCGTCGCGCACGACCCACATGCCGCCGCAGCCTTCCGGCCGGCGCGCCCCGGCCACTGGCTGGCGGATCTCGACCTGCTGGCGCGCCAGCGCCTCGCGGCCCGGGGGCTGGCCTCGGTGCATGGCGGCGATCTGTGCACGGTCAGCGACCCGGCGCGGTTTTATTCCTACCGCCGGGATGGCGTGACCGGGCGCATGGCCAGCCTGATCTGGCGCGCGTCATGAGCCTGACACAGGCTTGTGTATGATCTAATCCTTTGAACGATTTAACGGAAAGCATTGACGATGACTGAGAACGCAAACAACGGCTGGAAGCTGCTGACCCTGGTCGGCCCCGACCGTGCCGGCATCGTCGCCGAGGTGTCCCGCGTGCTGTTCGGCGCGGGCGCCGCGTTGGGCGAGGCCTCCATGATGCGCCTGGGCGGCGTGTTCACCATCATGCTCATGGTGCGCATGCCGGAGAGCGTGGTGGACCTCAAGGGTCTGCTCGAATCCGTGCGCAATGAATTCAAGCTGCGCGTGCATGTCGACGAGGTCAGCGCGGGCCTGCACCGCCATGTCGATCCGGATGTGCAGATCACCGTGCATGGCGCCGATCGCGCCGGGATTGTCTCGGAAGTGACCGGCGCGCTGGCGCTGGCGGGCCTGAACATCCTCAACCTCCGCTCGGACGTGGCCGGCAGTCGTGAGAAGCCGATCTATATCATGACCATCGAGGGCGTGGCCCAGCAAGGCATCGAGGCGCTTGAACAGGCGGTGTCGCGCCTCTCCCCGGACATGCGCGTGACCCTCAGCCCGATCGACATCGTGCGGGGCTGATCGGGGATGGCTGTTCGAGACATCGTCCTCTACCCCGACGATCGCCTGAAGACCGTCTGCGACCCGGTCGAGACCTTTGACGCCGAATTGCGTGACTTCGTCCGGGACCTGCTGGAAACCTGCGAGACCGGCCCCGGCGCGGTCGGCATCGCCGCGCCCCAGGTCGGCCTGCTCAAGCGGGTGTGCATTGTTGATGCCACCAAGGCGCGACGCCCGGTGCCGAATCACGGCCGGCGGGTGCTGGTCAATCCCGAGATCACCGCATGGGAAGGCTTCGCCGTGGGCCGCGAGGGCTGTTTGTCCATACCGGACTACACCGGCAACGTCATCCGTGCCGAGAAGATCAGGCTCAAGGCCTTCGACCTTGAGGGCAAGCCGCTGGAGTTCGAGATGGAAGGCTACGAGGCCCGCATCGCCCAGCACGAGCTGGACCACCTCGATGGCGTTCTGTTTCTTGACCGGCTGGTGAGCCGGAGCGCGGACCTGTTCCGCCGCAAGGTGCGTTGACGCCTTTCGCTGGGGCATCAAAGCCCGCGTCATCAAGGCGCGTCATCAAGGGTTTATCCAGCCCGCCCCTTCGCAAGCTTGCTCGTGAGAGGGGCTGGCTTGCAGGCTTACATGGGCATCTGGGTGATCGGACTGGCGGTGGTGCCGGGCGCCTCGGGGGCGCCGAAGATCTCCCGGTAGCTGGCATACAGCGCGCCCATCAGCACCGGCATCAGGAACAGCCAGCCCAGCATCAGCGGGATCATCGCGATGATCGCCAGCGGAATGAAGATCAGGCCGAACACCAGCAGGGGCAGCCAGTTGGTCAACGAGGCCTTGAGGCTGAGTTTGAGTGCTTCGATGGGCGGGGTGTCGGTGAACATGACCAGCGGCACGGCATAGATCATCGCCATGGCGATGGCCAGGCTGACGGCCAGGATCGCCAGCAGCCCCGCCAGGCCCGCGCCCTGCATGGCTTGTGCCATCATCGCCGGGTCATCGCCCGCCAGTTCGCTGGCGCCCATGCCGCCGCCGATGATGAGGCCGATGGTCAGAACCAGCACGATGGTCAGGCCGATGTTGATGGCGCCCAGGGTGAGCATCGGGCCGCGCCTTTGCTCGTCCTTGAAGGCCATGAACAGGTGTCCGACCTCGATGTTCCCGCCCGCCGATGAGGCTTGCGCCGCCGCATACAGGCCACCGATCAGGCCGGGGCCGATCAAGGCCATGATCAGGCCACCGATGATCGGAATGACGCCGAGCACGAAGGCCAGCACGAAATAGATGAGGATGAGCAGGATCCACATCCCGATCTGCCCCTTCACGATGTTCCAGCCGTCGGCATACCAGCCGGCCCCGCGACCGGCGTCCACGCGATGGATCTCCATGTCGGCCCCCTTCTGTCTGAAATGTTTTGGCGTGTCTTGAAGACAGGTTGAATATAGCAGGCAGAAGGCTTGAAACCTTGCCCTTTGTCCCCTAG
>SDAY01000015.1 GCA_006212015.1 Halothiobacillaceae bacterium
GCAAGCGGATGGATGCGGCTCATGCCTTGGACTCCTGCTGTAACATGCTCAGAAAGGCAGGAAGAAGCAGACGGGCTTCAAACAACGGCCAGCTACGGATGGGAATATAATCGCACGGGATGGGACAACCAGTTCCTCTCTGGTGCCGGAACCTGTAACATTTCCAATTAACTAAATTCAGGGCAGCGACACAATGACCGAAAAAGAGAGCTTTTCAAGCAAACTCGTGGAGTTCGTGACAGAACTCAAAGGTCACGTCAGTACGGATGACGGCCAATGGACCGTCAAAGGATTTGTTGATATTTTCGAGAATGTTTACACGATCTCATCCGATACCAAGATTGTGTCAAAGATTCTTGAAATTCATCTTTTCCCACAGATCCTTGCGTTTGCACAAGCCAACGAATACAAAGTCGTTCTTGCTACGCATCAGAACTACTACCCTGATATATCGTTTGTAAAAGCCAGTGACGAATCCATCAGATTCGCCGTTGACTTCAAGACCACATACAGAAATCCCAAGAAGCCACACTTGTGCAATGGATTTACGCTCGGCTCACATGGTGCATATTTTGAGAATAGAACAAGCACCAAGAATATTCAGTTCCCTTACGGTTCATATTCTGGCCATTTCTGCCTCGGTATCATCTATGACCGAGCGGTCGGAGCAACCATTGATGAAACAAAAGCCCACAAGATTGAAGAGTTGCATTCCATTGCATCTGTAGCAAGTAATTTTCACTTCTTTGTTACAGAAAAATGGAAAATCGCAAGCGACAAAGGCGGAAGCGGAAACACAGCCAACATCGGCAGCATCAACAACATTGACGACATAGTCAGCGGCAGGGGTATGTTCTCAAAACTTGGCGAGCATTGGTTTGACGAATACTGGATGAATTACAAAAAAATCACGGTTCAAGACGAAAACGGTGCTACTAAGAAGATTTCTAATCTTCGAGAATTTGTTGCGTACAAGAATGGCGACGTTTCTTTGGTCGTAGACAAAAGGAACGGCGAAGAATGATTACGAAAGTTGGCGTCCCACCGATTAAGTCGCAAGGCATAAAAACAAAGCTGGTGCCATGGATACAAAGCATAGTTCCGAGCGACTTCAATGGCACGTGGATTGAACCATTCATGGGTACAGGAGCGGTGGCTTTCAATATTGCACCACGGCGAGCCATTTTGTGTGACACAAACCCTCACCTTGTGAACTTCTACGCGGGCATAGCGTCTGGTCAAATAACGCCGGAGGTAGTTAAGGAATTTCTTACCCGCGAAGGGGAGGTACTGCTATCCAAGGGCGAAGATCACTATTACTTTGTAAGAGATCGATTTAATTCAGAGCACTCGCCACTTGATTTCTTGTTTATAAATCGTGCTGGCTTCAATGGCATGATTCGATTCAATCGAAAGGGCGGCTTTAATATCCCGTTTTGCCGAAAGCCTCAGCGGTTTGCGCAGGCATACATAACGAAGATTACAAACCAAGTCAGCTGGGTGAGCAAACTCATTAAGGCTAAAGAGTTCACCTTCAAGTGCCAAGACTTTAACAAGACCATTGAAGAGGCATCCTCTGCCGACGTTATCTACTGCGACCCGCCATATATTGATAGGCATGTTGATTACTACAATGGGTGGGATGATTCTCACGAACGGGAGCTTTTCAATAAGCTTTCCAGTTTTAGTGGCAGATTTATTCTGTCAACATGGCATCACAATGATTACCGCGAAAACGAGTATGTGAAAAGCCTTTGGTCGGAGCATAGCGTTCTTACACGAGAACATTTTTATCACGTTGGTGGCAAAGAAGAAAATAGAAACCCTGTTATTGAAGCGTTGGTCACAAACTTCAATGCTGTTTCTACAGAGCGTAAAGAAAGCCAAACACAATACATGCTGCTTGAACCGGCTGCCATTTATGGCACGACGGCATAACCCGGCAGTCCACACGGACGCTGCGCGATAAAGCCGCGCAGCGCCGGTGACTTCTACGTTAGGACTTCATTCGCCCCATGGCGTCACGCCCCATCTCGCATCAACTGATCGGCCTGCTTGGGTGGTTGTTGGTTGTCTTCGCAGCTGCTGCAGTCGGGGCCATTGCATCGGTCAACGCACCGGCGTTCTATGCCCAGCCGATCAAGCCCGCATGGGCGCCGCCGACAGGGGTTTTCGGCCCGGTATGGTCGGTGTTGTATGTGCTGATGGGGATTTCTGCCTGGCTGGTGTGGCGCTCGCCGCGTCCCCGTCGTGGCGCGCTCGTGTAGTTCCTTGCTCAGCTTGCAGCCAACGCGCTTTGGTCGTGGCTGTTCTTCGCCTGGCATCATGGCGCTCTGGCAGCGGTGGGGGTGTTGGTTTTGTTGGCGCTGATAGCAGCCACCATGCGATCGTTCTGGAAAATTGATCGGCTTGCCGCTGTCCTGCTATTGCCTTATCTATTGTGGGTGTCATTTGCGTCCACGCTTACCTGGTCGGTTTGGCAAGGTAATCCAGGTCTCTTGTCGTGAGCGCCAGACTCAGCGTCGGGGTCGGTGGCTGATGCCAGACATCCGGCTGGTTCTGGCCGGGGCGCCGGGGCGAAGATGCGGTATGGTGAGGGTGTGCCGAGTCCGGTCCGGACCAAGGAGATGTGATGCCTGTTGCCGAAATACCTGTTGACCAGCGGGTCATCGATATCGATTCGCGCCGTTTCGCCTCGCTGGAGAAGGCGCTGGTCGAGCTGATCACCAACAGCGACGACAGCTACCTCCGCCTCGGCGAGGACGGCGGGGAGATCCTGGTGCAGTACGAGCGGCACCAGGCCGGCGCGGTGCTGAAGGTGACCGACCGGGCGGAGGGCATGTCCCACCCGCAGGCCTGTCGCATCCTCAACTACGGCGGGGCGCACAGCCGCCTGGCGACCGGCGAGGGCGGTGGCCGGGGCTATTTTGGCCGCGGACTGAAGCAGGCGATCTTCGGCCTCGGCTATGGCTGGATCGAGACCATCCGTGACGGGCGGCACGCCCGCATCGAGCTGTTCCGCGCCGAGAATGGCGGCTACCTCTACGACGACGGCCAGGGGGACCGTCCGGTCGAGGAGGCTGATCGCGAGCGGCTCGGCATCCCCGGCAACGGCACGCGGGTGACCATCGTCGTCGACAACCCGCATGCGAGCATCTCCCAGTTCCATTCCCTGCAGCACGCGCTCGCCGACAACATCTACCTGCGCGAGGTGCTCGGTCGCCGCGAGGTGGTGCTGCAGGAGATGCATGAGGGCCGGGCGGATGAGCGCCGCCTCGAGGTGCGCCACGAGGAGCCGGCGGCGACGGTGGTGCTGGGGCCGGAGCAGGCCGGCGACTTCGTTCACGAGGGGCGGCGCTATCCCTACACCCTCACCCTCAAGCGCGCCCTGGGCGCCGAGCTGACCCTGCGGGGGGACGCGCGGACCAACGGGCTGGTGGTGATCTCCGGCGAGGCCGTGCTCGACTGCCAGCTGTTCGAGTTCGAGAACAAGGTGGGCACGGAATACCTGTTCGGCAGCGTGCGCTGTCCGGCGCTGCTCGAAAAGCTCGGCCAGGGCGAGGCCATCATCAGCGACGACCGCGAGGGACTGAACCTGCGCAACGGCTTCGTGGCCGCGTTTTCACGCGCCGTCAGCGAGCTGATCGCCCCCTGCGTGCAGGCCGAACTGGACAGGCTCCGGCACCTGGAGCACGCCACGACCTCCGGGCGCACCGGCCAGATGATCGATCAGCTGCTGCTGCACATGAGCCAGGTGGCGATCCACGACCTCGGGATCACGCTCGGCCCGGACGAGGGCCGTGCGGAGGCGGCTGCCGAGACCGACCCGCAGGACGCCCTGCGTTTCTCCACGCCCTTCTACTATCGCCGGACGGGGCGCCCCTTCCATGTGACCCTGCTCGTCGATCCGGCGCGGGTGGAGGCCGGCGCGGTGCTGAAATTCGGCTATGTCCTGCCCGAGTCCATGCGCATCGAACCGGCCGTGACGGAGATCCCGCTGAGCGGGCTCGATGAGGGGCGCCGCCTGACCTGGACCGTCCTGGGGGAGCAGTCGGGCGAGCATGGCGAAATCTCCGTCACGGTGGGGCCGTACCTGGCCTTGTGCGAGATGGTCGTTGCCGACCAGGCCTCCGCGCACCATCATCCCGCCGGGGCGGCGGCGCACGCCGCGCGGCGGCGGCCGCAGCACGACCATGGCGTCATCCTGTTCTCGGGCTATGACTTCCGCGCGCTGGACAACGAGGTGGACCGGGCGGTGTACAGCCCGGCGGAGAGGAGGGTCATCATCAACACGATGGCGCCGACGGTGCAGCTGTACGTGGACGGGCGCGGCCATTTCCGCGATTCCGCCCGGATGCTGCTGGCGGAGCTGTTCATGGATGTGATCGCCGACGAGCTGGCGCGGCGCATGGTGGCGAGGTCGGCCCGCCCGTGGAGCGAGGCGGCCCATCAGGCCGCCAAGCGCGAGATCATCCACCGCTACGGCAGCGATATCCACCGCGCGTTCCTCAGCGCATGACGCCCGGCCTGGACGGGGCCTTGCCCTTTCAGCCAGCCTCTGGCGCGATCATCAACCCGCACCCCACCCGCCGCCCCTCGCTGGCGAGGATGTTGTAGATCCGGCAGGCCGAGGGCGTGCTGACGTACTCGATCCCCAGGCCGTGCCTGGCGAAGAAGCGCATGACGGTGAGGTTGGGGGCGCCCTGCCTGGGGCCGGTGCCGATGACGATGACCTCGGGCTCGTCCTTCAATAGTTGGGCGAGCAGGTCATCGTTGAGCAGGGCGGCATCGGTGACGGGCCAGTCGAGCATGGCGTCGGGCGTGAGGATCAGGCTGGTCTTGTGCCGTTCGCCGTTGATGCTGATGTGGTCGTCGCCGTAGCCTTGGATGAGGAAGCGCTGGCCGAGGGTGTTGAGGTGAAGTTTCACGAAAGACTCCGGTAACTCGCGGCAGAATCGGCGCATGGGCTGCAAATTGACAGCTCATGCACGGGGGCCTAATGTTGCCCGTTTTCGTGCCCTGCACCAAGCGTCCATCTAGCCTCCCCCACGCGTGGGGGATGGATCATCCTTACGCCTTCCGAGAGAACCATGTCCACGCTGAATCCCGTCATCAAGTCCGCCAAGCTCGCCAACGTCTGCTACGACATCCGTGGCCCGGTGATGGAGCGGGCGAAGCAGATGGAGGAGGAGGGGCATCGGATCATCAAGCTGAACATCGGCAACCCGGCGCCGTTCGGCTTCGACGTGCCGGAAGAACTGATGCAGGACGTGATTAGCAACCTCGGCAGCGCGTCCGGCTACAGCGATTCCAAGGGCCTGTTCTCCGCGCGCAAGGCGGTGATGCATTACTGCCAGCTCAAGGGCATTCCGGGCGTGCAGGTGGAGGATATCTACATCGGCAACGGCGTGTCCGAGCTGATCGTGATGGCGATGCAGGCGCTGCTGAACGATGGCGACGAGGTGCTGGTGCCCTCGCCCGACTACCCGCTGTGGACCGCCGCCGTGGCGCTGTCCGGCGGCACGCCGCGTCATTACGTGTGCGACGAGCAGGCGGGCTGGTTCCCGGATCTGGACGACATCCGTGCCAAGATCACGCCGCGCACCCGCGCCATCGTGCTGATCAACCCGAACAATCCGACCGGCGCGGTGTATCCGGAAGCGTTGCTGAGGGAGATCATCGAGATCGCCCGCCAGCACCAGCTCATCATTTACGCCGACGAGATCTACGACAAGGTGCTGTACGACGGCGTGGAGCACACCTCCATCGCCTCGCTGGCCGATGACGTGCTGTTCATTACCTTCAACGGTCTGTCCAAGAACTACCGCGCCGCCGGCTACCGCGCCGGCTGGCTGGTGGTGTCCGGCGACAAGCGCCATGCGCGCGATTACATCGAGGGCCTGACCATGCTGGCCTCGATGCGCCTGTGCGCCAACGTGCCCTCCCAGCATGCCATCCAGACCGCCCTGGGCGGCTATCAGAGCATCGACGATCTGGTGACGTCGGGCGGCCGCCTGTGTCGTCAGCGCGATCTGGCTCACGAGATGCTCAATGCCATTCCCGGGGTGAGTTGCGTGAAGCCTCAGGGCGCGCTCTACCTGTTCCCGCGCCTCGACCCGAAGATGTATCCGATCCGCGACGACCGCCAGTTCGTGCTCGAACTGCTGGAGCAGGAGCGCGTGCTGGTGGTGCAGGGCAGCGGCTTCAACTGGGCACAGCCGGACCACTTCCGCATCGTGTTCCTGCCGAACGTGGACGACCTGGGCGAGGCGATGACGCGCCTGACCCGTTTCCTCGACCAGTACCGCAAACGCCACGCCCATCTGATGGGTTAGAATGGCCCGAATTCCAACTGGACAGAGTGACTTATGAAGCCTGTGAAGGTCGGCCTGTTGGGCCTCGGCACGGTCGGCGGCGGCACGGTCAACGTGCTGCGCCGCAACCAGGATGAAATCTCCCGTCGCGCCGGGCGGGGCATCGAGGTGGTCGCCGCCTCCGTACGCAGCTTGGATGCCCCGCGCATCTGCGACACCACCGGCATCCGCATGACGAGCGACCCGTTCAGCGTGGTCAACGATCCCGAGGTCGAGGTCATCTGCCTGCTGATCGGCGGCGAAGAGCCTGCCCTTGAGCTGGCGATGCGCGCCATCGAGCTGGGCAAGCCGGTGGTCACCGCCAACAAGATGCTGATCGCCCTGCATGGCAATGAGATCTTCGCCAAGGCCCACGAGAAGGGCGTGATGGTCGCGTTCGAGGCGGCCGTGGCCGGCGGCATCCCGATCATCAAGGCGATTCGCGAGGGCCTGGCGGGCAACCGTATCGAGTGGCTGGCGGGCATCATCAACGGCACCGGCAATTTCATTCTCACCGAGATGCGCGACAAGGGCCGCGATTTCGATGACGTGCTCGCCGAGGCGCAGCGCCTGGGTTATGCCGAGGCCGATCCGACCTTCGACGTGGAAGGCATCGACGCCGCGCACAAGCTGACCATCCTCGCCTCCATCGCCTTCGGCATCCCGCTCCAGTTCGACAAGGCGGCGACCGAGGGCATCACCCGCATTACCCGCGAGGACGTGGGCTATGCCGAGGCGCTGGGTTACCGCATCAAGCATCTGGGCATCGCGCGCCGCACCGACAGCGGCGTGGAGCTGCGCGTGCATCCGACCCTGATTCCCGAGCGCCGCCTGATCGCCAATGTCGACGGGGTGAAGAACGCCGTGCTGGTGATGAGCGACGCGGTCGGCCCGACGCTGTACTACGGTGCGGGCGCGGGCGCCGATCCCACCGCCTCCTCCGTGGTCGCGGACCTCGTGGACGTGGTGCGCAGCATGACCGCCGATCCGGAAAACCGGGTGCCGCATCTGGCCTTCCAGCCGGACGCCCTGCGCGACCTGCCGATCCTGCCGATGAGCGAGATCGAGACCGCCTACTACCTGCGCCTGACCGCCGAGGACAAGCCCGGCGTGCTGGCGGACGTGACCCGCATCCTGGCCGATCAGGGCATCAGCATCGAGGCCATCCTGCAGAAGGAAGCGCCGGAGGACGAGACCGACATCCCGGTCATCATCCTCACCCATCGGGTGAAGGAAGGCCGCATGAACGCGGCCATCGCCCGCATCGAGGCCCTGGCGGCGATCAAGCGCCCGGTGGCGCGCATCCGCGTCGAGAGCCTCGGCTAATTTGGGGGCGTGCTGCCGTAGGAGCGGGCTTGCCCGCGATCATGCGATCATCGCGGGCAAGCCCGCTCCTGCAGGCTTCGCGCCCTGAATCGATTTCACACAGATTCGGAGTCCACCATGCCATTCCGCAACCGCTACACCGGCCTGATCGACCGCTACCGCGACCGCCTGCCAGTGTCCGACGACACCCGCATCATCTCCCTGGGCGAGGGCAACACCCCGCTGATCCGCCTGCACAACATCCCGAAGCTGCTGGGCAAGCAGGTCGACATCTACGTCAAGTATGAAGGCCTGAACCCGACCGGCTCCTTCAAGGACCGCGGCATGACCATGGCGGTCACCAAGGCCGTCGAGGCGGGCTCCAAGGCCATCATCTGCGCCTCCACCGGCAACACCTCCGCGGCGGCCGCCGCCTACGCCGCGCGCGCCGGCATCACCGCCTTCGTGCTGATCCCGGATGGCAAGATCGCCATGGGCAAGCTGGCCCAGGCGATGATGTACGGCGCCGTCACCCTGCAGGTTCGCGGCAACTTCGATGACGGCATGCGCCTGGTCAAGGACGTGGCCGGCGAGGCCCCGGTGACCATCGTCAACTCGGTCAACCCCTATCGCCTGCAGGGCCAGAAGACCGCCGCCTTCGAGATCATCGAGGAGCTGGGCCGCGCGCCGGATTACCACTGCCTGCCGGTCGGCAACGCGGGCAACATCACCGCCCACTGGATCGGCTACTGCGAGTATTCCTCGGCCTCCGGCGAGCATGTCACCGAGTCCTGCGCCTACTGCAACGGCAAGTGCGCCTTTGCGGGAGGCGCCATCGTCGGCAACCGCCCGAAGATGATCGGCTACCAGGCGGCCGGCTCCGCGCCGTTCCTGCGCGGCCACATGGTCGATCATCCGGAAACCGTCGCCACCGCCATCCGCATCGGCCACCCGCAGTCCTGGGACCGCGCCTGGAAGGTGATGGACGAGTCCGGCGGCTGGTTCGCCGAGGTCACCGACGATGAAATCCTCGCCGCCCAGAAGATGCTCACCATGCACGAGGGCGTGTTCTGCGAGCCGGCCTCCGCCGCCTCGCTGGCGGGCGCGATCAAGGACATCCAGAGCGGCAAGATTCCGGAGGGCTCCAGCCTGGTGCTGACCCTGACCGGCAACGGCCTGAAGGACCCGGACACCGCCATCGGCCAGTGCCAGGGCACGTCCACCCTGATGACCATCGACGCGACCCTGGATCAGGTCAAGCGCGCCATCCTCGAAAACATGGCGTGATGGATGGATGGATGGCGCTCTGCCCGCCATCGATCGCCTGAACGAGCAAGGCCCGCTTTGATGCGGGCCTTCGTGTTTCCGCCCCCCCTGGGGCAGGGGGCTGTTTAGCGGATATTCCGCTTCATCTCGGTGATCAGGTCGATCTCAAGATTCTCCAGCGAGCGGAGACGTGTGTCGGCTGCATTGCCGAGCCACTCGATGATCTCGGCGCGCTTCTTGGCGAAGTAGTCGAGGATGAAGCGCTCGGACATCAGCATGTATTCGATCGCCTTTTTCGGGTCGACCTGGATGAACGGATTGCGGGCAATCTGCTTGGCCGCCGCTTCCTGCTGCTCGCAGAAGGCGTTCAGAAGATAGAAAAGGTTCAGTCGCGCGGACCGCAGATGCTGCTGGGTGGTGCCAGCGCTCATGTAAAGGCTGGCATCGACCATGGAATCCAGCCAGCGCGTCAGCTGTGTCTCCGCCATCACCCACTCTTCACTGAGAATGCGTTGGTGCATGTCGCTGATGTTGTGCTTGAGGCCTTCCTCGTGCTTGCGGGCCGTCCACGGCACCAGCCTGGAGAACAGCGAAGTGGGGCGCTTGAGCTGCTCTTCAAGCGCGGTGAGATCCTCGAGCAGGCCTTTTTTCTTCTGGTCTGATTCCTGGATTTGCCGCCGCTTGTCGGTCATTTCAGCCGCGGTAACTTCAAGCTGCAGGGCGTGATACTCACCGAGGGTCAGGTCAATCTTGCCGGCAAAATGGCGGATGCGCTCCATGGCGTCCTGCAGGCGTGCGCTGAATCGGTCCGGATTGGCGAGGCAGTCATGCAGGACAAGTTCGGCGCGGGCAAGACGGGCGCGTTCGGCGTGAAGATCATGCACTAGTTCGCGAACCGTCTGCATGGTCTGGGCCATGGCGTAGTGGGTCACCTTGCCTGCTCGCCACTTTTCGATGGACGGGGCGATGTCGGCCATCTTTTGGCGCAGGCGGGCAATGGCGATGTCCGCCTCGTAACCTCGGGCCTTGTCCATGGCTTGAGCGGCGGTGTTGCCGAAGGTCTTCTCGATGCCCTGCTGCTCCCGCAGCTCATGCACGTTGACGTCGAATGCGAGCTTCTCAAGGACGCCACGAAGCGGCTGGGGCGAGTTTCGGATCAGGTCGGAAGGAATGGTTTCCGGGAGTGTTTCAAGCGGAAGCTTTCCGATCTCAACGACGGACAGGCTGCGCACCTTGGCTACGAATTCGTCGACACTCAAACGCTGGCTCATCTTGGTCCCCTCAATCAGCTTCATACGGTACCTGATGTACGATGAAGTTAGGTTAAGAGCGAGCGCAATTCAAGGGCGAGCAGGCGATTGGAGAAAAAAGATGGATCCCGGGGTTGCATCGCCCCGGGACAGGACAGGCGGGCCCGGGATCAGGCCGAGTAGCGACGGAACGCCAGGCTGGCGTTGGTGCCGCCGAAGCCGAAGCTGTTGGAGAGAATGGTATCCAGCTTGGGATGGTCGATGCGCTGCTGGGCGATGTTCACGCCTTGCGCGGCCGGGTCGAGGGTTTCGATGTTGGCGGAGGCGGCGATGAAGCCGTGCTCCATCATCAGCAGCGAGTAGATGGCTTCGTGCACCCCGGCGGCGCCCAGCGCGTGGCCGGACAGCGACTTGGTGGAGGTGACCAGGGGCATGTCCTCGCCGAACACGGCCTTCATGGCCTCCAGTTCGCGCAGGTCGCCGACCGGGGTGCTGGTGCCATGGGTGTTGATGTAGTCGAGCGGGGTATCCACGGTCGACAGGGCCATCCGCATGCAGCGGATGGCGCCTTCGCCGGAGGGCTGGACCATGTCGTAGCCGTCCGAGGTCGCGCCGTAGCCGACCAGCTCGCCGTAGATCTTCGCGCCGCGCGCCCTGGCGTGCTCCAGTTCCTCGAGCACCACCACGCCGCCGCCGCCGGAGATGACGAAACCATCGCGGAACTCGTCATACGGGCGGGAGGCGCTGCCCGGGGTGTCGTTGTACTTGGAAGACAGCGCGCCCATGGCGTCGAACATGGCGGACTGGACCCAGTGCAGCTCCTCGCCGCCGCCGGCGAACACGATGTCCTGCTTGCCGAGCTGGATCTGTTCCATGCCGTTGCCGATGCAGTGCGCGGAGGTCGCGCAGGCGGAGCTGATGGTGTAGTTCACACCCTTGATGCCGAACGGGGTGGCCAGGCAGGCGGAGGTGGTCGAGCTCATGGTGCGGGTGACCATGTAGGGACCCACGCGCTTGATGCCCTTGGCCTTGGCGATCTCGGCGGTATCGACGATGTTGGCGGTGGATGAGCCGCCGGAGCCGACGATCAGGCCGGTGCGGGGGTTGGATACCTGCTCGTTGCTCAGGCCCGAGTCGGCGACCGCCTCGGCCATCGCGAGATAGGTATAGGCCGCGGCCTGGCCCATGAAGCGATGCAGCTTGCGGTCGATCAGTTCCTCGGTCTTGAGCTTGAGGGTGCCCGCGACCTGAGAGCGGAAGCCGAGATCGGCCATCTCCTGAACGCATTCGATACCCGAAATGCCTTCACGGAGGCTGTGCAGGACGCCCTGCTTGTTGTTGCCCAGGCTGGAAACGATGCCCATCCCGGTGACGACGACGCGACGCATGGTGCTTATCCTCAAAATCCGGTGGTGTTGGTGAACAGGCCGACCCGCAGGTCGGTGGCGTGATAGATCTCGCGGCCATCGACCTTCATGACGGCGTCCGCGATGCCCATGACCAGCTTGCGGTTGATGGTTCGCTTGATGTTGACATGATAGGTGATGAGCTTGGCATCCGGCAGAACCTGACCGGTGAATTTCACCTCGCCCACGCCCAGGGCCCGGCCATGGCCCTTGCCGCCGATCCAGCCCAGATGGAACCCGACCAGTTGCCACATGGCATCGAGGCCCAAGCAGCCGGGCATGACCGGATCGCCCTCGAAGTGGCAGCCGAAGAACCAGAGGTCGGGCTTGACGTCGAGCTCGGCGATCAGCTCACCCTTGCCAAAGGCGCCGCCATCCTCGCTGATCCGCATGATGCGATCAAACATCAGCATGGGGGGGAGGGGGAGCTGGGCGTTGCCCGGGCCGAACATGTCGCCGCGGCCGCACTGGAGCAATTCTTCAAAGGAATAGGCGGATTTCTTCATGACCCTCTCACAGGGGATGCCTGTATAAAACGAAAATGGTATGACAAAACGGGCCGGAAAGGCAGGGTGTCGGGATAAATCGCTGGGGCGAGCCCATGCCCGTGGGCGGGTATGGGCTCATTCGCCCTCGCCAAAGCGGTCGTCGATCAATGCCTTGAGGGCGTCGATGGCGGCGCGGGCGTCCTCGCCGTCGGCGCGTATCTGGAGGTGGCTGCCCACCGGTGCCGCCAGCATCATCAGGCCCATGATGCTTTTGCCATTGGCCTGCATGGCGTCGCGCTGGACCCGAATGGTGCTGCTGAAACTTGCGGCAAGACTGGCAAATCGGGCGGCGGCGCGCGCGTGCAGTCCACGCTTGTTGACGATCTCAATGGCGCATTCCAGCTCCATCACTACATGCTCCGCGCATCGAGGATGCCTTCCCGGCCGCCACTCAAGGCCTTTTGCGCGAGTTCGTCGAGATGCAGTTCCGCGTAGTTCAGGGCGCGCACCAGCATGGGCAGGTTGATGCCGGACAGCACGCGTACGGCCTGCTGGTCATGGTCGCTCAAGCGATGGGCGATGTTGCTTGGGGTGGAGCCGTACATGTCGGTCAGAACCAGCACGCCGGCGCCTTGATCGATGTCGGCCAGCAGTCGGCGGGCGCGAGCGAGGAGATCGACGGGGTCGTCATCCTGCATGACCTCCAGGCTGCGTACCTGCACCGGGCAGCGGTTCAGCATGTCGGTCGCGGTTTCCAGCAGCTGCTGACCGATATGGTTGTGGGCAATGATCAATACTCCGGCACGCATAGTTCAACCCAGTTCGCGATGGCGTATGGCTAAGGAAGGGTAAGGGTTGCGCAGGCGTTCGGCCAGCTTTTCCACCATGTAGACCGAGCGGTGCTGGCCACCCGTGCAGCCGAGCGAGACGCACAGGAACTGGCGATGTTCGCGCTCGAACATGGGCAGCCATGTCTTCAAGACCTGCTCAAGCTGATCAAGCATGCCGCCCACGTCCGGCACGTCGCCCAGGAACGCGGCAACCTCCGGGTCGCGGCCCGTCAGGGGGCGTAGCCGAGGGTCCCAGTGTGGATTGGGCAGGCAGCGCACGTCGAAGATGAAATCGCTGTCGGTGGGGGCGCCATGCTTGAAGCCAAACGATTGCAGCAACAGCGAGAGACGTGTGTCGGCGGCATCCAGAAGACGGGCGCGAAGCAGGGCGCGAAGCTGGTGGATGTTGCTGCACGAGGTGTCGATGATCAGGTCGGCGGCTTCGCGCAACGGCGCGAGCAGTTCGGCCTCCGCAATCAGGGCCTCGTCGAGCGGAAGGCCCGAGCGCAGCAGGGGATGCGGTCGGCGGGTCTCACTGAATCGGCGCAGAAGCGCCTCGTGGTCGGCGTGAAGATAGAGCAGCTGGATCTGCAGGTCGGGATGGTCCTGGCGCAGGCGTTGCATGTGTTGCCGCAGTTCGCGCAGTTCACTGACCCCGCCGCGGATATCGATGCCGATGGCGGCGTGCTCCTGCGCCAGGAACGGCTGCTGCAGCGTGCTTGCGACGAAGGCGGGAAGCAGCGCCAGCGGGAGGTTGTCCACGCAGTGATACCCGGCATCTTCCAGGGTGTGTAGCGCGATGGACTTGCCCGAGCCGGACAGGCCGCTGACGATGACCAGTTTCACTGGGGTTCCTTGCCGAGTTGATGCGCGAGGCGATTGGAAAGATCGACCGCGGCATTATATCCGCGAGTGATCAGGAGGTGATGGGCTGCCGCCGTTTCGACCAGCAGGGCAAGGTTGCGCCCCTGCCGCACGGGAAGATTCAGGGTCGGAATGGGTCTTCCGGCCAGAATCCGCACCCCCCAGTCTCCCGTCAGTCGTTGTTCGGGGGGCTCCGATGCCGCCATCGCGGTCAAGTGAATGATCAGGTCGAGCGGGTGCGCTTCACGGAGCGCCGCCGGACCGAAGAGCTTGCGAATGTTGAGAATGCCGAGCCCGCGCACTTCAAGAAAATCCTGCAGAGGCGCCGGGCATGTGCCGAGCAGCGCGCCGTCGGGATCAAGTCGAAGGCAGGGTGCGTCATCCGCCACCAGCGCATGCCCTCGACTGACGAGGTCAAGGGCAAGCTCGCTTTTGCCCATGCCGGCCTCGCCCGTGATCAGCACACCGAGCGAGTGCGGCGTTTCACCGGTGTGCGGGCTGGATTGGCGGGGATCGAGGACGATGAAGACGCCGTGCGGATACGCTGAACCGCCGGCTTGGGCGCCGGATTCATGAGGTTTCGATGGGTTCATCCACGTTCACGATCTTTCGTGTCAGCAGGCTGAAGACCACCTCGCTGCTTTGAGCGTCACGAATGGCCATGCAGAACTCGGGGTCACTGAAGCGGCGTGCGAGCTGGCCGAGAATGGCCAGATGGGCGGATTCGCCGCCTTCCGGGACCAGGATGGCAAAGATGAGCCTGACCGGAAGGTCATCGGCACTGTCGAAATCGATGCCTGCCTTCAGGCGCAGGAAGGCGCCAACGGGTTTTTCCAGTCCTGCCAGCTTGCCATGGGGAATGGCGATGCCTCGGCCGACAGCGGTGCTGCCAAGTCTTTCACGCGCGACCAGGGTGTCGAACACCAGCCAGGATTCAAGCTTCTCCTGCGTGCCCGCAATGATCTGGCTGATCATTTCCAGCGCACGCTTTTTGCTGGTGCACTCGATATCGAGCTTGACCTGCCCTGGGGTCAGGATGTCGGCGATGGTCAGGTTGTTCATCAGCAGAGGCGCTTGCGTTCGTTGGATGGGGGGATACCGAGCGATTCGCGGTATTTTGCCACGGTCCTGCGGGCGACGTTGATGCCTTCCCTCTCCAGCAGCTGACTGAGCCGGCTGTCGCTCAGGGGTTTGCCGGGGTTCTCGTCGGCCACCAGTTGCCTGAGCATGGCGCGGATGGCCGTGGATGAGGCTTCGCCACCATCCGAGGTGCCGACATGACTGGAAAAGAAGAACTTGAATTCCACCACGCCGCGCGGGGTGTGCATGTACTTGTTGGTGGTGACACGGGAGACCGTGGACTCGTGCAGATCCAGTTCCTCGGCAATCTCGCGCAGCACCAGCGGGCGCATCGCGGATTCGCCGTGCTCGAGGTAGTCCTGTTGATGGCGGACGATGGCTGCGGCAACCGCGAGCAGGGTTTCATGCCGGCTTTGCACGCTCTTGATGAACCAGCGCGCCTCCTGCAGCGCGTTGCGCATGTAGCTCATGTCCTCGCTGCGGCGACCGCGCTGGATGTAGCCCGCGTACATGCTGTTGATGCGCAGCTTGGGGAGGACGTCGGGGTTGAGCTCCACCCGCCACTGGTCGTTGACGCGCCGGACGAAGACATCGGGAATGACGTATTCGACCTCCTGGTTCCTCAGGGCTGACCCCGGGCGCGGGTTGAGCGTCTGCAGGACTTGCAGCGCGGCCTTGAGGGCTTCGGCGTCGATCTTGAGGGTGCGCTGCAGGCGGCTGTAGTCACGCGTGGTCAGCAGGTCGAGGTGCTCAAGCAGGCGGCTGGCATGCCTGTGGGCGGGGGTCTGCTTGTCGATCTGGCGCAGCTGGATGGCAAGGCACTCGCCCAGTTCGCGCGCCCCGACGCCGGGGGGGTCGAATTGCTGGATGAGGTGAAGCATGGCCTCAGCCTCGTCCATTTCAATCCCGGGCAGGTCCTGCCGCAGGCCGGTCACGATGTTGTCGAGGGTGTCCTCGAGAAAGCCGTCTTCATCGATCGACTCGATGATGGCCGTGGCGATTTGCTGATCGAGTGCCGAGAGCGGCGTGAGCATCATCTGCGACAGCAGATGATCGCGCAGGCTCTCCTGGCCGCTGCTGGTGTAGCTCAGGAAGTCACGGTCCTCGTCTTCGGCGCTGCCCTTGCTGTAGCTGGTGCTGCCATCGGCTTCGTACACATCGTCCCAGTGGCTGTCGAGGGGGAGCTCTTCGGGAAGCTCCTGGCGGGGCGCCTCGAGATCCAGCGTGGTGTCGGCCTCATCGAGGTGGCTCACCGGGCCCGTGTCCAGGGATTCAGCCGTCATGCCGGGGGTGGGGGCGGCCTCTTCGTCCTCATCGTCCCCCATTTCCAGCATGGGGTTCGATTCGACGACCTGCTGGATCTCGGCTTGCAGTTCGAGGGTGGAGAGCTGCAGCAGTCGAATCGACTGCTGCAGCTGCGGGGTCATGGCCAGTGAAAGGCCTTGCCTGAGTTCAAGGCCGGCTTTCATCGGGTACGGGCGACGATGATCATCATGCTGTCATTCTAGCAGCGTTCAAAGGCTGAATTGTTCGCCAAGATAAACGTTGCGTACCTGCGGATCGGCAAGGATGGCCTCCGGCGTGCCTTCGGCAAGGACATGGCCGCCGTGCATGATGGTGGCCCGGCTGCAGATGCGCAGGGTCTCGCGCACGTTGTGGTCGGTGATGAGCACGCCGATGCCTCGGTCGGCGAGGTGCCGGATCAGGCGCTGGATGTCGAGCACGCTGATCGGGTCGACCCCGGCGAAGGGTTCGTCCAGCAGCAGGAAGCGGGGCTCCGCGGCCAGGGCGCGGGCAATCTCGACCCGCCGGCGCTCGCCGCCGGAGAGGCTCAGTCCCAGGCTTTTGCGCACATGGGTGACGTGCAGTTCGTTCAGCAGTTCCTCGCAGATGCGCTGGCGGTCGCTGGCGCGGCGCAGGTCCGGGCGCAGCTCGAGCACGGCGAGCAGGTTGTCTTCCACGGAGAGCTTGCGAAAGACCGAGGGTTCCTGCGGCAGGTAGCCGACGCCCAGGCGTGCCCGGGCGTGCATCGGCAGCCGGGAGATGTCCTGCTCGTCGATGGTGATGCTTCCGCCGTCCGGGGTGACCAGGCCGGTGATCATGTAGAAGCTGGTGGTCTTGCCGGCACCGTTCGGCCCAAGCAGTCCGACGATCTCGCCGGTGCGGACCTCGAGCGTCATGTCGCCTACGACGGTGCGCGCGCCATAGCGTTTCTGCAGGCCCTGGGCGCGCAGGACGTGGGTCTTGGTGATCTCGCTCACGGCTGCTCGCCCCGCGCCTTGGGCTCGTTGCCGCCGCGCGGTTGGAGCACCATGCGCACCCGGTCGCCGCCGCCGGCGCCGGCGTCCACCACCTCGGTCTTGAGGTTGTAGACGATGCGCTCGCTGGCCAGGGTGTCGGCGGCGCGCTGGACCTTGGCCTGGCCGGTCAGGGTGATGCGGTCCTCCCTGGCCTGGTAATCCATCCGCTGGGCCTGGCCGTTGATCGGCTGGCCATCTTCGTCGCGATCCTGATAGGTGGCCGGCTTGCCCTCCAGCACGGCGCGCTCGAACTGGCCGTCGCGGAGGTGGATCGTCGCCCGGTCCGCCTTCAGCAGCAGCTGGCCCTGACGGATGATGACGTTGCCTTCATAGACGGCCTCGCCGCCCTTGTAGTCGGTGTGCTTGCGGTCGGCCTCGATCTCCAGCGGCATCGTGCGGTCGGCCGAGGCGGCCGAGGCCGGTGTCGCCAGCAGGGGCGTGGCGAGCAGCAGGGCCATGCTCAGGAGGCATGTCTTAAGGGCGGGGCGGTTCATGGCGATCATGTACTCGGCCTTCCTGGGTGAGTTGTTCGGAGGAAAAATCGGCGCGAAAGACACTGGACTGGCTTACCCAGTGCCGGCCCTTCACCTGCATGGGCTCATTGCTGGTCGCCGTGCGGCTGGCGAGATCGAGAATGATATCGCGAGCCGTGATCGTGATGGCATCCTCGGCGGCCACGTGTTGACGCTGCGCGCTCACGTTGCCGGCGAGCAGGGCCGTTTTCCTGTGGGTCAGAAAGCGTGCCTGCTCGGCATCGATGATCCAGCCATCGGCATGTCCGCTGCTCGGCTCGACGATCAAGTGGGCGTTGTGCAGCAGGTAGTCGCCACTTTCAATGAGGTGATCCAGGCGGGTGCCCGAGGCCTGGTAAGCCAGGAGACCCTGTTCGTCGAACAGCCAGGCCTTGGGCTGGATGAGGCTGTGGTCGGCGCCCTGGGTCCGTTTTTCGCTGACGGGCAGCGTCCGCTGCATGGACCAGCTGGCCAGGCCGCTGAGCACGGCGCCCAGGACAAGCACGATCCACAGGGTTGGGGAGGCCCGTCGCACGACGTTCAGGCCAGATAACGGGCAAGCAGCTCGTCGAGCTTGCCCTGGGCGTCGAGGATGAGGTCGCACAGGTCGCGCGCCGCGCCCCGGCCACCGCCGTGTTCGGCGATCCAGTGGCAATGGCGCTTCACCACCGCCGGGGCGTCCTGCACCGTGGTGGCGAGGCCCACCCGGCTCAGGACCGGCAGGTCGATGACATCATCGCCCATGTAGGCCACCTGTTCGTGACTCAGTCCCAAGGCGCCGATCAGCTCGAGATAGGTGCTGCGCTTGTCGTGCCGCCCCTGGAAGACATGGGGAATGCCCAGTCCCTTCATGCGGAACTCGACCGCCGGAGAGCTGCGGGCCGTGATCACGCCGACCTCGATGCCCGCCTCCATCAGCAGCTTGATGCCGTGGCCATCGCGGGAATGAAAGGACTTGGTCTCCTCGCCCTGCGCGTTGAACACCAGCCGGCCGTCGGTCAGCACGCCGTCGACGTCAAACAGGACCAGACAAATATCCCGGGCGCGGCTGAATACATCCCCGTATTCAGCCCTGCGGGCATCGCCTTGGGGCGACGTAACGCCGCTCCCGGCGGCGTTTTTGGCGAGGATGTCCTGCATCGTGGTTTCCTAGGCTACGCCGGCGCGCAGCAGGTCGTGGGTGTTGAGTGCGCCGATCGGGCGGCCTTCGGCGTCGACCACGATCAGGGCGTTGATCTTGTGGCGGTCCATCAGGCCGAGCGCTTCGGCGGCCAGCATGCCGGCATGGCAGGTCTTGCCGCCACGGGTGAACAGGTCATCGACACGGGCGCTGCGCAGGTCGATGCCCTCATGATCGAGGGCGCGGCGAAGATCGCCATCGGTGAACACGCCGGCAAGACATCCTTTCGCATCCACGACCGCGGTGACGCCCAGTCCCTTCTGGGTGATCTCGACCAGGGCGTCACGCAGGGGGGCGCCCAGCCTGACGACGGGCAGCCGCTCGCCGGAGTGCATGACGTCCCGCACATGCAGCAGCAGGCGGCGGCCCAGCGCGCCGCCGGGATGGGACAGGGCGAAATCCTCGGCGGTGAAGCCGCGGGTTTCGAGCAGTGCGACCGCCAGGGCATCGCCCATGACCAGGGTGGCGGTGGTGCTGGCGGTGGGGGCGAGGCCCAGCGGGCAGGCCTCCTTCTCCACACTGACATCCAGATGGACGCCGGCCTCGCGGGCGAGGGTGGACTGGGGGCGGCCGGTCATGGCGACCAGGGGCACGCCGAGGCGCTTGATGATCGGCAGGATGGCGAGGATCTCGGGGGTCTCGCCGGAATTGGACAGGGCGAGCACCACGTCCTGCCTTGTGATCATGCCGAGGTCGCCGTGGCTGGCCTCGCCCGGGTGGACGAAGAACGCCGGGGTGCCGGTGCTGGCCAGGGTGGCGGCGATCTTGCCCCCGATATGGCCGGACTTGCCCATGCCGGTGACGACCACGCGCCCATTGCATTCCAGCATCAGCTTGCAGGCCTGCACGAAGGCGTCATCAAGGCGATGGTTGAGGCCCTCGATCGCGGCCTTCTCGGTTTCGAGAACGGCGCGGGCAAGTTCGAGCAGGCGGTCAGGGTGCATCAGGCGGCATCACGGATGTTTGAGGAATGATCGATCAAGTATACCCAAGCCGCGGGGATGATCCGAAGGAATGTGTTGATACAATGCGTTCATGAATAGCGCAGTCACCGATTCGTTCGCCCCTCCTGTCGGCCAGACCGAGACCCCGGGCATGGAGGCGGCTCGCCTCCTGCAACAGCAGGCTGCCGCCCGCCTGCAGTGTGCGCTTTTCTTTCGTGACCGTGGCCATGATTGCGAGGGGCCGCAACTGGCGCTGATCCCCGAAGGCCATGTCTTCATGGGGGCGCCGCAGGCCGAGTATGCCCGCCAGCCATGGGAAGGCCCGCAGCACAAGGTCACCGTATTGCGGCCCTTTGCCATGATGCGCCATGCCGTGACGCTGGGGGACTACCTGCGGTTTTGCGAGGAGACCGGCCATGCTCGTCCAAGGCGTTACAGCTGGACGGCGGCCGATCTGCCCGTCTTCAATGTCAGCGTCCAGGATGCCGAGGCCCATGCCAAATGGCTCTCCGGTCAGACCGGCCAGCGTTACCGCCTGCCGACCGAGGCGGAGTGGGAATATGCCGCGCGTGCCGGAAGCACCACGGCCTTCGCCTTTGGCGAGCGCATCCATCGCAGCGAGGTGAACTGCTCCGGCGGCCTGCACTGCACCCGCGGGCTCTACCTCTGCGGCATCAGTCGCCCGGTGATCGTGGGCAGTCTGCCGGCCAATGCCTGGGGTCTGCACGAGATGCACGGCAACATGCAGGAGTTTGTGCTGGATCACTGGCGGGAGTCCTACAGCGGTGTCCCGCGCGTGGCGCACGAGGCCTGGACCGGCGGCAAGCCGCGCCTGCGCGTGGTGCGCGGCGGCTCCTGGTTCGATCCGCCCGGCATGTGCCGGAGCGCGGCGCGCGGGTTCCGCGAGCTGGGCGAGTTTGATCTCAACCTCGGTTTCCGGCTCGTCCGTGAACTGGACGGACCGGCATGATCGCCATCGGCGCCTGGGGCTGGGAGCATGCGGCGTGGCTGGGCGGTTTTTATCCCGAAGACCTGCCGCCCGAATGGCGCCTGACCTTCTATTCCAATGAATTCGATGCGGTCGGGCTGGATGCCGACGCCTGGCTCGCGCCGGATATCGAGACCTTGCGCGGGTGGGTGGGCGATACCCGCGAGGGTTTCCGCTTCTTCCTGGGCCTGTCCGGTCAGTTGCCTGATGATCTCGATGAGCGGCTGACGGTGCTGGCGCCACGCCTGGGCGCCGTGCTGGTGGATGCGGCCCTGCCTTCCGAGGTTTTCGATCAGGTCCGGCGCTTCGCTCCCTTGTGGGGCGATGGGCCCATCCCGGGGCTTGCCACGGTGGCGCAGGGCTTGTCCGCGGCCCTGGAACTGGAGCGCGCCCCGCTGGTGATGCTTGATGACGAAACGCTCAATCTCCGCGCGGCGCGCACCGTGATGGACATCCTGGGGCGGCGCGGCCACGCCACCATCCTGTTGCGTGGTCACGCATCGCTGGCGCGACTTGAAGAGCTTCGTACCCTCCGTGACCTGCTGGGGTGGCACTGATGAGCATGGATGACACCCACCTGATCGAGATCCGCAACCTCAGCTTCCGGCGCGGCGCGCGGATGATCTTCGATGACCTGAACCTGAGCATCCCGCGCGGCAGCATCGCCGCCATCATGGGGCCGAGCGGCACCGGCAAGACCACCCTGCTCAAGCTGATCGGCGGCCAGCTGCGTCCGGATCGCGGCGAAGTCTGGGTGGATGGTCAGAATGTGCACAAGCTGCGCCATTCCGCCCTGTATGCGCTGCGCAAGCGCATGGGCATGCTGTTCCAGCATGGCGCCCTGCTGACCGACCTGTCGGTGTTCGAGAACGTGGCCTTCCCGCTGCGTGAGCACACCCGCCTGCCGGAGACCATGATCCGCGACATGGCGCTGATGAAGCTCAATGCCGTGGGCCTGCGCGGCGCACGCGACATGATGCCCGCCGAACTGTCCGGCGGCATGGCGCGGCGCGTGGCCCTGGCGCGCGCCATCGCGCTCGATCCGATGCTGGTGATGTACGACGAACCCTTCACGGGGCAGGACCCCATCACCCTGGGCGTGCTGGTGCGCCTGATCCGCACCCTCAACGACGCGCTGGGCCTGAGCAGCATCCTGGTCTCGCACGACGTGGCCGAGGCGGCCTCGATTGCCGATCGGGTCTATGTGCTGGCGGGCGGCAAGGTGGTGGCCTCCGGCACGGCCGATGAGGTGAACAGGAGCGATTCGCCCTGGGTGCGCCAGTTCATGCAGGGCTTGCCGGATGGCCCCGTGCCGTTCCAGTATCCCGCCCCCGCGCTGGAAGATGATTTTCTCGGACAGGGTTCGACCAAGGGAGGCTGCGCATGATCCGTCTGCTTGCCGCGCTGGGCCAGCGCGCCCAGTCGGCCCTGGCGCGCCTGGGGCGCCTGCACCTGTTCCTGCTGGGCCTGCTTCCGGCCCTGCCGGGGGGGCTGCTGCGTCCGCGCCTGGTGGTCGACCAGCTGTTCCACATCGGCGTGCTCTCCATGCAGATCATCCTGGTGTCCGGCGCCTTCGTCGGGCTGGTGCTGGGGTTGCAGGGCTACAACATCCTCATCACCTACGGCTCGGCGGAGTCGCTGGGCGTGGTGGTGGCCCTGTCCCTGGTGCGGGAGCTGGGGCCGGTCATCACCGCCCTGCTGTTCGCCGGGCGCGCGGGATCGGCCATCACCGCCGAGATCGGCCTGATGAAGTCGACCGAGCAGCTGGCGGGCATGGAGATGATGGCGGTCGACCCGATGAAGCGCGTGATCGCGCCGCGCTTCATCGCGGGCTTCATGGCGATGCCTCTGCTCGCCGCGCTGTTCTCGGCGGTCGGCGTGCTGGGCGGGTTTTTCATCGGCGTCGGCACGCTTGGGGTGGATGCCGGCGCCTACTGGTCGCAGATCGAGTCGGGCGTCGATTTCTATGACGACATCGTCAACGGCGTGATC
Source organism: Halothiobacillaceae bacterium (assembly GCA_006212015.1). Lineage (GTDB taxonomy): Bacteria > Pseudomonadota > Gammaproteobacteria > Halothiobacillales > Halothiobacillaceae > Thiofaba. The sequence goes on from SDAY01000015.1 coordinate 22,759, forward strand.
AAGAGCCTGGTCTTTGGCGCGGTGGCGATCTGGATCGCGGTGTTCGAGGGGCTCGACTGCGTGCCGACCGCCGAGGGGGTCAGTCGCGCGACCACCCGCACCGTGGTCAATACTTCACTGGCGGTGCTGGGGCTGGACTTCATCATGACCGCCCTGATGTTCAATATTTAAGGATCATGAAGATGCAGGAAAATTCGATGCGTGATGTGTGGGTGGGCCTGTTCGTCGCCCTTGGGCTGGTTGCGCTGGGCTTTCTGGCCCTCCGGGTCAGCAATCTCGCCAGCCTGTCGAACGATGCCGGCTACGGCGTCACTGCCCAGTTCGACAATATCGGCGGGCTCAAGGTGCGCGCGCCGATCAAGCTGGCCGGCGTGGTGGTCGGTCGGGTCGAGTCCATCGCGGTCGACCCGCAGACCTTTCGCGCAGCGGTGGGCTTGCGGATCGAGAATCGCTACCCGATCCTGCCCACGGACACCTCCGCAGCCATCTACACCTCCGGCCTGCTCGGCGAGCAGTACATCGGCCTTGCGCCGGGGGCCGAGGAGGCCGTGCTCAAGGACGGGGATCGCATCAGCCTGACCCAGTCGTCCATCGTGCTCGAGAACCTGATCGGGCAGTTCCTCTACAACAAGGCGGCTGAAGGAGAGAAGCAATGAACGGAATGCGCGCGGCCATCCTGGTCCTGCTGGTCCTGCCGGGGCTGGTCCTGGCCGAGCCGCTGAGCCTGGACAAGGCCGTGGAGATGGCGCTGAACGCCGACCCGCGCATCAAGGAGCGCGAGGCGGTGGTCGAGCAGGCCCGCGCCCTGCTGGATGAGGTCAAGGGGCATGGCGGGATCAGTCTTGCCAGCAACCTCTACCTTTCCGCGGCGCCGGGGGTGAAGGGCGGATTCTTCAAGGAAGGCGGCACCGAACCGCGCGACGACGCGGGCGAGTTCAGGGATGGCCTCTCCCCGCTGATGGGCCTGCAGCTGGCCCTGATCAAGCCGCTCCATACCTTCGGCAAGATCGAACATTACGGCGAGGCGGCCGCGGGCAACATCGCCGTCAAGCAGGGGGAGGTGAAGGTCGCGCGCGCTCAGACCCAGATGGACGTGCGCCGCGCCTACTATGGCTTCCTGACCGCGCGCGACAGCCGCCTGTTTCTCGAGGACCTGGACAAGCGGGTCGACGGCGCCCTGGAATCCTTTGACCGCCGCTCCATGAATGGCCACGCGCCGCGCATGGCCGACCGCTATGCCATGGAGGCGGTGAAGGGACTGGTCGGGCGCTACCTGGCCAGGGCCGGGGCGGTGGAGAAGGTCTCGCTGGATGGCCTCAAGACCCTCGTGGGCCTGCCGCTGTCCGCCTCGCTGGAGGTGGCCGATGCGCGCATCGAGCAGGTCGCCCTGCCGGAGGGCTCGCTCGATGACATGGTCAGGAAGGCGCTGGTCAATCGCGCCGAGATGGGACAGGTCGAGGCCGGCATGGGCGCCTTGCGCGAGATGGTCGAGGCCAGGCGTGCCGAGACGCGCCCGGACCTGTACGCCGCCGTGGTGGGGGATGTGGCCTACGCCCCGCGCCGCGACACGCTCGACAACCCCTACCTGACCGACCCGTTCAACCATGCCTATGCCGCGCCGGTGATCGGGATGCGCTGGAACTGGCAGCCGGGCGTGCAGGATGCGCGCACCCGCCAGGCGGAGGCGGAGCTGCGCGCGGTCACCGAGAAGGCCAGCCTCGCCCGCATGGGCATCCCCTTCCAGGTGGCCGAGGCCTATCACCAGGCGGTCGGCATGCGGGAGGGACTGGATCAGCTCAAGAGCGGCTACCAGTCCGCGCGGCGCTGGATGGTGGCGAACTTCATCGACATGGAGGCCGGCTCGGTCAGCATGGATCAGGTGATCGAGGCCTTCAAGACCTATGCCACCCTGTACGGGGACTACCTGCTGGCCGTGAATGAATACAATATGCAGGTCGCTGCCCTGCGACAGGCCCTTGGAGAATGGCATCAATGAAACGACTGCAAGCGCTTTTCACAGCTCTTTTCCTGACGCTCGCCGTGCAGGCGCATGCCGAAGTGGCACCGGACGCGCTGGTGAAGGCCACCTCCGACCAGGTGCTTGAGGCCATCAAGCAGAACCGCGAGCAGCTCAAGACCGACCCGAACCTGGTCTACAGGATCGTCGACGAGCGGGTGCTGCCGCATTTCGACTTCGAGGCCATGAGCAAGCTGGTGCTGGGGGTGAACTGGCGCCGCGCCACCCCGGCGCAACAGGCCGCCTTCATCCGGGAATTCCGCAGCCTGCTGGTGCGTACCTACGCCAAGTCGCTGGCGGAATACGACGAGCAGGGCATCCGCTACCTGCCCCTGCGTCCGGAGGCGGACCCCGCCGAGGCCACGGTGCGCACCGAGATCCAGCCCAAGGCGGGGCCCTCCATTCCGGTCGATTACCGCCTGAAAAAGAGCGGGACCGAATGGAAGGTGTATGACGTCAGCATCGATGCGGTCAGCCTGGTCACCAACTATCGCACCACCTTCAACCAGGACATCCAGCGCATCGGCATGGACGGGCTGATCAAGCAGTTGCAGCGCCGAAACGCGGGTGACGGGGCTTGAGTGCGCTGAATATCAGTCGCCATGACAAGGTCCTGCGGCTGGCGGGTTCCCTGCGCATCGATGATATTGTTCCCGCCCTGGCCGGGCTCAAAAAGCAGTGCGCGCAGGCCTTGCCCGAGGTGATCGACCTCGCCGGCGTGACCGCCTGTGACAGCGCGGGCGTGGCCCTGATGCTCGAATTGAGGCGCATGGGCGTGAAACAGATCACGCATCTTCCCGCCGACATGGTGGCCATCGTGGAAGCCTGCCAGATCCATCCTTTGTTGCCCGCGAACAGGTCCGTATCCGACAGGGCGGATGCTTCGACCTACAAGAACGAGAATTCATGAACAAGCTGCTGATTCAGGGGGGCGCGCCGCTCAAGGGCGATGTGCGCATTTCCGGCGCGAAGAACGCCGTGCTGCCGATCATGGCTGCCGCGCTGGTGGCTGATGGTCCGGTGGTGATCGAGAACGTGCCGCATCTGATGGATGTCACGACCATGATGGAGCTGATCGGCGGCATGGGCGCGCAGCTCACCGTGGGCGACCGCATGAGCATCCACATCGATCCGCGCACGATCAGTCGCTACTCCGCGCCGTACGATCTGGTGCGCACCATGCGCGCGTCCATCCTGGTGCTCGGCCCGCTGCTGGCCCGTCACGGTCAGGCGGACGTCTCGCTGCCCGGCGGCTGCGCCATCGGCTCGCGCCCGGTGGACGTGCATATCCAGGGCCTGCGGGCCATGGGCGCCGAGATCCGGGTCGAGAACGGCTACATCCGCGCGACGGCGGAGCGCCTCAGGGGCGCGCGCATCGTCATGGACATGGTGACCGTGACCGGCACCGAGAACCTGCTGGTGGCCGCCTGCCTGGCGGACGGCACCTCGGTGCTCGAGAACGCCGCGCGCGAGCCCGAGGTCGTCGATCTGGCGAAATTCCTCACCGCCATGGGCGCGCGCATCGAAGGGGCGGGCACTGACACCCTCACCGTGCATGGCGTCGAACGCCTTGGAGGCGCGACCCACCGCGTGCTGCCGGACCGCATCGAGGCCGGCACCTTCCTCGTCGCCGCCGCCATGACCGGCGGCCGGGTCAAGCTGAAGGATGTCGATCCCGCCGCGCTGGACGCGGTGCTCGCCAAGCTGCGCGAGGCCGGCGCCAGCATCGCGGTCGGCGAGGACTGGATCGAGCTCGACATGCAGGGCCGCCGCCCGCGCGCGGTGGACATCCGCACCGCGCCCCATCCCGGCTTCCCGACCGACATGCAGGCCCAGTTCGTCGCCCTGAACGCGATTGCGGAGGGCACGTCCACCGTGGTCGAGACCATCTTCGAGAACCGCTTCATGCATGTCAGCGAGCTGATCCGCATGGGCGCCGACATCAACGTGCAGGGCAACATCGCCATCGTGCGTGGGGTCGAGAAACTCTCCGGCGCGCCGATCATGGCGACCGACCTGCGCGCCTCCGCCAGCCTGATCCTCGCGGGTCTGGTGGCCGAGGGCGAGACCGAGGTGAACCGCATCTACCACATCGACCGCGGCTATGACGCGATCGAGGAAAAACTGGCCAAGCTGGGCGCGAACATCCGTCGCGTGCCGAGTTGAGCGGCCGGGAGCAACGCATGACTGAAACACTGACCATCGGCCTGTCCAAGGGCCGCATCTACAAGGAAACCCTGCCGCTGCTGGAGGCCGCGGGCATCGTCCCGGCGGAAGACCCGGAAAAGAGCCGCAAGCTCATCCTCGACACCAGCGTGCCGGGCGTGCGCGTGGTGCTGCTGCGCGCCTCCGACGTGCCCACCTATGTCGAGTACGGCGCGGCGGACATCGGCGTGGCCGGCAAGGACGTGCTGATGGAGCATGGCGGCGAGGGCCTGTACGAGCCGCTGGACCTCAACATCGCCCGCTGCAGGCTGATGGTCGCGGGCAAGCCGGGCGCGCTGGACGGCCATCACCGCCTGCGCATCGCCACCAAGTATGTCGAAAGCGCGCGCGCCCACTTCGCCCGCCAGGGCCGCCAGGTGGAGGTCATCAAGCTGTACGGTTCGATGGAGCTGGCGCCGCTGGTTGGCCTGGGGGACTGCATCGTGGACGTGGTCGACACCGGCAACACCCTGCGCGCCAACGGCCTGGAGCCGCTGGAGCACATCGCCGACATCAGTTCACGCCTGATCGTCAACCGCGCCTCCATGAAAATGAAGTCCGCGCTGTTGCGCGAATTCATCGAAAAAATCAGCGCCGCTGTCGAGGCGCGCAAGTAATTTTGGATTCATCGTCATTGCGACCGCGAACGCAGTGTGGCGGGAAGCAATCCATGGCAGCTGTGGAATCGAGGCGTTTCTGGATCGCCACGTCCCGCCACGCTGCGCTCGCGGCTAAAGGCCGCTCCCAACACGAAGCAGGCGCAAGCCTGCGATGACGATCCCAGGAGTTAGATCAAGTCCATGAACATCCAACGCCTATCCACCCTCGATGCCGATTTCCAGCCTCGCCTGAACGCGCTGCTGGAATGGGATGCCGTCTCCGACGACAAGGTCTTCGCCACCGTGCAGGGCATCCTGCGGGACGTGCGCGCCCGTGGCGACGCCGCCGTGCTGGAATACACCGCCCGCTTCGACCATTTTGATGCCGCGTCGATGGCCGAGCTGGAAATCTCCGCCGCGCGCATGGACGAGTCGCTGGCGCGCATCCCCTTCGCCCAGCGCCAGGCGCTGGAGCAGGCCGCCGAACGCATCCGCCGCTATGCCGAACATCAGAAGATGGAATCGTGGAGCTACCGCGAGGCCGACGGCACCCTGCTCGGTCAGCAGGTCACCCCGCTGGATCGTGTCGGCCTCTATGTGCCGGGCGGCAAGGCGGCCTATCCGTCCTCCGTGCTGATGAACGCCATTCCCGCCAAGGTGGCAGGCGTGGGTGAGCTGATCGTGGTCGTCCCGGCCCCGCGCGGCGAGCTGAACGACCTCGTGCTGGCCGCCTGCCGCATCGCGGGGGCGGACCGCGTGTTCGCCATTGGCGGCGCGCAGGCCGTCGCCGCACTGGCCTATGGCACCCGGACCATCCCGCAGGTGGACAAGATCACCGGCCCCGGCAACATCTTCGTCGCCACCGCCAAGCGCATGGTCTTCGGCACGGTCGGCATCGACATGATCGCCGGGCCCTCCGAGATTGTCGTGGTCTGCGACGGTGCGACCGACCCGGACTGGATCGCCATGGACCTGTTCTCCCAGGCCGAGCACGACGAGCAGGCGCAGTCCATCCTCATCTCCCCGGACGCGGCCTTCCTCGACGCCGTGGCCGCAGCCTGCGACCGGCTGGTCGAGGACATGCCGCGCGGCGAGATCATCCGCGCCTCCATGGAAGGCCGCGGCGCGCTGATCCATGTGCGCGATCTGGACGAGGCCCTTGAGGTCACAAACTTCATCGCACCGGAACA
>SDAY01000090.1 GCA_006212015.1 Halothiobacillaceae bacterium
TTTAACACGATGAGGCGACGGCTTAAAGCCTGAGAGGGCGTGGCGGTCGCCAACATGGCGAGATCACCCGCAACGGGGAGCGGTCCGTGGTCATGCTCTCGCTGGAAGAAACCGCCCAACTCCCTAGATGGTTTTCATGCGGCCTTGGCTGAGTCGCCATTATGGTCGTTGTTTGGGGCGGAATGCTCCCCTGCCTCTGCTTGCTTCAAATGCTGTTCATACAGGTAATCTCGAACATGGCGCTTGATTTCTGATTCGGCAAATCGACGCAGAACCGTCCTCATAAGGGTTTGGTAGCCAATGCCCTCCATTTGCCCCAAGAGCTTGAAATCCTGGATGAGCTGTTCTTCCAGTCGAATGGAAATGGGTTTTAGGCCAAGGGCCTTGTCAACCGCAGCGCTCGTCAAGTCGTGCTCAGGGTCTACAGCGGCAAACTCAGTATCCAGACCGAGTTTGCCAGTCTCCCAGGCTTCTTCAGTGTCGTGAGTTTTATGCATGTTCATCGTGTTGTGCTCAGTTAAAAGCTTTGTCGTAGTACAGCCGAACTGCAGCGGGCTCCGGGTCATAGGCACTCTTGATGCGGATGCCGTCTTCGGTGGGCACAAAAATCACCTTCAGCTGTCGCCCTGCGTTGGTTTCGGCAATAAACCAGCGTGTAGCCGGGTCTGTCTGGTGTTCTGCGCGCAGGTCGATCAAGAACTTGCCCGACCTGTTGGCGAAGCATTGCGCGATTTCGTCCTCATGCACTGGAGGCGTCTTCGCCAGAAGCTTTTCTTTAATCCGTTGAGAAATTAGCAGTTCCATCTATCAAAGCACCCTCCACTTTGGGTTGATTGTATATACAAGTTCTGAGGCGTGTCCATCGTGATTTCAAGGTCAGAGGACCAGCCTGGAGCTTAGTTATGAACCACGTCAGTCAGCAAGCCACATGCTCTTCTCCATTGAGGGCTTCTGTACCGCACATGTCCGCCACGATCACTGGAGGCTCACACCAACCCCCGCTTCTTCAACCCATCCTTCACGTAGGCATACAGGATCGGGCTCACCACCATGCCGGGGATGCCTGCGATGCGCTCCATGGCGAGCATGGCGATCAGGATTTCCCAGGCCTTGGCGCGGATCTGGCCGCCGACGATGCGGGCGTTGAGGAAGTACTCGATCTTGTGCACGACGACGAGGAAGCTCAGCGAGGCCACGGCCGCGCCAAAGGAGTGCGAGAGGCTGATGACGGTGATGACGGTATTGCTGATGAGGTTGCCGACGATGGGGATGAAGCCCATCACGAAGGTCACCAGCACCATGGTCTTGACCAGCGGCAGGTTGACGCCGGCGAGCGGCAGGACCACCAGCAGGTAGAGGCTGGTCAGCGCGGTGTTGACCGTGGTGATCCACGCCTGGGCAGTGACGATGCGGCTGAAGGCATGGCTGAAGGCGCTGATCTCGTCGAGCAGGGCGCGGGCCAGCGGGCGAGCCTGCCGCGGGTCGTGCGACTCGGTGTGCAGCGAGATCATGGCGCCGATGATCAGCCCGATCAGCACATGGACGAGCCCGAAGCCGATGGCGCCGCCCGCTGTGCCGACCTCGGCGGCGTGGGCGCGCAGCCATTCGACGGCCTTGTTCTTGAGGGCCTCGGCGTCCGGCGGCAGCCAGCTCTCCGCCCAATGCGGCAGCGCGGACTTGGTGTCGGTCAGCACGCGGGCCATCTGCTTCATCAGGCCCTCCACGCCCTCCTGCCCGCTGCCGTGCAGGAGGCTGAGGATGGCCAGTCCGCCGAGGGTCAGGGCGGACAGCACCACCGCCGACACCATCACGATGGCGGCGACCCGGGCGGTGTGCGAGGAGAGCGAGGGGCTGATCAGGCGCCTGGCGATGGCATGCACCATCTGGTGCATGAGCAGGCCCGCGAGCAGGGCGGGCAGCAGGTGCATGCCGACGGTGAAGAACGCCGCCAGCAGCACCATGGCAAAGGCCAGCCAGGGCATCCAGCCGGTGCGGTTCAGGGCCGGCGGGGGCAGTGCGGGTGTCTCACTCATGCCTTGTTTCCTGGGGCGACGGGCGGGTCATCGGGAACCGATGAGGTCGGCCGCCGTCATCATCCACCCCGCCGAGCCGGTGTACCAGGTCCAGCCGCCGCGGCCGTTGTGGGGTTCCACGCCGTACACGTCCGCCGCGATCACGTAAGGCTCGGTCATGTAGCGCTCCGCGCCCTGCGGTGTGGCGGTGTGGCGGATGGGGCTGATCATCTCCAGCAGTTCCAGCGCCCTGGCCTTGTGGCCGGCCTGGGCGTAGGCCATGACGGCCCAGAGGGCGGCGTGGGTGTACTGGCCGCCGTTTTCGCGCACGCCGGCGACGTAGCCCTTGATGTAGCCGGGATCGTGCGGGGTTTGATCAAACGCGGGGGTGAGCAGGCGGATGATGCCGACGTCCCTGTCGATCAGGCGGGCGTCCATGGCCTTCAGCACCTGCTCGACGCGCTCGCCGGTCGCGGTGCCGGTGAGCACGGCCCAGGCCTGGGCGAGGGTGTCGATCTGGCATTCGTCGGATTGTTTGGAGCCGAGCACGGCGCCGTTGTCGTACCAGGCGCGGCGGTACCAGTCGCCGTCCCAGCCATCAAGGTTGAGCGCCTCGAACAATTTGGCACGATGGCTGCGGTAGATTTCGGCGCGGGTGAGGTCGCGGCGGGCCTCGCACAGAGGGATGAAGTCGCCGAGGATGGCGTACAGGAACATGCCGACCCAGACGCTCTCGCCGATGCCCAGCCGTCCGACGCGGTTCATGCCGTCGTTCCAGTCGCCGGTGCCCATCAGCGGCAGGCCGTGTTTGCCGGTCGTCAGCGAGCGGTCGAGCGCGCGGCAGCAATGGTCGTACAGGTCGCCCTGGGTGCCGGAATGCTCTGGAATCATGAACCTTTCATCCTCGCCCTCGTCCAGCAGCGGGCCGGCGAGGTAGCGCGCCGGCTCGTCGAGGATGGCGCTTTCCCCGGTGTGCCGGATGTACCTGGCGGTGGCGTAGGGCATCCACAGCAGGTCGTCGGAGAAGCGGGTTCTAATCCCCCGGCTGGTGCCGTCGGGATACGGGTGCCACCAGTGCAGCACGTCGCCCTCGACGAACTGGTGGGCGGCGTTGAGGAGGATCTGCTTGCGGGTGAGATTCGCGTCGTGGCGGATCAGGTTGAGGGCGTCCTGCAGCTGGTCGCGGAAGCCGAACGCGCCGCCGGACTGGTAGTAGGCGGTGCGCGCCCAGATGCGGCAGACAAGGTTCTGGTAGGGCAGCCAGTGGTTGACGAGGATGTCCACGTCCGGCTTGCCGGTGTGCACGCGGGCCTTGCCGGTGAAGTCCTTCCAGAAGGCCTGGACCTTCGCCAGCGCCTCGTCCACCGCGCCGGGCTGGCGCAGGCCGTTGAGCAGGGCCTTGAGGCCTGCCGCGTCGTGGGTCTCGCCCAGCACGAAGGTCAGGGTGCGGCCGTCCCCCGGCCCCAGGGTGATGCGGGCCTGCAGGGCGGCGCAGTCCAGGCCCTTGCCGGTGCGGCCGTCCAGCGTCTCAGCCTGTTCGAGCGCCAGTGGGCGGGCCGGGCTGCGCCCCTGGCCGATGACGCTGGCGCGATCCGCGCTGTGATGCAGGGCTTCCGCCGGGGAGAGCAGGGCGGCGTAGGCGGTGCCCTGGGCGAAGGCGCCCGCGTTAGGGTTGCTGGCGATCAGTGCACGGGCGTCCAGGTCCCAGGCGGTGTCGATATGCGGCGCGGTGTCCTTCGGGTCCACGCCCAGCACCAGCCGGTTGATGTTGAACACGGACAGGCGGCGCGGGCGGTCGGACAGGTTGCGCAGCTCGATCCGCACGATCCGGCAGGTTGCATCCAGCGGCACGAACACGGTGGTGCGCTGGTCGATGTCGGCGCTGCAATGGTGGAAGCGGGTGTGGCCCAGGCCGTGGCGCACCTCGTAGTCGCTCGGTCCGGGGACGGGGCCGGGGGTGGGCGACCAGTAGATGCCTGCGTCCTCGTCGCGGATGTAGAAGGCCTCGCCATGCGGGTCGATGACCGGGTCGTTGTGCCAGGGAGTGAGGCGATGTTCGCGGCTGTTCTGCGCGAAGGTATGCATGGCGCCGGATTCGGTGACGATGCAGCCGGCGTTGTGCGGGTTGGCGAGCACGTTGGACCAGGGCAGCGGCGGACGTTTCACCGTGCCATCGGCCTGCTTCGGCAGGCGGATGACATATTCGGAGCCGTCGGCATTGAAGCCGCCGTAGCTGTTCTCGAACTGCAGCAACTCGGCGCTGTGGCGCGGGGGGTCGGTGCAGACGGCGGTGGTGTTGGGGCGGGCAATCGCTGAAGCGGGCTTGCTCGCGAAAGGCAGGATCGCGAGCAAGCTCGCTCCCACGACGCTGTCCAGCAGGGCGAGCGCCGCCTCGCGATCGTCGGCCAGGCCGAGCACGAACAGGGCATCGCCTTCCGCGCCCGGCGCCAGTTCGAACACGGTGCGCAGGCTCAGGCAGGGGTCGAGCACGTTGCCGGCGTGGCCGGACAGGTCGCCGCCGAGCATCGCCTGGGGCGCGGCCAGCGAGCGACCGCGACCGATGAAGCGCATGCGGTCGGTCTCGAAACCGCTCACGGCGGCGTTGAGCAGGCCATGGACCAGCACCGGGAAGCGCTCGTCCGCACCGCGCGGGCGGCGCTTGGCCAGTAACGCGCCATTCACCGCCTCGGTCTGCACGAACAGCTTGGCAAAGGCGGGGTGGCCGGCGTCGGCGGCGGGGTGGTGGATGACGGGCTCCAGGTAGGAGGTCAGCTCGATGCGGCGCGGGGCATCGCCCAGGTTCCTGACATGCACGCGGCGGATCTCGCGGTCGCCCTCCACCACCACGCTCATGCGCGCCTCGATGCCGCGGCTGCGCTTGATGAAGTGGGCGGCGTGCTCGGTGAAGGCGTGGCCGCTCTCATCGCCCGCCGCGTGCGGCACCGGCTGGCCGCCGATGGACCAGAACGCGCCCGTGTCCAGGTCGCGAAGATAGACGAACAGGCCGAGATCGTCCTCGATCATGTCGCCCCGCCAGCGGCTGAGCTGCAAGTCGCCGCGCGTCGATTCGCCCGCGCCCGAGGGGGTGAGCATCAGGCGGTAGGTGTCGCTGGCAAGGATGTGGGCGGCTGTCATGGGGACCTCGGGGCTGGGGATGGAAGGGCCATGTCGTGCAGGGTCACGGTGGCCGGAACATGGGCTAGCTTAATCGCTTGGCCGTCCGCCTCAAACGGTTGGCCGTCGATGCGGATGGCGCGCCCTTTCAGCGGCAGGGGCAGGTCGAGCCAGACGCCGCCCGGAGGGGCGCGCAGATCGCCGCCGACGCGGATCTGAAGCACGCCGCTGGCGGAACGCTCGATGTCCAGGTCGAGACGCCCGTAGCGAGTGGACAGGCCGCGTACATGCAGGCCCTCGGGGGCGTCCAGCCAGGAGGGCGGCAGGCCCGCGCCGATGATCAGCGCCTGGTCGGACTCGCGCGGATGGACGATCAGGCTGAGCAGGGCGCGGATGAATTCGCCCGCCGCCCAGCCGTGCGGCATGTCGCCGATGTAGTCCGGCCTTCGCGGATCGGCCCAGATCACCTCCGGCCAGGCGTTCCAGCCGAGGGGGCGGCGGTCGGCGAACAGCAGGCGCAGCAGCGCCCAGGCCTCGTCCCGGCGACCCATGCGGACCAGCGCCTCGACATTGCGCCACTCGTAGGGCGTGTAGCCCGGCCAGCGGGGCGAGCCCGCCGTGCGCTCGCGCACCATGGCGAGGTAGTCGTCGAAGGTGGCGTGCAGGGCGTCGGAGGGCAGCAGGCCGTCCTCCTGCGTGGGGCTGAGGGCGATGGCGGTGGAGGTGGGGTCGAAGTCGCCGAGGTCCGCCGAGGCGGGGAGGGTCGTCAGGCCCTTGTCCCGCATGGTCAGGCGGATGGAGGCGGCGACATCCGCCTGCATGGCCGCGTGCTCGCGGCGGTAGCGTGCGGCGGCGGGCGCGTCGCCCAGCCGTTCGGCCAGCCAGGCGGCGTCCTTCAGCCCGCGCAGGGCGAAGAAGTCGTCCCAGTAGGAATGGACCGGGTGCTGCAGGTAGCCCTCGTGGCTGGCGGATTCCGGCAGCAGGCCGCGAAAGCGGCGCAGTTCCGGGGCATCGTACTCCGGCGTCAGGCGCCGGGCGCGCAGGGCGAGGATGTGCTCGGCGGCGCGGCGGGCCGTGGGCCAGAGTTCGCGCGCGAGGGCGTCGTCGCCGGTATGGCGGAGCGTTTCGGCCAGCAGATTGATGTACTCGCCGTGGCTGTCGTGCTCCACCGTGGGGTCGGGGCCCCGCTCATCGATGCAGCAGGGGATGGCCCCGTCCGGCTGTTGCATGGAGGCGTACCCGCGGAGAAAGGCGCGGGCGCGCTCCTCGTGGCCGAGCTGGAGCAGGGCGTGGGCCATCAGCGCCCCGTCGCGGATCCAGGCGCGGGCATAGCCGCGCGAGCCGGGGCGGATCAGCGGGCGGGGCGAGTGGATCAGCATGTAGGCGAGGCTTGCGCGCAGGGCCTTGGCCAGCGCCTCGCCTTCGGGCGTGGGCAGCTTGAGCGTCACGCGGTCGAGCTGGTCGCGCCAGCGTTCGCGCTGTTCGGCGAGGTGGCGGGCGAACAGGGCGGCGGGGGCGGGTTGCGCGAGGAGAACCCCCTCCCCAGCCCGCCCCGCGAGCGGGGGGGGCGAAGAACCGGCGAAGGGGATGGCGAGGATGACCTCGCGCGTGGCGCCGGGGGCGAGCGTCATCGGGAAGGACCAGGCGCCGGCGCGTCCGGGGCCGTCCTGCCGCTCGAACGCGCCGCCCGGGGTCAGGGCGGTCACGGTGTGCTCGTCGTTGATGCGCAGGGTGGCGCCCGCCATGTCGAGGGACCGGATCGGCGAGCCGCCGCCCTTGACCGCCAGTTGCAGCCAGGGCGGGTAGACCTGCAGCGGACGCAGGGCCAGCTCCAGCCGGATGGCGCGGGTCGCGTCGCCGGTCGGGGTCACGCGGTAACGGGCCAGCAGGAGCGGCTGATCCGACTCATGGACAGCCAGGGCGGTGATGTCGAGCCGCAGCCCCTCGGCCCGCCATGTGACGGTGGGGATGGGCAGGTCGCCATCCTCCAGCCCCTGCCCGGTCGCGACCTCGGCCCAGCCAAGCCGCTGTCCGTCCACATGGATGAAGGGTTCGATGGACGGGCCGCCGGCCCAGGGTTCCAGCAGGCCGTCCTCGCTCAGCAACGCGGCGTGGGGCGAGTCCGGCTCGCCGATCACGGTCCAGTAGGCCTGTTCGCCGTGAAAGGTGCGGGGGAAGGTGCCGCGCGGCGACTGGGCCGCCTGGACCAGCAGGTCCGTGGTGAGCGGGTCAAGCGCGGGCAATTCGGCACGCAGGGGTTGGGCCAGAACGATCAGGCCGGTCAGGGCGAAGGTTCGGAACAGGCTTGGTACGGGCATCGGTCCATCCATGTCGGCAGTCACGCGATCCCATCCAGTATGGATCGTGTCGGCCCGGCGTGCCCGCCATGGGTCTCAACCCTTCATACTGCCCTGCGTCAGGCCGGCGATGTACTGTTTCTGCAGGATCAGGAACACGATCAGCACGGGCAGCACGGTCAGGGTGGAGGCGGCCATCATCAGCTCGGTGTCCTGCACATGCTCGC
>SDAY01000091.1 GCA_006212015.1 Halothiobacillaceae bacterium
CCGTGGCGATCCAGAGGGCGGCGCCATGGATGCCCTCCCGCCACGGCCTTCGGCCTCGCGGCTAAAGGCAAGGTCGCTAAAAACATTGCAGGAGCCATGTTGCAAGGCCTTGGCCTTGGCCTTGGCCGAAGGCCAGAAACCATGGATGGTTTCTGCCGCCATGACGATGGTGGGCCCGTGGGTGCGAATTCATTCGCACCCTGGCCTTCATCGCTGCGGGGTGGCCTACCGGGCCTGTTGCGTGGCGGGGCGCCGGGCCTGCCATTGCGCCCAGAGGACATCGAAGTTGCGATCCATCACGCCGACAATCGTCGAATCCTTCATGATGCTGGATGGCAACCAGCGCCACTGTCCCGCGTAGTAGAGCATGAAGACGGGCGCATCCGCCGGGGCGAGGGATTCACCGCCCAGGCTGACGCCATCGAGCAGGGCCCAGCGGCCCGCCACCTGAACCTCGCCGATGACAAGACCTTCATGCCCCTTGAGCTTCGCGGCGAGGGCATCCAGTTCCACGTTTTCCTTCTGCTGCTTGCGCCAGGCCAGGGGCAGGAAGATGCTGCCATCCTCGATCAGGCCCTTCATCCGCCCCGCCTCCAGCGCCTCGACCACATGACGGGCCTGGGCGCGCACGTCCTCGGCCTGCTGCTCGGGCGTGCCCTGCGGCAACACCTTGGGCCGCTCGCCACAGCCGGTCACGGAGAACGCCAGCACGCTGCCAAGCAGGAGGGCGGATACAAGGCTTCGATTCATTCTTTTCATGGGTCGATCATTTGTTTTCATGACAGGTTTCATTGTGCCACCTTTCGCCCCGGCCAGACACGCGGCGCGTCCTCGCCCGAGCGGCCAAGGAAGCCGCGCACATGCACGTCGCGCCGGGGAGAGCCTTGATGCCATGGGCGATGAGCGCGTCCCCGCCCCCTCATGCCTCCTCCGCGACCGGCCCGGGCAGGCTGGCGGGTTCGGCCAGGCGGGCCTTGTACAGACCGATCAGCACCCAGTCGGCCGATGGCTTGGCCGCAAAGGCCGGGCCGGTCACATGCAACACGCCCTTCGGGCTGATGGCGAACAGCAGGTGGCCGCAGTCCGCATGGCGCTCCTTGTAGGCCTCCCAGCCGAAGGTCTCGGTCAGGCGGGTGGAGTAGATCTCGCCGCCCTGGTCCATCAGCGCGCGCAGGTCACCGATATGGATGTCCTCGCCAAACATGACCTGGCCCTGGATATGCCGGGCAATGCGCTGCTTGTCCGAACCCATGGTCTCGCGCGGGGTCAGCACCACATGCACGTAGGCCGCGCCGAATTCCGCCTTGTAGCGCATGGTCGCGAGGGTGTTCAGCTCGGGGTGGAGCGACATGGCGAACAGGCGCCCCACGCCGACCAGGTCCAGCTTGCGGTCGGCCTCCTCGGACACGACGTTGCCGAAATAGGTGTCGAGCCCTTCCATGCGCGCCTGGCGGATGCCGGTGTAGTCGCTGTCGGCAATGATCGCGCGGAAACCCTGCGCCTTGAGTGCCTTGGCCACGCCGCGGGAAAAATCGTTGGAGCCGACGATCAGCACGCCCCTGGCCTCCGGCTCCGCCATGCCGAGCCTGGTCGCCATCAGGCGCGCGGTGGCGCTGGCGAAGACCACGGTGCCGATGATGACGATGAAGGTCAGCGGCACCACGGATTCCGCGCCGACGAAGCCCACGTCCTGCAGCTTGAGCGCGAACAGGCCGGAGATCGCCGCCGCGACGATCCCGCGCGGACCGATCCAGGCGATCATCAGCTTTTCCTGCCAGCTCATGCCGGTGCCGATGCCCGACAGCCAGACCTTGAGCGGCTGGGCGACGAACTGGATGGCGAGGAACACCAGCAGCGAGCCGAAGCCGACCTGCGCCAGGGTGGCGAAGTCGATGCGCGCCGCCAGCAGGATGAACAGGCCGGAGATGAACAGGATGGTGAGCGTTTCCTTGAAGTGCAGCACGTCCCCCAGCGGCACGTTCTTCATGTTCGCCATCCAGATGCCCATCACCGTCACAGCCAGCAGGCCGGATTCATGCGCCAGCAGGTTGGAGGTGGTGAACACGGTCAGCACGAAGGCCAGCACCACCACGTTGATGAGGAAGTCCGGCAGCCAGTGGCGGCGCAGCATCACGCCCAGCAGGTGGCCGCCCGCCGCGCCGAGTACGGCGCCGACGCCGATGACCTCAAGGAACACCAGGCCGATCGCCCCCCACTGCCCCTCCCCGGTCATGGCGCTGGTGAGGATGAACTCGTACACGAGGACCGCCAGCAGGGCGCCGATCGGGTCGATGACGATGCCCTCCCAGCGCAGCACGGTCGCCACGCTGGCCTTCGGCCGCACCGAGCGCAGCAGCGGGATGATCACGGTCGGGCCGGTCACCACCACCAGGGCACCGAACAGCGCGGCAAGCTGCCAGCCGAAGCCGACGAACCAGTGCGCGGCCAGCGTGGCCACGCCCCATGACGCCAGCATGCCGACCGTGACAAGGCGCTGGATCATGCTCGAAAGGCCGCTGAGGTCCTTGAAGCGCAGGGTCAGGCTGCCCTCGAACAGGATCACCGCGACCGCCAGCGAGACCATCGGGAACAGCAGCTCGCCGAACATGGCATCGGGATCGAGCAGCCCGGTGACCGGGCCGGCCACGACGCCGATCACAAGCAGGAAAAGGATCGCCGGAACCTTGATCTTCCATGACACCCACTGGGCGGCAATGCCCAGGAAGATGACGGCGGTCAGCGCGACGAGGAGCTCTTGGTGCATGAACTCACCCCATCAGAAAAAACTTATTCACCATAAATTGACCAAGTGCTTTGGTCAACAATACGCCGGCCCAAGCCAGAGCGTAAAAACTCAACCCAGGAATGAAATGGTAACGCGCCCACAGGAGCATGCATGCCACATCGATGAAAAAGTGCTTCTAATTCCTGCGCAAGATCGGGCCCATGTCCAGCCCGACAGGCTGCTAGCAGCCTGTCGGGCTGGAGCGGCTGAAGCGGAAAATGTCGCGGGACGAGGACAGCAATGACGATTTTGCCGGGCCATAGCAGGGACTATGGCCCCAAAAAGCGGCGAAATATGGACCGGCCCGCGGCTTTTGCAGCCAGATCGTCTCAAGTCCGACAGGCTGCTAGAATGCGCCGATGAATCTGCACGCCATTCTCGACCCGCTCAACGACGCCCAGCGTGAGGCCGTCACCAGCCCATCCGCCTCCACCCTGGTGCTCGCCGGGGCAGGTTCCGGCAAGACCCGCGTGCTCACCCACCGCATCGCCTGGCTGGTGCAGGCGATGGGCGTGTCGCCCTATGCCATCCTCGCCGTGACCTTCACCAACAAGGCGGCGGCGGAGATGCGCGGCCGGGTCGAGCGGCTGCTCGGTCACGGCGCCGCCGGCATGTGGCTCGGCACCTTCCACGGCATCGCCCACCGCCTGCTGCGCGCCCACTGGCAGGAGGCCGGGCTGCCGCAGGCCTTCCAGATCATCGACTCCGACGACCAGATCCGTCTGGTCAAGCGCCTGCTGCGCGAGCGCGGGCTGGACGACACCCGCTGGCCGCCGCGCATGGTGGCGGGCTACATCAATGGCCGCAAGGAAGAAGGCCAGCGCCCGAGCCATATCCAGCCCGGCTACGACCCTGCCAGCAAGCAGTTGCTGGAACTGTACGACGCCTATGACAAGCTCTGCCGCCAGAGCGGGCTGGTCGACTTCGCCGAGCTGCTGCTGCGTGCGCTGGAAACGGTGCGCGACCACCCCGCCCTGCTCGACCATTACCGCCAGCGCTTCACCCATCTGCTGGTGGACGAGTTCCAGGACACCAACGAACTGCAGTACGGCTGGCTGCGCCTGCTGACGGGCAGCGCCGGGCACATCTTCGCGGTGGGCGACGACGACCAGTCGATCTACGGCTGGCGCGGGGCGAAGGTGGAGCACATCCGCCATTTCGAGCGCGATTTCCCGAACACCCATGTGGTGCGGCTGGAGCAGAACTATCGTTCCACCGCCACCATTCTCAAGGCCGCCAACGCGGTCATCGCGCACAACCAGGAGCGCCTGGGCAAGAACCTGTGGACCGACGGCGCGGACGGCGAGCCCATCCAGGTCTATTCCGCCTTCAACGAGCAGGACGAGGCGCGCTTCGTCGCCGAGCGCATCCACGCCTGGCGCGAGGCCGGCCAGCCGCTGGCCGACGCCGCGATCCTCTACCGCTCCAACGCCCAGTCGCGGGTGCTGGAAGAGTCGCTGATCCACAAGGAGCTGCCCTACCGCATCTACGGCGGCCTGCGCTTCTTCGAGCGCGCCGAGATCAAGGACATGCTCGCCTACCTCAACCTCGCCCGCTTCCGCGACAACGACGCGGCCTTCGAGCGGGTGGTGAACGTGCCGCCGCGCGGCATCGGCGAGAAGACCCTGGAACAGGTGCGCGATGCTGCCCGCGAGGGCCGCCAGTCGCTCTGGCAGGCGGCGATGGCGCTGCTGGCCGAGGGCAAGCTCTCCGGCCGCGCCGCCGGGGCGATCCGCAGCTTCGTGCTCGCCATCGACGCCATGGCCCTCGCCATCGACGAGCAGTCGCTGGAGCGGCAGGTCGCCCATGTCGCCCAGGCCAGCGGCCTGCTGGAGTTCCACAAGAAGGACAGCGAGCGCGGCGAGATGCGCGCCGAAAACATCGAGGAACTGGTCAGCGCCGCACGCGGCTTTTCACTGCGCGAGGAGGACATGGCGCTGGGCCTTGCCCCGCTCGATGCCTTCCTCGGCCATGCCGCGCTGGAGGCCGGCGAGCGCCAGAGCGGCGCGCACGAGGACTGCGTGCAGATGATGACCCTGCACGCCGCCAAGGGGCTGGAGTTCCCGCTGGTGTTCATCGTCGGGCTGGAGGAAGGCCTGTTCCCGCACCAGATGTCGCGCGAGGACCCTTCCAGGCTGGAAGAAGAACGTCGTCTGGCCTATGTCGGCATCACCCGCGCCCGCGAGCAGCTGGTGCTGACCTGCGCCGAACGCCGCCGACTGCACGGCAAGGATCTCCACCCCCAGCCCTCGCGCTTCCTCGGCGAGATCCCCAACGAGCTGCTGCGCGACGTGCGTCCGCGCGCGAATGTGGTGCGCCCGATGGGCCTGACCCCGCAGCACATCCGGGCCATGGACGCCGCCGGGAGCGGGCTGCGCCTCGGCCAGGGCGTGCGGCACGCCATCTTCGGCGAGGGCGTCATCATCGGCCACGAAGGCGATGGCCCGCAGGCGCGGGTGCATGTCAACTTCGGCCGCCAGGGCAGCAAGTGGCTGGTGCTGGCCTATGCCAACCTCACCCCGCTGTAATCCCCGCCTTCAACCCATCTGATCTCCGGAGCCGAACCATGAACCGCCGCCATTTCCTCACCGCCGCCGGATTCGCCGGTGCCGCCGCGCTGGTCGGCTGCACCAGCGACAAGGGCCAGACCACGACCGCCGCTACCGCCGCCCAACCCGCCGAGGTCGTCAAGTGGAAGATGGTCACCACCTGGCCGAAGAACTTCCCGGGCCTGGGCACCGGCGCGGAGAACCTGGCCCGGCTGATCCACGAGATGAGCGGCGGACGGATCGAGGTGAAGGTCTATGCGGCGGGCGAGCTGGTGCCGGCGCTGGAGGTGTTCGACACCGTCTCGCGCGGCACCGCGCAGATCGGCCACGGCGGCGCCTACTACTGGAAGGCCAAGCACGAGGCCACCCAGTTCTTCACCTCCGTGCCCTTCGGCCTGACCGCGCAGGAGATGAACGCCTGGCTGTTCTACGGCGACGGCCTCGCGCTTTGGCAGGAGGTGTACGCCCCGTTCGGCCTGGTCCCCATGCCCTGCGGCAACACCGGCGTGCAGATGGCCGGCTGGTTCAACAAGGAGATCCACGGCATCGCGGACCTCAAGGGCCTGAAGATGCGCATCCCGGGCCTCGGCGGTGAGGTGCTGCGCCGCGCAGGCGGCACCCCGGTCAACCTGCCGGGCGGCGAACTGTTCACCGCGCTGCAGTCCGGCACCATCGACGCGACCGAGTGGGTCGGACCCTACAACGACCTCGCCTTCGGCCTGCACAAGGCGGCGAAGTACTACTACGCGCCGGGCTGGCACGAACCGGGCAGCACCATGGAGGCGATCATCAACAAGGCCGCGCTGGATGCCCTGCCGAAGGACCTGCAAAGCATCGTGCTGAACGCCTGCAAGGTGGTGAACGCCGACATGCTGGCCGAGTTCATGGCGCGCAACAATCAGGCGCTGGAGACGCTGAAGAAGGAGCATGGCGTGCAGGTGCGCACCCTGCCGGACGATGTCATCGCGGAGCTTAAGAAGCTCTCCGACGAGGTGCTGCTGGAGGTCGCCAAGCACGACCCGCTGACCCAGAAGGTGTACGACTCGTTCACCGCCTTCCGCGCCAGGGTCAAGCCGTGGACCGACGCCTCCGAGGTCGCCTACCTGAAGGCGCGCGGCTGATCCGCGCGCCGGACGGCGTCTGAATGCGCGGCGGCCCTCGTGGCCGCCTTTTTGTTTTCCGCCAGACGGACGCCCCTCGGGCTGCTAACCTGAAGGCAGGCCCCGACAAGGTTCGACACCATGGAAGAAAACACCCGCGCATTGCTCGATACGGCCCATGCGCATCTCTCCACCGATGTCCCCGTGGTCCATCCCCTGGAGACCGCTGCGGTCATCCGCGAGCATCTGCGCGACCGGCATTACGAGAGCGTGACCCATCTCGCCGTCTGCGAACGTGACCATTTCCTCGGGCTGATCCGCATCAAGGATCTGCTGCCGGCCCCTGCCGAGATCACCGCGCGGGAGCTGATGGACGCCGATCCGCCCATCGTCGCCCCGGGCATGGATCAGGAGATGGCGGCATGGCATGCCGTGCAGCACGAGGAAACCGCCCTTGCGGTGGTCGATGCGGAGCGGCGCTTCCTTGGCCTGATCCTCGGGCATCGCCTGCTCGCGATCCTGCTGGCCGAGCACGAGGAGGATCTCGCGCGGGTCGGTGGCTTTCTCAAGCAGAACAGCCGCGCGCGGCAGACCTCCGAGGAGCCCGTGCTACAGCGATTCCTGCACCGCCTGCCCTGGCTGCTGCTGGGCCTGGCGGGCGCCATCCTCGCCGCGCGGATCGTCGGCGGGTTCGAGCGACAGTTGCACGAGCTGGTGCTCCTGGCCTTCTTCGTGCCGAGCATCGTCTATCTGGCGGATGCGGTGGGCACGCAGACCGAGACCGTGGTGGTGCGCGGCCTGTCGCTCGGCATCCCGATCCGGCGGGTGATCGCTCGGGAGCTGCTGACCGGGCTGATGATCGGGATCACCCTGGCGCTGGTCGCCTGGCCGGTGATCGGCTGGCTGTGGGGAGATGCGCGGGTGGCGATCGGCGTCGCCCTGTCGATTTTCGCGGCCTCGTCGGTGGCGAGCATGATCGCGATGATCCTGCCCTGGGCATTCGACAAGCTGGATATCGACCCCGCGTTTGGCAGCGGCCCGCTGGCCACCGTCATCCAGGACCTGCTCTCGATCCTGATCTACTTCGCCATCGTCACGGCGGTGGTGCTGTAGGCGCGGGATGCCGGCGGGCGCGGCCATTCGCGGCGAGGACGCCGCTCCCTCAACCCCCGTAGGAGGCCCGCCCC
>SDAY01000092.1 GCA_006212015.1 Halothiobacillaceae bacterium
TATCTCATTCAGCGCCTGGCGCCGAGGTGAGCTGCGTATCTTAACACGCCCTTCCGCTCCGTCAACAACTATTTTCTTTCGATTTCGTTGCCGGCATCGCGTTGCTGCAATGTGGGGCGCATTATAGTTTCAATTTTGTGACTGTCAACTGAAACTATTTTTTAATTCGCTGGTGGGTCGTGTGGGATTCGAACCTACGACCAATTGGTTAAAAGCCAACTGCTCTACCGACTGAGCTAACGACCCAACGTGGAGGCGAATTATACGGGTCTTATCGCGCCGCGCAACCCCTCATGCGTCGTTTTTTCGCGCGTAACGCGTAGGGTCGGGCACTCCGGCCTCGGCAAAGCCGGCAGCGCGCAGGCGACAGGAGTCGCAGCGGCCGCAGGCGCGCCCATGCTGATCGGCCTGGTAGCAACTGACCGTTTGCGCGTAGTCCACACCAAGCTCGATACCCTTGGTAATGATCTCCGCCTTACTCATCCGAATCAGCGGCGCACGTATATGGAATGCACGCCCCTCGACACCCGCCTTGGTTGCCAAATTGGCCAGCCGCTCAAAGGCGTCTATGAAGGCTGGGCGGCAATCCGGGTACCCCGAATAATCGACCGCGTTCACACCCACAAAGATGTCCTGCGCTCCAAGCACCTCTGCCCAGCCGAGGGCGATCGACAGCATGATGGTGTTTCGGGCTGGCACATAGGTCACGGGTATGCCCTGGCCCTCGGCTTCTGGAACGGGGATGTTGTGGTCGGTAAGCGCGGACCCCGCGATGCCACCAAGATCAACATGGACCTGTCGATGCTCGACTGCCCCAAGCGCTGAGGCGACATGGCGCGATGCCTCAAGCTCTGCCGCATGGCGCTGTCCATAATCGACGCTCAGCGCGTGGCAGGCATAGCCTTCAGCGCGGG
This sequence comes from Halothiobacillaceae bacterium, assembly GCA_006212015.1. Lineage (GTDB taxonomy): Bacteria > Pseudomonadota > Gammaproteobacteria > Halothiobacillales > Halothiobacillaceae > Thiofaba. Next base: position 915 of record SDAY01000092.1, read on the forward strand.
CGATCGCGAGAACGGTCGCGGAGTCCAGGCCGCCGGAGACGAGCACCACGGCGCGGCGCGACTGATCGCTCATCGGCCGCGTGCCTCTTCCCACAAAATCTTGTGCAATTGCACCTGCATCCGGACCGGAAGGTGATCTTCGAGAATCCAGTCCGCCAATTGCCCGGGTGACAGCTGTCCATTCACCGCCGAGAACAGCACTTCACTCGTCGATGCGATGTCATGTTCCCGCAGCGTGTCCACAGACCATTCGTAGTCGCCCCGGTCGGCGATGACGAACTTGACCTCGTCGCCTGCCCTGAGTGCCTGAACATTCTCATAAAGATTGCGCTCAACCTCACCCGACGCGGGGGTCTTGATGTCCATGATGCGACTGACGCGCGAATCGACTGCGGTGATATCGAAGGCACCGCTGGTCTCCAGGCTGACGCTGTAGCCCGCATCACACAATGCGGTGAGCAATGTCAGGCAACGCTTCTGGGCCAAGGGCTCTCCGCCCGTGACGCAAACGTAGCGGGTCTTGTGACGGGCAACCTCCTCGAGGATGGAGGCGATCGTCCAGGTTTCACCACCGGTGAATGCATAGGCCGTGTCGCAATACACGCACCGCAAGGGGCAACCCGTCAGTCGAACAAAGACCGTTGGCAGGCCGACGCGGGTGGACTCGCCCTGCAGGGAATAGAAAATCTCGGTCAGGCGGAGCGTCTCCGTGGCCTCTGCATGGATTCTGATCACGCCCTTACACGCCTTCCTGCTGCATGCGCTTGATCCGCTGCTCGGCCAGATTGGCCGCCTGCGAACCGGGGAACTGGTCCTTGACCTTGTTCAGGGTTTCGCGCGCCTTGGCGTAGTTTTTCTGGTCATAGAACACATAGCCGATCTTGAGCAGGGCATCGGGGACCTTCGGGTGCGCGGGCGCACCCTTGACCACCAGCTCGAACTGACTCATGGCGCCCTTCAGGTCACCCTGTACATAACGCGCCTCGCCAGACCAGTACTGGGCATTCGGCGCACTCGGGCTGGCCGGGTATGTCCTGACGAATGCGTCAAAGGCCTTGATCGCCAGATCGTACTTGCCTGCCTTCAGCAAGCCGAAGGCCTCATCGTATGCCGCTTGCTCACCGACCGCATCAGCCGGGGGGACCTGCGCCGGGGCCTGAGCCTCCTGCGCGGATGGGGCGGCAGGCATGTCTGCCGGCGCGGCACCGGGAATCTGCGGGGCCACGCCCCCTGTCGCCGAAGGCTGCTCCAAAGCGCGCAACCGGCGATCCGTGTCTGCGTAACTGTCCTTGTTCGCCTTTTTCAGCATCTCGATTTCATAGCCCTGACGCTCAACCAGATCACGTATCTCGCGCATTTCCAGCTGGAGTTGCTGCTGACGCTGCATGACCTCGTTCATGATGGTCTGCGTGGGCGTCGGGGCCGGAATGGCGCCCTCAACCGGCCGTGGCGCTGATGTCTCACCCGTGCCCCAGCTACGCCATTCAGGCTGGGCAGCACACACAGGCGCTGCCATGACGGCCAGCATGGACATCCAAAGGATACGCTTTGATGTTTTCATCGATTCAATGCCCCTGCTCACTGACGGGAAGGCCCCCAGGCCGGATCGCGGACCTTGCCCTGGCCAAAGCTCAGGCGGGTATTGGCGCGCCCCTGCACGGAGGCGACCTTGAGCACCGAACGCCCACCCTCGCTGGCCGCATACAGCAACATGGCGCCATTCGGCGCAAAGCTCGGGGCCTCGTCCTGCGGGCCCTTGCTCACGGCTTGCGAGGCACCCGTCTTCATGTCGAGAACGGACACGCAGAAGCCGCCGCCACAGCTCTGAATGGTCGCCAGATAGCGCCCGTCCGCGGATACCGAGGGCCGGGCATTGTAGCCGCCGTCAAAGGTGAGCCGACGCGGCGTTCCGCCATCGATGCCTACCTGGTAAGTCTGCGGGCGACCACCGCGGTCGGAGGTGAACACGACCCCGCTGCCATCCGGCAGCCATGTCGCCTCGGTATCGATCGCGCTGCTGACCGTGAGCCTGTTGACCTGCCGGGTTGCCAGATTCAGGACATAGATTTCCGGATTGCCGTCCTTCGACAGCGTCACGGCCAGCCGATCGCCCGTTGGCGCCCAACTTGGTGATCCGTTGATGGAGGGGAAGCTGGAAACGCGCTCACGCCGACCTGTGAACAGGTCCTGGACATAGATCGCCGAGCGGCGGGTCTCGAACGACACATAGGCCAGCTTGCGCCCATCCGGTGACCAGGATGGCGACATGATGGGCTCGCGCGACTCGAGGATGCTCTGCGGATTGAAGCCGTCGCTGTCTGCCACCTCGAGGCTGTAGGTACGGTATGGCGCGACGCCGCTTTCGGTGATGTAGGCGATGCGCGTTGCGAACGCGCCCTTCACCCCAAGAATGGCCTCGTAGATGATGTCGGCGACACGATGGGCGCCCATGCGCAGCTCGGCACGCGAGGCGCTGACGCTCATGGCCGTGACCTGCGTCCCCTTGACCGCGTCGAGCAGGTAGAACTCCAGCGCGAAGCCCGCCGCATCGGGGCGCACGCGCCCCACCACCACATAGTCACGCTTGGCGGCACGCCATGCGCCGAAGTTCACCTGCTGCGGATCGACCGGCTGCTCGGGCATGGCGGTCGGCGCCAGGGTATTGAACTGGCCACTGCGGGCAAGGTCCGCACCGATGATCTGGGCGATATCCTCGGGCGCGCCGCCACCGAATGGCACCACGGCAATCGGCAGCGTGCCATCCGAGCCCTGGGTAATGTCGATCTGCAGCACGGCGCGTGCAGGCAAGGCGGCCAGTGCGAGGGCAAGCAGGGCGATGGCCTGGATGAACAAACGGTTCATGGAGCGGACCTCGGTAGCAATCATTCTGGTTTGAAATCAAAATCCAGTTCGCGGTCGAACAGGGAAGGATCAGGCGGCGCGGGCAGCGGACTGGACTTCTCCACCGCGCTGATCACGGATCGTTTGAAAAGCTCGTCGCCACTGCAGTTCAATAGCTTCACGTCCATCACCATGCCACCCGGCATCTGGGTCACGCGCACCTTGCAGGTCATGCCCGGCGTTGCGGTGCTGGGCTTGAGCCAGCTTCGCTCGACCTTGGCGCGAATGGCAGCGATGTATTGATCGTTCAGCCCCTTCATGCGGCGGGCATTCGCTGCATTGGCAGCGGCATTTTCCTCGGCGGCAAGCTGAGCCGCCAGTTCAGCCTTGCGACGCAGCTCGGCTTCGGCCTTCTGCTTCGCAGCAGCCTCTGCAGCCTGCTTGGCCCTGAGCGCGGCCTCGGCGTCCGCCTTGGCCTTGGCATCGGCGACTTTCTTCACCTCCGCGTCGGCCTGCTTTTTCAGTTCAGCCGCCTTGGCCTCGGCAGCGGCTTTCTGGTCGGCCGCCTTGGCTTTCGCGTCCGCGACCTTCTTCGCCTCGGCCTCGGCCTCGGCCTGCTTCTTCTGTTCGGCAAGCTTGGCATCATCGGCGGCCTTGCGCCTGGCCTCTTCGGCCATCTTCGCATCGGCGGCGGCCTTCGCCCTGGCAGAGGCCTCAGCCTTGACCTGCTCTTCGGCCCGTTTCTTCGCCTCGTCCTGTTTGCGCAGCGCGATCTCGGCTTCCTGCTGCTGGGCACGCTGCTCCGCGGCCTCCGCCTTGCGCTGCGCATCGTGCTGACGGCGCTCGGCCTCCGTCGCCTGACGCTGCATTTCCTGCTGGCGGCGCTCGGCCTCTTCAACCCTGCGCTGGGCCTCCTGCTGCTTGCGTTCCAGATCGGACTGACGTTTCTGCTCGGCCTTCTCGCGCTGCTCCTCGGCCTGCTTGAGCTTGTTCATCTCGGCCTCGATGGTCGATGCGTCGACCATCGTCGCCTGAATAGGCTCGGGCTCGCCGGAGGCGACAGGCTGGCTTTCCGGCGTACGCGCCCAGTTGAATGAGATCAGGATGACGGCAAGCAGCAACAGGTGCAGCAGGACGGAAACGAGCAGCGCGCGCGGCATGCGCTTGATGGAGGCGAGCATGGCTTATTTCCCCTTGGGTGGCGATTCCGTCACCAGCCCCACCTTGTCCACGCCCGCGTTCTTCACCAGCGCCATGGCCTCGATGACCTTGGCATACGGCACGCTGGCATCGCCCTTCACCAATACCGGCACCCCTGGATTGAGTTGGCGATAGGCCGCCACGCGCGCCTGGATCTGTTCCGGCTGCATGGCGGCATTCGGGTTGTCCGCGATGTTCAGATAGAAGATGCCGTCCTTGTCCACGCTCACCACCACCGGCGGCTCCTTTTCACTGGAGAGTGTCTCTGAGGCGGTTTTGGGCGTCTCGACCTCGATCCCCTGCTGCAGCATCGGCGCCGTCACCATGAAAATGATGAGCAGCACCAGCATCACGTCGATGTAGGGAACGACGTTGATCTCGGCGACCGAGCGACGGCCTCGGCGACCGCGCCCGCTGACGGAGGCCCCCATGTCAGGCCGCCGGACGCGATGCGCCCTGGCGGTGAAGCAGGCTCAGGAACTCGTCCTGGAAGCCGTCCAGCCGGTTGAACAGGCGATCCACGTCGTTGGTGTAGCGGTTGTAGGCGACCACCGCCGGAATGGCTGCGAACAGGCCCATCGCGGTGGCGACCAGCGCCTCGGCGATGCCCGGCGCGACCGCCTGCAGGGTCGTGTTGCCGGCGTTCGCCAACCCCATGAAGGAGCTCATGATGCCCCACACGGTGCCGAACAGGCCGACGTATGGACTGATCGAGCCGATGGTCGCGAGCACCGGAAGATGGTCTTCCAGACGGTCCATTTCACGGGTCAGGGCAACCTTCATGCCGCGCTGGGCGCCTTCCAGCAGCATCGCCGGATCGTGGTTCACGTCCTGACGGCGCAGGCGGGCAAACTCGCGGAAACCCGCCTCGAACAGCGAGGCCATGCCGATACGCGGGCGTTCGTCGCGGGTCAGTGCATGGTAGAAATCGGACAGGTTCACGCCGGACCAGAATTTTTCCTCGAAGGCCTCGATCTCGGCACGCGCGCGCTTCATCTGGCCCCGCTTGTGGACGATGATCATCCACGACACGATGGAGGCCATCAGCAGCAGAAGCATGACACCCTGCACCAGCGGGCTTGCGCCACCAATCAGGCCGACAATCGACATATCAGGCGCCGGGGTACTCACGACGGTAGGATCTCCAGTATTTCTTGGGGTATCGGCCGCGGCCGGAAGCCGTCCGCGGTCACGCAGACGATCTCGGCTTCTGCGCTGCACAACAGGGCTTGATCGCTTGCGCGGCGGGCCTCCTGCTCGAAGATCAGACGCGCCCGGCCTTGCAGCCTTGGGCGCGCGCTGATGTCGAGAAGATCATCCAGCCGCGCGGACTGGCGGTATTCTACATGCACGCGACGTACCACGAACACAAGACCTGTATTTTCAAGCAGTTCCTGTTGGTGAACGCCATGCTTGCGCAGCATTTCGGTGCGCGCGCGCTCGAAGAATTTCAGGTAATTGGCGTAGAACACCACGCCGCCTGCATCCGTGTCCTCGTAATAGACGCGGACGGGCCAGGAAAATTCACTCATCGGACTGAAAATCCACGAACTCGGCCTGCATCGCCTCGGTGCGCGATGGCGGCTTGAGGCCGAAGTGACGGTAGGCCAGCGGCGTCGCCATGCGGCCGCGCGGCGTGCGCATGATGAAACCCTGCTGCATCAGGTAGGGCTCCAGCACATCCTCGATGGTGTCGCGCGCCTCGCCAATCGAGGCGGCGAGATTGTCCAGCCCGGCCGGGCCGCCGTCGAACTTCTCCATCAGGGTGCGCAGCAGGCGATGATCCTGATGATCCAGACCCAGGGCATCCACCTTGAGCATGTTCAGCGCAGCGTCCGCCACCCCGGCGGTGATCACCCCGTTCGCCTTCACCTCGGCGTAGTCGCGCACCCGGCGCAGCAGGCGGTTGGCGATGCGCGGGGTGCCGCGCGCACGCCGCGCGATCTCGACCGCCCCCGCCTCCTCCATCGACACCCCAAGCAGGCGCGCGGAACGGCGAACGATGGTGGCAAGGTCCGCCACGCCGTAGAACTCCAGCCGCTGGGTGATGCCGAAGCGGTCGCGCAGCGGGTTGGTCAGCATCCCCGCGCGCGTGGTCGCCCCCACCAGGGTGAAGGGCGGCAGGTCCAGCTTGATCGAGCGCGCCGCCGGGCCTTCGCCGATCATGATGTCGAGCTGATAGTCCTCCATCGCCGGGTAGAGGATCTCCTCCACCACCGGCGAGAGGCGATGGATCTCGTCGATGAACAGCACGTCGCCCTGTTCCAGATTGGTCAGCAGCGCGGCCAGATCGCCAGGGCGCTCCAGCACCGGCCCCGAAGTCTGACGCAGGGCCACGCCCATCTCGTTGGCGATGATGTGCGCCAGCGTGGTCTTGCCCAGGCCCGGCGGGCCGAAGATCAGCAGGTGATCGAGCGCCTCGCCGCGCGCGCGGGCGGCAGGGATGAAGATTTCCAGCTGCTCGCGCACGGCGGGCTGGCCGATGTAGTCCGCAAGCCGACGCGGACGGATGGCGCGGTCGATGGCCTCCTCGGCCTGATTGGCGGCGGCCGTGACAAGGCGGTCGTCAGTCACGCGGCAAACCCTCCTGCAACAGCAAGGCCCGGGTGAGTTGCAAAAACTCATCCAGATGCTCGGTGATGATGCTCTCGGTAATCGGCAG